>JAJPHA010000112.1 GCA_021325475.1 Rhodanobacteraceae bacterium | reverse complement strand
TCCTCGTCCTCCGCCACGTCCGTATCGTGCGCCTCGAGTGCCTCCAGGGCGTGGCAGAAATCCTGGCCAAGCCGGCCGAGCGCGGTGAGCAGCGGATGGCCGATCTCGAGGTACTGCGCGGCGGCGTCGGCGCGCGCGAGCACCTCGCGCCGACTGGCGAGATAGGCCCAGTGCTCACGGCAGGGGTCGGGAAAGTATACATGTATATCCCGATGCCGGGCGAGCGCGGCCAGCGCGCCGATCACGTCCGGCGGCAGATGGCTGACGCCGAACACGTGCAGCGGCGCGGTCTCGCCGTCGCCGCGCCCGGCCAGCGCCGCGACCAGTTCGGCATGGCGCTCGGCCCGGTGCGGCGCGGCGATCGTCGCGCGCAGCCGCCGCCACAGCGTCGCCTGCCAGTCGTGGGCGTACTCGCCCTGCTCCCACGCCGCGATCCAGTCCGGCCGGTAGACGAGATACTGCGCGTACAGGCTGGCGAGATGCGACGCCAAGCGGAATCGCCGCCGCTCGGCATCGTCGCCGGCGAGCACGCGCGCCAGTCGCGGCGTAGCCAGCGACGGCAGCAGATGGAAGATGCGCCAGCGCAGGCGTTCGGCGCGGTAGTCCGCGAAGCCCGCGCCGACTTCGCCGAGCACGCGCACCGCGGTGCGTTCGAGCCACTGCCACGGCAGCGGCGTGTCCAGATTCGCCGCGATGCCGCGCGTGCCGCGGGTGGCGAGAAAGCCGAACAGCCAGCGCCGCAAACCGGGGTGCGCCACCACCACCGTGGGCGCACCGAGCGGGTGCGGCGGCGGCGCCGCGTCGAGCTGCTCGGCGAGCCGACCGGCCAGCGCCTCGGTGCGGCTGGCGCGGTGGACGTACAGGGCGGTTTCCATGCCGGGCATGTGATGCATGATACGTAAGACCCGTCTCAGGAACTGCGACCGCGCATCACGTCACTCGCGCCAGTACGGATGACGATCGATGCGCCCACGCGCGACCACGCGCGGCGGCGCCTCCGGCGTGAAGCGGATTTCCACAAATCCACTTTGCGCGGTATCGAGCAGCGTCGCGCCGGCGGCGCGGTAGCGCGCGACCACGTCCGGGTGCGGATGATGGAAGCGGTTGAGGTAACCGGCCGAGATCAGGGCCAGCGTCGGCCGCACGCCGTCGAGCAAGGCCGCGCTCGAGGAGGTCTTGCTGCCATGGTGCGGCACCTGCAACACCACCACGGAAGGCACCGGCTCGAGCGCGGCGGCGACCGCGGGCTCCACCGCGGCGGTGATGTCGCCCGGCAGGACCAGTGCGCTGTCGCCGCTTAGCACCTCGAGCACGCAGCAGCGGTCGTTGGCGCGCTCCGCCAGCGGCGGCGCCGGATGCACGATGCGGAAATCCACGCCGTCCCAGCTCCACGCCTCGCCCGCCAGGCATTGGCGGGCGGCGATCGGCACGCGCTCCGGCTCGCCGGATTCGACCGGGCTGCCCGGAAACGCCGCGAGCACCGCCGCGGCGCCACCGGCATGATCGTTGTCGCCGTGACTGAGGACGATGCGATCGAGCCGCGTCACACCCAGCGCGTGCAACGCCGGCACCACGGCGGCGTCGCCGAGATCGAACCCCGACGGAAAGCGCGCGCCGGTGTCATAGACCAGCGCGTGTTCGCGCGTGCGCACGATCACGGCGAGGCCCTGGCCGACGTCGAGCAGATCGACCACGAACTCGCCGTCGGCGAGCGCCGCACGCGCCGGCCACAGCAGCGGCAGGAACAGCAGCGCGCCGAGCGCCCGCGCCGGCACGCCACGCGGCAGCAGCAGCCAGAACGCGCCGACGAGCGCGAGCGCCAGCGCCCAGGCATCCGGTTCGGGAAAATAGCGCAGCGCACCGGGCCAGGCCGCCATCCGCTCGAGCAGCCACCACAATGCCTGCATGGCCGCGCCGGCGAGCTCGAGCAGCGGCGTGCCGAGCGCGGGCAAAAGCAGGGCCAGCAAGGCCGCGACCACGGTCAGCGGCAGGATGAACAGGCAGATCGCCGGAACGGCGACCAGATTGGCGAGCGGCCCGACCAGCGAACTCTGGCCGAAGAACCAGATGCCGAGCGGCAGCAGGCCGATGCTCGCCACGCCCTGGGCGACGACCAGTTCGCGCCACCAGCGCCGTCGCTCGCGCGCGCCGCCGAGGCAGAACAGCAGCCAGGCCACGCCGACGAACGACAGCCAGAAGCCGGCGCTCAAGACGCACAGCGGATCCCAGGCGAGCAGCGCGATCACGGCGAGCGCCAGGCCCTGCACCGGCGCGCGCGCCCGGCGCGCGAGATTGGCGACGAGCAGCGCCGCGATCATCACCAGCGCACGCCGCGTCGGCAGGCCGAAACCGGCGATCAGCGCATAGGCCACCGCGCAAGCGAGACTCGCGATCGCCTCGAGCAGCGGCGCCGGCCAGCGCAGCGTCAACCGCGGCGCGAGCTTCCACAGCAGCCGCATCAGACCGACGCCGAAGCTCGCGAACAGCGCGATGTGCAGCCCCGAGATCGCGATCAGATGCGGAATGCCGGTGGCCCGCGCCACCGCCCACTCGTGTTCGTCCATGGCGTGCTGATCGCCGAACGCGAGCGCGCGCAGCAGATGCGCGCTGCTGGTATCGCCGAGCGTGGCGCTGATGGTCTCGCCGATGCGCGCGCGCAAGCGATCGATGCAGAACGCTGCGGCGTCGACCGCATGATTGGCCGCATCGGCACGCACGTAGCCGGTGGCGACGATGCCCTGCTCCAGCGCGTAGCGTTCGAAATCGAACGCGCCCGGATCGATCATGCCGCGCGGCCGTTTCAGGCGCGCGTGCAGCCGCCAGCGCGCGCAGGGTTCGAGCGCAGGCGCGTCGTCGTACCAGCCGAGGCGGACGATGCCGTCGAGAGCGAATTCGCGGCCGTCGCGTTCGGCGCGTTCGACCGCGAGCGCGAAATGCGTGCCGTCCTCGCCGACGCGCGGCAAGCCGTGCACCGCGCCGACCAGCACGACGTCGGCGCCTTCCAGCTCCGGGGCGAGGCGCCGCGACAGGGCGAGGTCCGCCCGCAGCATGGTCCACGCCGCGCCGAGCAGCGCTACGCCGAGCCAGCGCGTGCGGCCATGCGCCAGCGCGAGCGGCAGCGCGGCGACGAGCAGGACCATGCAGACCGCACGCGGCGGCAGCGCCGGCAAGGTCTGCACGGCCAGCGCGCCGGCGAGCAAGGTCAGCGCCGCCGACGGACGGAGCAGCGTGGCGAGGCGCGCGCCGAATCGCGCCACCCATCCATCCGCACCGCGCGTGGAGCTGCCCGATTCCATGCGCGCGGCGACCGATCAGTTATCGGCCGTCGTTCCGGCGTGGCGCAGGCAGCCGTCGTGCAATTCGAGCACGCGATCCATGCGCCGGGCGAGACGCGGATCGTGCGTCACCAGCACCAGACTGGTGCCGATCTCGCGGTTGAGTTCGAGCATCAGCGCGTAGACCTGCGCGGCGTTGCGCTCGTCGAGATTGCCGGTCGGCTCGTCGGCGAGCACGCACGCCGGGCGCGTCACCAGCGCGCGCGCCACCGCACAGCGCTGCCGCTCGCCGCCGGACAGCTCGCCCGGCTTGTGTTCCAGACGCGCACCGAGGCCGACCCGCTCGAGCAGCTCGCGCGCGCGGCGCCGCGCCTCCTCGATCGACGTACCGCGGATCAAGAGCGGCATGGCGACGTTCTCGAGCGCGGTGAACTCCGGCAGCAGATGATGGAACTGGTAGACGAAGCCGAGCGCGCGGTTGCGCACCGCGCCGCGCTCGCGGTCGGACAGCTTCGAGAACACCCGCCCCTCGATCGCGACCTCGCCCGCACTCGGCAGGTCGAGCCCGCCGAGGATGTGCAAAAGTGTACTTTTCCCGGTGCCCGACGCGCCGACGATGGCGAGCGTCTGCCCGCGCTCGAGCGCGAAGCTCACCTCGCGCAGCACCTCGGTGCGCAGATCGCCTTCCTGGTAGGTCTTGGCGATGGCGTCGGCGCGCAGGACGGTGGCGGAATTCGCGGTCATGGTGTGTATCGGGTCAGCGGTCAGCGGAATAAGCTGTGCGGCCCTCGCCCTCAGCCCTCAGCCCTTCAGATTCCCCATTCCCGTCACTCATAGCGCAACGCCGCCGCCGGCTGCGTCCGGGCGGCGCGGCGCGCGGGATAGAGCGTGGCGAACACGCAGAACAGGAACGCCACCAGCGCGATCCAGCCGACGTCGCTCCAGTGCATGTCGGACGGCACTTCGCTGATGTAGTACACCTCGGGCGAGAGGAATTCGACGTGGAACGTGCGCTCGATCCACTTCACCAGCGCCGGCAGGTTCGTCGCCAGCAGCGTGCCACCGGTCACGCCGAGCAGGATGCCGAAGGCGCCGACGATGATGCCCTGGATCATGAACACCGCCATCACGCTGCCCGGCGCGATGCCGAGCGTGCGCAGGATGGCGATGTCGGCCTGCTTGTCGGTGACCAGCATCACCAGCGTCGAGACCAGATTGAACGCCGCCACCGCCACGATCAGCGACAGGATGATGAACATCACCTTCTTCTCCATCGCCACCGCGGTGAAGAAATTGGCGTGACCCTCGCGCCAGTCCTGCACGCGGTAGAACCGGCCGAGCCGCTGCGCCAGCTCGCGGCCGACGTCCCAGGCGCGGAACAGGTCGTCGAGCTTGAGGCGGATGCCGCTCGGTCCGTCGAGCCGGAACAGGCGCTCGGCGTCGTCGAGATGGATCACGGCGAGCCCGTCGTCGTATTCCTGGAAGCCGACCGAGAAGATACCGACGACGTCGAACCGCTTGTAGCGCGGGATCGCGCCGACCGGCGTGGCGCTCACCTCCGGCGTGATCACGGTGACCTTGTCGCCGACGCCGACGCCGAGTTGCATCGCCAGTTCGTTGCCGAGCACGATGCCGAACGCGCCGGGCTTGAGGTCGTCGAGCCGGCCCTTGAGCATCTTGCGGTCGAGTTCCGACACGCGCGGTTCCGCCTCCGGCAGCACGCCGCGGATCACCGCGCCGGTGACGCGCGTGCCCTGCAGCAGCGCCTGGCGCTCGACGAACGGCGCCGCGCCGAGCACGTGCGGACTGGATTCGGCCAACGCGACCACATTGGGCCAATCGCGCACGCTGTCGTCGACGCCGCTGATCGTGGCGTGCGCGAACATGCCGAGGATGCGCGCGGTGAGTTCCTTCTCGAAACCGTTCATCACCGAGATCACCGCGATCAGCGCCATCACGCCGACGGCGAGGCCGAACATCGACACCAGCGAGATGAACGAGATGAAGTGATTGCGGCGCTTGGCGCGCGTGTAGCGCAAGCCGATGAACAGTTAGAGCGGGCGGAACATGGATCGACGAATCCGGGACGGCGGAGTGCCCGACGCCGCGCCTCGCGCGCCGAGCCGCGCGCAGAGTGCCTGAGCGCGCCGGCGACTGCAAGCCGAGCGTCCGCCTGAACGCGCGTACAGCTTCCTGAATCCCGCGTAAACCCGGCAACCTTGCAATGCAACGATCGTCCCCCATATGCAATCCGACAGCACGGTCGTGCTGCGTTTCGCGCGGCCGCGGTGTGCGTTGCGCACGCGCGCTGCCCCTCAAACTCAACCTGGTTGGAGATACAAGATGAAAAAGACCCTGTTGGCACTCGCCGTTTCCGTCGCCGGCCTCGCCGCGCTTCCCGCCGCGAGCCATGCCGCGGACGACAACGGCGGATTCTTCGTCAACGGCGCCATCGGCCGCTCGAGCCTCGACAAGGGCCCCTACAACGACAACGACACCGGTTACAACGTCAACATCGGCTATCGCTGGGCGCTCAATCCGAACGTCGCGCTCGGCATCGAAGGCGGCTACACGGATCTCGGCAACTTCGCGCCGCGCAGCAGCTACGCCGGCTTTCCCAAGGCCGAGGTCAGCGGCTGGACGCTCGGCGTGAACGGCCACTTCAATCTGACGCCGAACTGGTACCTGAGCGCGCGCGGCGGTTTCTTCCGCGGCGACATCAAGGGCCAGTACCTGGTCGGCACCACGCCGATCTATGTCGACGAGACCAGCAACAAGTACTACGCCGGGGCCGGTTTCGGCTACGACTTCAACAACAACCTGAGCGTCGGCGTCAACTACGACTACTACAAGGCCGACAAGAACGGCCTCAAGGCCAATCCGGACATGATCTCGGTCAGCGCCGAGTACCGTTTCGGCTACTGAGCCGCGACCCATCGGTCACCACCAAGCCCCGGCCCGCGCCGGGGCTTTTTTTTCACGGCGCATCGTCCCCGCGCGCCAGACGCACGCGCAGGCGTCGTCGGGTGTCGGCATCGCTGTTGTCCGGAGCGAGAATCACGCGCAGCCGGCGCCCGTCCTGGCGGCGCAGACCGAGCACGATCCAGCCGCCGCGCACCACCGCGCGCGCGAGTTCCGCGGTGTGCTCACCGCCGTCGGCGTCGGCGACGCGCCAATGCCCCGCCGCGTGCCAGGCCAGGCGTCGCGGTGCCTGACGCCGGAACCGGCGCAGCGAATACGTCGCGTAGGCGACGGCCGCCGCCAGCAGCGCCAGGCGCAACGCCAGCGGCAGTCCGCTTTGCAGGATCGCGATCGACGCCGCGAGCGTCACGGCAGCGACCGCCGCGACGAGCCAACGCGACGGCCGGTAGTCAAACGCGATAGCCGGCGCGGATTTCATCGACGATGCGCCGCCAGTGCGGCTGCGGCGGGACGTCGCGGCCGCTCAGCCAGGCCCACAGGTCCGGATCCTGCTGTTCCAGCAATGTGGAAAATGCCGCTTTTTCCACATCGTCCGCGCCGGCGTAGCGCGCGTCCAGGTACCAGCACAGCAGCCGATCCAGCTCGCGCATGCCGCGGCGGCAGCGCCAGCGCAGCCGCGCGGTCGCGGTCATCGCAGCAGACCGACCGCCAGCACCGCCCACAGCGCCCACAACACGATGCCGCCGGCGAGATAGGCGTAGAAGCGATGGATCACGCGGTTGTAGGTGCAATGGATGGCGCTGTGCAGGACCCGCAACAGCACGAAGGCCCAAGCCAGCGCGAGGGTGAGCGCGCTCACCTGCGCCGTGCTCGCGGCGACCACCAGGGCCAGGTAGAACAGCACCGGCAGCTCGAACAGGTTGCGGAAGTTGTCGGCGGCGCGCGTGTCCTTCAGACGCTCGGCCATCTGCGCCGACAGCGCGACCGCCTGCGGATGGATGCGTTCGCGCTTCATCTCGCCGATGCGGCTGAAGTACATGCGCAACCACACCGCGATGGTCAACGCCACCATCGCCACCGCCGGCCACCAGATCGCTTGCATCGGCATCGCCGCCCGCTCCTCGCCCGGAATCACCGCGCCAGCCTGCCAGAATCGCGCGCCGCCGAACAGGTGCGGATCGGACCGCGGCCGGTCGGATTCACACGCCCTGACGTTCGACCATCAGCTTCTTGATCTCGGCGATCGCCTTGGCCGGATTGAGTCCCTTCGGACAGGTCTGGGCGCAATTCATGATGGTGTGGCAGCGGTACAGCTTGAACGGATCCTCGAGCTCGTCGAGGCGCGTGCCGGTGTCCTCGTCGCGCGAATCGGCGATCCAGCGATACGCCTGCAGCAGGATCGCGGGGCCGAGATAGCGGTCGCCGTTCCACCAGTAGCTCGGGCACGACGTGGAACAGCAGGCGCAGAGGATGCATTCGTACAGACCATCCAGTTTGGCGCGGTCCTCCTTGGATTGCAGCCGCTCGGCATCCGGCGGCGGCGCGCTCTGCGTGCGCAGCCACGGCCGGATCGAGGCGTACTGTGCATAGAAGTGGGTCAGATCCGGCACCAGATCCTTCACCACCGGCAGGTGCGGCAACGGGTAGATCCTGAGGTCGCCGCGGCAATCCTCGATCGCCTTGGTACAGGCGAGCGTATTGGTGCCGTCGATGTTCATCGCGCACGAGCCGCAGATGCCCTCGCGACAGGAGCGGCGGAACGTCAGCGTGGGGTCGATCTCGTTCTTGATCTTGATCAGCGCGTCCAGCACCATCGGTCCGCAGGCGGCGAGATCGACCTCGTATTCGTCGATGCGCGGATTGGCGCCCTCGTCCGGACTCCAGCGGTAGACGCGGAACGTGCGCACGTTCCTGGCGCCGGCCTTGGCCGGGAATCGTTTCCCCTCTTGCACCTTGGAATTCTTCGGCAACGTGAATTCGGCCATGGTCTTCTCGCGTGTTGGAGGGCTGCGGGCTCAGCCCTTTGGAACGTACTCTCCGGCCCTCAGCCCTCAGCCCTGCTCTTGCTCAATACGTCCTCGCCTTCGGTGGCACCGGCTCCACCTCGTCGGTCATCGGCTTCAGATGCACCGGACGGTAGTCGAAACGGGTCTTGCCGTTCGCGTCGACGGAAACCAGCGTGTGCTTCAGCCAGTTGACGTCGTCGCGGTCCTTGAAATCCTCGCGCGCGTGCGCGCCGCGGCTCTCGGTGCGCTGCTCGGCCGAATACATCGTCGCCACGGCCTGAGCGAGCAGGTTCTGCAGTTCCAAGGTCTCGATCAGATCGGAATTCCACACCAGCGAGCGGTCGCTGACGCGCACGTCGGCGAAACCGGCGAACGCCTGCGAGATCTTGGCGCAGCCCTCGCGCAGGGTCTCGCCGGTGCGGAACACGGCGGCGTCCTTCTGCATGATGCGCTGCATGGTCAGGCGCAGTTCCGCGGTCGGCGTGCCGCCGTTGGCATTGCGGACGCGGTCGAGATTGGCGAGCGCGGCGTCGCAGGCGGAATCGGGCAGCGCCTTGTGCGGCGCGCCCGGCCGGATCAGCTCGGCCGCGCGCTCGGCCGCGGCGCGGCCGAAAATGACGAGATCGAGCAGCGAATTGGAACCGAGCCGGTTCGCGCCGTGCACCGACACGCACGCCGCCTCGCCCACCGCGAACAGTCCCGGCACCACCGCGTCGGGATCGTCGCCGCGCTTGCGCACGACCTCGCCGTGGTGGTTGGTCGGGATGCCGCCCATGTTGTAGTGCACGGTCGGCAGCACCGGAATCGGCTGCTTGGTGACGTCCACACCGGCGAAGATGCGCGCGGTCTCGGCAATGCCGGGCAGGCGTTCGTGGATCACGTCCGGACCGAGATGCATCAAATTGAGATGGATGTGATCGGCATGCTCGCCGACGCCGCGGCCCTCGCGGATCTCGATGGTCATGGCGCGGCTGACGACGTCGCGCGAGGCAAGGTCCTTCGCGTTCGGCGCGTAGCGTTCCATGAAGCGCTCGCCCTTGGCGTTGGTGAGATAGCCGCCCTCGCCGCGCACGCCTTCGGTGATCAGGCATCCGGCGCCGTAGATGCCGGTCGGATGGAACTGCACGAATTCCATGTCCTGCAGCGGCAAGCCGGCGCGCAGCACCATGCCGCCGCCGTCACCGGTGCAGGTGTGCGCCGAGGTGCAGGAGAAATACGCGCGGCCGTAGCCGCCGGTGGCGAGCACCACGGCATGCGCGCGGAACAGGTGCAGCGTGCCCTCGGCCATGTCGAGCGCGAGCACGCCGCGGCAGACGCCTTCGCCGTCGAAGATCAGATCGAGCGCGAAATACTCGATGAAGAAGCGGGCATCGTGCTTGAGCGCCTGCTGATACAGGGTGTGCAGCATGGCGTGGCCGGTGCGGTCGGCCGCGGCGCAGGTGCGCTGCGCCGTGCCCTTGCCGAAATGCGTGGTCATGCCACCGAACGGACGCTGGTAGATCTTGCCCTCGTCGGTGCGCGAGAACGGCACGCCGTAGTGTTCGAGCTCGATCACCGCCGCCGGCGCGTTCTTGCACATGTACTCGATCGCGTCCTGGTCGCCGAGCCAGTCGGAGCCCTTGACCGTGTCGTAGAAGTGGAAGCGCCAGTCGTCCTCGCCCATGTTGCCGAGCGCGGCGGAGATGCCGCCCTGCGCCGCCACGGTGTGCGAGCGGGTCGGGAACACCTTGGTCAGGCAGGCGGTGGTCAGGCCCTTCTCGGCGAGGCCGAAGGTGGCACGCAGGCCGGCACCGCCGGCGCCGACCACGACGACGTCATACTTGTGCTGCTCGATCTTGTAGGCTTGCATGATTCCGTCACATCGTCAGCCAAGTGCGATCCGCACGATCGCCAGCACGCTCGCCAGCGCGCCCAGCGCACACAGGAACTTCACCGCGAGCTGCAACGTGATTTCCAGCCAGCGCGTGTGCACGTAGTCCTCGATCACCACCTGCACGCCGAGCTGCGCGTGCCAGAACGCGGCGAGCACGAATGCCGTCAGCAGCAGCGCGTGGAGCGGATCGTGCACCAGCGCGCGCGCCTGCACGTAGTCGGCGCGCGCCAGCCGCAGGGCGATCCAGAGCAGCCACAGCGCCAGCGGCACCAGCGCCACGGCGGTCACGCGCTGGAGAATGAAGTGCCGCGTGCCGCTCCGGGCCGAGCCCCAACCGCGCGCGCGCTTGAGCGGCGTCTTGAGTTCGAGCGCGCTCATGCCGCACCTCCGCGGACGAACACGCAGGCCCAGATCGCGAGGGTCAGGAGCAGGCTCGCGCCGATCGCGATCCAGCCGGTCAGCCGTCCGCGCGCGATCTCGAAGCCCCAACCGACGTCCCAGGCCAGATGGCGGATGCCGTTGCACAGGTGATAGCAGAGCGACCAGGTCCAGCCGAGCAGCAGGACCTGCCCGAACGGCGAGGCGCAGCACGCTTGGACCCGCGCATAGGCGGCGGGCCCGGCGGCGAGCGAAAGCAGCAGTGCGACGAGCAGGATCGTGCCGACCGCCAGCGCGATGCCGGTGGCGCGGTGCAGGATCGACAACGTCATCGTCCATTGCCAGCGATAAATGCCGATGTGCGGCGACAACGGACGGGCGAGTTGCGGCATGGCGGACATTCCTGCGGATGAGCTCGTCGGCTTCAGAAGTCGATGCAACGGCCGTTCTTTTCCCAATCGCCGTAGCGCGTGGGATCCGGGCCGGGGCGACCGCCAATCTCGCGCGGCCGCTCGACCGACGGCGCGGCTGGCGCATCGGGCTTGCGGTTCGGGTCGGGCGTGTCGGGCGGTGTCGGCTCAGGCATGGGCGTGCGCATCGTACCCGTCGGCGGTCGCGACTGACAACCGGCGCGCTTGAACGCAACGTCGCGCGCGCCTACATTGCGAGCGCCAAGTATAACGCCCTCGAGCCATGCCGATCACCGTGCCGACGTTGCGCGTCGTCGAGCTCGCCGGCGCCGACGCGCCGGCCTTCGCCCACGCGCAGTTCGCGAGCGACGTGCGCACGCTCGGCGACGGCCGCTGGCAGTGGAGCGCCTGGCTGTCGCCGCAGGGTCGCGTGCGGGCGTTCTTTCATCTGCTGCGCGACGGCGGCGAGCGGCTGCGCCTGCTGCTGCGCGGCGGCGACACGCACGCGCTCTGCGCCGAACTCTCGCGCTACGTGCTGCGCAGTCGGGTGACGTTGCGGGTGTGTGCCGCCACGGCGGTCGCCGGCATCGTCGATGCGGCTGCATGCGCCGCCATCGGCGCCGACCCGCCAGCCGCGGACGAATTGCGCGCGACGCCGCAGGGCACTCTGCTGACACTGCGCGGTGCGCGCCCCCGCTGGCTGCTGGTGCGCGCCGCCGACGCGACGCCGATCGACGAGGATCCGGCCGCGCTGGATCGCTGGCGGCTCGCCGACATCCGCGACGGCCTGCCCGAACTCGACGCCGCACTCGCCGGCGAACTGCTGCCGCCGTGGCTCGGCCTCGACCGGCTCGGGGCGATCAGTACCGGCAAGGGTTGTTATCCGGGCCAGGAAGTCGTGGCGCGACTGCATTTCAAGGGCGGCAACAAACGCCACCTGTATCGCCTGCGCGTGCCCGGCGCGCCGCCGACGCCCGGCACGTCGGTGCACGACGAAAGCTCGCAACAGCCGGTCGGCGTGATCGTGCTCGCGGCACGCGCCGACGCCGAGGGCAGCGAGGCGCTGGCAAGCCTGGTCGATGCCGCCGCGGCCGGGCGGCTGCGTCTGGCCGACACGCCGATGACGGTGACGGTGCTCGAACGCTTCGCGTGAGGCCGGCGTTTTGCGCGCTGCATATCGCCTTCCCCGCCGATTCATGCTAAGACGAAAATGACCACAAGGGGATCCGCCATGCGTATGAGGCTCCGCCCGTTCCGCACACGCCTGCTCGGTCTCGTCCTTGCGTCCCTGCCCGGTGTATACAATGCAGCAAACGCTGCAGAGTACACCGTGCGCATCGAGCCGGCGTATCCGCCCGACCGCGTCCAGGAAATCTATGCGCCGCTGATGAGCTACCTCGACAAGGCCACCGGCCAGACGTTCCGCGTGGCCGCGGTGCGCAACTACCACTTCTACTGGCGCGACGTGCAGAGCGGAGCCAAGACCGACTTCGCCTTCGACGAGGCCCACCTCGCCGACTACCGCATCCAGCACCAGCATTTCGAGCCGCTGGTGCGCACCGCGGAGCCCACCAGCTACACGCTCGTCAGCAACATCGACATCGGCAACAAGGGCGTGAACGGTCTCGTCGGCCACAGCATCGTCACCATGGCGGCGCCGAGTCTCGGCTATGCCCTGCTCGTCGAGTTCTATCCGAACCCGGTGCTGCAACCGGACATCATTTCCACCGCCACCTCGTGGCGCGACGCCGTGGATCGCGTGTTCGCCGGCGAAGCCGACGCGGCGATGATCCCGACCTGGCTCAAGGATCAGTATCCGAACCTGACGCCGGTGAAGACCTCGCGCCGATTCGCCGGCCAATGCCTGAGCGCCGCGCCGGACGTGCCCGACGAGGTCAAGAGCAAGGTGCGCGACGCGCTGCTCAAGCTCGACGCCGATCCGGAGGCATCCAAGCTGCTGTTCGAGCTCGGTGTCACCAAGTTCGTGCCGGCGACGGCCAAGGAATACGAAAACGCCGAGCAGATGCTGAAGTCGTTCGCCAGCTTCAAGTAGCGCGCCGCGCGACGGATTGCCGCATTCTCGCGTATTCCACTTTGCGCGTTCTGCGCCATTTGGGAAACGTATAAAAAGCGCTACTTTACCCAAATTTAACTTGCGCATTCGGGCAACGTTCAGCTTTCCCCGCCGTTTTAGAGTGACAACTCCAGCGGATATGCGATAATCCGCGCCGCGTTGCGCCGGAAACCGGCGCGCCACGCCAGATTTCAGAACCCGAGCGGCGGGCAGCGATCTCCACGATGCCCACCGCCGACCGACGCGGCGCCCGGATCGGGGCGCCTACGCCGCAGCCCACGGGACGTGCGCTCCGGCGCGGGATCGAAACGATCCCGAAACGCCACAACTTCGGCCGCGGCCACGCCGGGCCGGAACCACATCACACGGCGCAGGGGCGCCGTTGCTGCCTCCGACGGGCCGGCGCGCGTTTCGCCGCGACGCCCGCGGCGGCAATGCGGGTTTCTTTGCAATGCGAGTGACAACCATGAAACTGGCTTGGATCCTTTGGCTGGCCTCGTTGTTTCCGCACCCGGTGAGCGACCGCGCGTGCCTGGCGGCGACGATTTACCTGGAGGCGCGCGGCGAGTCCACGCTCGGCCAGATCGCGGTGGCGGAGGTGGCGCAGCGCCGCCGCGAGAGCGGCCAGTGGGGCACCTCGCTGTGTGCGGTGCTGACGGCGCGTGGACAATTTGCTTTGTCCACAACGAACAAAAATTACATTTTCAGCGATGTGGACGCCTGGCGTCAGGCCTGGTTCGTGGCCGGCGTTTCCATGACCGAATGGTCGCTGCTGCCGCGGCGCTGGCGCATCGCGCTGGTGCCCAACGCGGATCACTTCTTCGCCACCGACGCCGCGCAACCGGAATGGGC
The DNA here is from genome assembly GCA_021325475.1 of Rhodanobacteraceae bacterium. GTDB lineage: Bacteria > Pseudomonadota > Gammaproteobacteria > Xanthomonadales > Rhodanobacteraceae > Rudaea. The sequence goes on along the minus strand of JAJPHA010000112.1, from coordinate 6,764 downwards.
GAAGGGACCGCCGCTCGCGGTCATCGGCGACCACCGCTTCTACCGCGCCGACTGACGGCGGCTACGACGGCCGCGCCAATGTGAGCGTCCGCAGGCCCGCAGCCAGTGCGGCCGCGGCGCGCTGGGCGAGACTGGCCGGCGCGGACGGCGGCGGCGCCGCGACGGGCGGCGGGGACGTCGGAACCGCATAGGAAACGCGCCGTTCGGCGGCCTCGCGCGCGCAGCGCAACGCATCGAGCGCCAAGCGGTCCCAGCGCAGCGACTGCGCGACCGGCACCCACACCCAACCCGGCGCGGCGCGATCCGCACGCAATGGATCCCAGCCGCGTGCGCCCGGCAAGGCCAGCGCCTGGGCGAGACTGCGCCCGTGCAGGCGAAACGCCATCGCGTCCTGCGCGAACGCGGCGAACGGCACACCGTTCAGCAGCAGGCACGGCTTGCCGTAGAGCAAGCCGCTGCCCACCTCATGCGTGTGCTCGAGATAGCCGGCGATGATGTCGTAGCGCGAACGCGCGTTGGCCATGGCACCCCTCCCGCGCTCATGCTAGCGCGAAGGGTGCCGCCGCGCACGCCGCGCGGCGTCGAAATGGCTCAGCGCCGCAGGTATTCGATGTGATCGCGATACACGAACACGCGATCGCCCGGATGGAAGCCCGGATTGTCGTACTGCGTCACGGTGGCCCAACGGCCGTCGTCGAGCTCCACGCGGAAGCGCCAGGCATAACCGGAGCGCGCCCGGGCGTTGTTTTCCTCGACCGAATTGCCGACCACGGCGCCACCGACCACGCCGGCGGCGGTCGCGGCCGCGCGGCCGCTGCCGCGGCCGAACTGGTTGCCGATCACGCCGCCGATGATCGCGCCGAGCACGGCACCGCCGCCGCTGTTGCCCTGACGGATCTCGACTTGGTCGATCGAGCGGATGGTGCCGCAGGAATGGCAGTAGCGCCCGGAGGAGTATCCACCGCCGTCGCTGTCCTCGTGATAGACCACGCGCTCCCGCGGCGGCGGCGCGGCGCAGGCCGTGATGCTGCTCGCGGTGGCCAACAACAGAACGGTCAGCAGGTGATTGCGTAGCATGACGTCATCCTCGTCGTGGTTGTCTCGGGCACCCCGCGCGAAACCCCGCGCGGGCTGACGAAAGTTTCCCGCAGGGCGGGTGAACGGCAGCGAAACCGGCGCTAAACCCCGCATGACTCGGGTAGCATAGCCGAGCGCACCTCGTTCCGGAGTCCCCATGCCTGCCACGGTTCCTCTCCGCCGCCTGAGCGACCGCATCCGCGAACTCGACTCGCAGGGTGCGATGGAGCGCCTGCAATCGCTTTCGGATGCGGAAATCGCGGCGACGCTGTCCGAACTCGGCCCCGGCCACGCCATCGACATCCTCGAGAAGTTCGCGCCCGAGCGGCGCAGCCGCATCGCCGCGGCGACGCTTTCCGGCGAGGGCGAACAATGGCTGAAGGATTGGCACTACCCCGAAGACAGCGTCGGCCGTCTGGTCGAGACCGCACATGCGGTCTTCCGCCCGGAAACGCCGGTGCCCGACGTGATCGAGGCGATGCGCGAGCTGGTCAAGCGCGAGCTCATCACCTACATCTTCGCCACCGACGCCGAGGAGCGCCTGGTCGGCGTGGTCACGTTCCGCGACCTGCTCTACGCCGATCGCGCGCAGCGACTGAGCGACGTGATGGTGCGCGAGCCGTTCTTCCTGCGCCCGGAGACGAGCCTGGTCGACGCCATGCGCGAGGTGGTCACCCGGCACTATCCGGTGTATCCGGTGTGCGACGCCAACGGTCGCCTGATCGGCAAGGTACGCGGCCAGGTACTGTTCGAGCAGCAGGCATTCGAGATCAGCGCGCAGGCCGGCGCGCTGGTCGGCGTGGAAAAGGAGGAGCGCACCGCGACGCCCTGGCCGCGTGCGCTCAAGTTCCGGCATCCCTGGCTGCAATTGAACCTGCTCACGGCGTTCGTCGCCGCCGCGGTGGTGGGTCTGTTCCAGGACACGATCAACCGGATCGTGCTGCTCGCGGTGTTCCTGCCGGTGCTGTCGGGGCAATGCAGCAACACCGGCTGTCAGGCGCTCGCGGTCACCCTGCGCGGCATGACGCTGAACGAGATCCGCGATGGCCGCGGCGTGAAACTGCTGGGCAAGGAGGCCCTGCTCGGCCTGCTCAACGGCGTGCTGGTCGGCACCGTCGCCGGCCTCGGCATGTTCGCCATCGCCCATCTGCAACACAATCCGCAGGCGCTGCCGCTCGGTCTCATCACGCTCGCCGCGCTGTCGCTCTCGAGCGTCGCCAGCGGTGTGGCCGGCGCCGCGGTACCGCTGGGACTCAAGCGGCTCGGCGCCGATCCGGCGATGGCCTCGAGCATCTTCCTCACTACTGCCACCGACGTCGTCAGCATGGGCCTGTTCCTGGGTCTCGCGCAATGGTGGCTGCTGTAGGAAAGGCCCATCCCCATGTTCCAGTTCTCGGCTGCGGCGACGCACCCGCACCTGCGCAGTGGCTCCCCGGTCCGGCGGCGGCCGTGGAGCTGATCGACAGCCACTGCCACCTCGACGTCGCCGAGTTCGATGCCGACCGCGACGCCGTGCTGGCGCGTGCGCGCGCCGCCGGAGTGACGCGCCAGATCGTGCCGGCGATCGCCGCCGCCGGCTTCGCCAAACTGCGCGCGCTGTGCCGCGCCGAGCCGGGCCTGTTCCCCGCCTACGGCCTGCACCCGATGTATCTCGCCGAGCACCGCACCGAGCACCTCGCCGAGCTGGCCCGCTGGATCGAACGCGAACGTCCGGTGGCGGTCGGCGAATGCGGCCTCGATTTCCACGTGCCCGGACTCGATGCCGACGCGCAGCGCGACTGCTTCCGCCGCCAGCTCGAACTGGCGCGGGATTTCGACCTGCCGGTGATCCTGCACGCGCGGCGCGCACTCGACGCCGTCATCGGCATGCTGCGCGCCGCCGGCGTGGAAGGCGGCGTGGTGCACAGCTTTTCCGGGAGTCTGGAGCAGGCGCGGCAATTGTGGAAAATGGGATTCTGCCTCGGCATCGGCGGGCCGATCACCTATCCGCGCGCGCGACGCCTGCGCGAGATCGTCACAGCGATGCCGCTCGAATTCCTGCTGCTCGAGACCGACGCGCCCGACCAGCCGCTGCACGGATACCAGGGTGCGCGCAACGAACCGGCGCGGCTGGCCGAGGTCTGCGCCGCGGTCGCCGCGCTGCGCGGCGCGGACGCGACCGACATCGCCCGGGCGACGAGCGCGAATTGCGCGCGGCTGTTCGGCCTGCCGCCGGTCTCAGTCGTGCAATAGCCGCTCGATCACGCGCGCGGCCGCCACCATGCCGAACGTGGCGGTGACGTGCATCGCCGCGCCGAGGCCGCCGCTGCAGTCGAGCTTGAGCGCCCCGGCCGGCGACGTCGGTCGCATCCGGCACACGCTGCCGTCCGCTTGCGGATAACGCACGTTCTCGCGCGAGTACACCGCCGGCACGCCGAAATAGCGCTTCGGATTGCGCGTCCAGCCGTATTCGTCGCGCAGTTTCCGGCGCACCAGACCGAGCAGCACGTCGTGCTCGGTGCGCGACAGATCACGCGAGACGATGAGCGTCGGATCGGTGCGCCCGCCGGCCGAACCGGAAACCACCAGCGGCAGCTTGCGCCGGCGGCAGAACGCGATCATGTCCACCTTCACGCGCAGCGCATCGCAGGCGTCGACGACGGCGTCGTAGCCGCGATCCAGCAATTGCGCCAGATTGTTCACCGTGACGAACTCGGCGACCGGTTCGACGCGCAGCGCGGGATGGATCGCGCGCAGGCGCTCCGCCATCACCGCCACCTTGGCGCGGCCGAATGCGCCTTCGAGCGCGTGCGCCTGACGGTTGACGTTGGACACGCAGACATCGTCGGCGTCGATCAGCGTCATCCGGCCGACCCCCGAGCGCGCCAGCGCCTCGGCCGCCCACGAGCCCACGCCGCCCAGGCCGACCACGGCCACGTGCGCGCGCGCAAGTCGCGCCACCGCACCCGTGCCGTACAGCCGGTCGATACCGGCGAATCGAGGATCCATGCTGAACGTCGGAATTCGCGGGCGTATACTCTAGCATTCGTCCGCCCCGCTCCGTCGAACGCCGCGGCCATGCCCGAACCGTTCGCCTCCGGCATCGACCGTCCCGGCAAACCACCCGTCCCGGACCCGATTCGGCTATGCTGCGCGGCCATCATGGAGCGACCATGCGCAGCCTGATCCTGCTTCTGCTCGGTGTCGTCATCGGCGCCATCGGCGCGGCCAGCGTCGTCAACGCCCTGCGCCAGCGCGACGCCTATCCGCGCGGCCTGATGAACGTGCTGCAGCACCACTACGTGAGTCTGCGCGAGGGCGTGCGCGCCAGACGCTGCGACGACGCGCCGGCGCACCTCGCGACGCTGCGGACCTTGGCCGGCGAAATCGAGGCGGCCGTGTATCCCGACGAGGTTGCCGATGCGCCGTTCCGCGAATACCTCACCCATCTGCGCGCAGCGCTGGACGCCGTGCCGGCCACCGCCGACTGCGCCGCGCTGGCGCCGGCGCTGCCCCGCATCGGCAATGTCTGCGAGGATTGCCATCGCCAGTACCGTTGATTCGGCGCTGGCGTGCGTCAGCGTTCCGGCAACGGGATGAATTCGGTCTCACCCGGCACCGGCGGAAAGCGGCCGTCGGCCCAATCGGCCTTGGCGCATTCGATGCGCTCGCGCGAACTGGCCACGAAGTTCCACCATAGAAAGCGCTCGCCATCAAGCGGCGCACCGCCGAACAACACCGCCCGGGCCCGCGCCGTGGCACGGATTTCCCTCGGTACATGTGCCGGCAGAACCGCGAGGCACCCCGCCGGCAACGGCGTACCGTCGATCGCCAGTGGCGCGTCGACGGCATAGACGGCGCGTTCGGCGTGCTCTGCCGCCAGGGTCAGCGTGCCGCCGGCGGCGAAATCCGCGGCGACGTAAAACATCGCCGAGTGCGTGGCCACCGGCGAACGCCGATCGAAGGCGGACCCGACGAGCAGACGCAGGTGGACGTCGCCGCATTCGATCTCGGGCAGGGTCCGCGCCGGATGGTGGTGAAAGCTCGGTTCGGTCGCCTCATCGGCTCGCGGCAACGCCACCCAGATCTGGATGCCGTGCACGTCGTGGCCGGCGGAACGCTCCGCATGCGGCGTCCGTTCCGAATGCACGATGCCGCGCCCGGCCGTCATCCAGTTGATATCTCCCGGTCGAATGGTCTGCACCGAACCCAGGCTGTCGCGGTGTTCCAGCGCGCCGGCGAACAAGTACGTCACGGTGGCGAGCCCGATATGCGGGTGCGGACGCACATCGACACCGCGCCCCGCCTCGAACCGTGCCGGCCCCATGTGATCGAAGAACACGAACGGCCCGACGTGCCGGCAGCGTCGGTGCGGCAAGGCGCGGCGCACGAGGAAGCCGCCGAGATCCTGACTGCCGGGCTCGATCAGCGTGATCATGCGGGCATGGTAGCGCAACGCTCGCCATCTCGCGGGAATGCCGCGCGCGGCCGGATGGCCTTTCGATTGCGCGCGCGTGCCCCCATGTATCGGTCCGACTCGGCCATGGGAGCAAACCCCGGTGAACACGGTGCCCACAAATTCGCATGCCCGCGAGCTCGCGCACGTGGTGCGCGGCCGCCCGACCGCCGACGGCGCCGGCGTCAAGCTGACGCGCATCATCGGCCAGCCGGCGCTGGAGATGCTGGACCCGTTCCTGCTGCTGGACGAATTCCGCTCCGACACCGCGGCGGACTATCTCGCCGGTTTTCCCGAGCATCCGCATCGCGGTTTCGAGACCGTCACCTACCTGCTCGCCGGCCGCATGCGGCATGGCGACAACCAGGGCAACCGGGGCTTGCTCAGCGCGGGCAGCGTGCAGTGGATGACGGCCGGGCGCGGCATCGTGCACTCCGAGATGCCGGAACAAGAAAACGGCTTGCTGTGGGGCTTCCAGCTCTGGGTGAACCTGCCGGCGGCGGACAAGATGACCGCGCCGCGCTATCAGGACATCGCGCCCGAGCGCATTCCGGAAATCGAACTCGGCGCCGACGCGCGCGCGCGCGTGATCGCCGGCACGCTCGGCGACGTCACCGGACCGGTACAAGGAATCGCCACCGAACCGGTCTACCTTGACGTTCGGCTCGACATTGGAGCGACGGTCGCGTTACCGCTGCCGCCCGCGCACAACGCCTTCGTCTACGTCTATCAGGGAAAGGCCCGCATCGGTGCCACGCCGGCGCACGAGTTGGTGCGTGGCGATCTTGGCGTGCTGGGCTTGGGCGAGCGCCTTGCGGTATCCGCACCGACTGCGGCGGCGCGATTGCTCGTGGTGGCCGGCAAGCCGCTCAACGAGCCCGTGGCGAAATACGGCCCGTTCGTGATGAATACGCCCGCGGAGATCACGCAGGCAATCGAGGATTATCGCGCCGGACGCTTCGGAGAATTCGCGGCGCGCGGGGAAAACGCACCGGCGAGATGAGCGCCGGTGCGTGAAAAAAGCGCGAACTTGCGCTCAGGCGGGAGTGACTTCGTCCGCCTGCAGGCCCTTCTGGCCCTGCACGACGCGGAAGCTCACCTTCTGGCCTTCCTGCAGGGTGCGGAAACCCGTCCCCTGAATGGCACGGAAATGCACGAACACATCGGGGCCGTTCTCACGGCTGATGAACCCGAAACCCTTGCTGTCGTTGAACCACTTGACAGTACCAACCTCACGATCCGACATAAAAAC
>JAJPHA010000138.1 GCA_021325475.1 Rhodanobacteraceae bacterium | reverse complement strand
GCTCCGGATCGCCGTAACCCAACACGCGGCCGCCGCAGCCGAGGCGCAGTTCCAGATGAAAATCCGCGCGCGTGGTGGCGCCGGCGCGCACCTCGACGTTGCGGCTCACTTCCGAACCGGACAGCTCGATCGGCAGGCGGTCGGGATCGAGGCTGACGCGATACACCCCCGGCTTGAGCTCGTCGATGTAGAAATGGCCCGATTCGTCGGTTTCCGTGCGCACCTGGCCGTTCACGCTGACGCCGACGTGCGCCAGCGCGTCGCGACCGATGCCGCGCGGCAGCTCGCCGAGCAGCGCGCCGGAAATGCCGCCGACCGGCCGCAGCGCGAAGCTGTAGCCGCCGCGCGCGAGCCCGGCGCCGGTCACGGCGAAATCGGCGACCACGTCGAGCGTGACCGTGGTGCCGCCGGCGCCGGTGTGACGCAGCAGCGGATCGTCGAGCACGTCGAGCCGCGCGGTGAGGCCGGGCCGGAGCTCCAGCGCGCCTTCGAGGAAATAGCCGGCGCCGCCGTTGGCGCCGAGCGCGCCGACGGTCCAGCTCAACCGATGGCGGCCGAACGCGGTGCGCGACAGGAACAGGCCGCCGCGGCTGCCGAAGCCGCTCTGGTGCAGGGCGGTGGCCATCAGCCGATAGTCGTCGTTGACGTCGTATTCCGCCGCGCCCTCGGTGCGGTCGATGTAGCGGGTCAGGGACAGATGCGTCTTCGGCATCGGATACCAGCTCGCCGAATAGGAGTAATCGCCGCGATAGTCCGGTCGCGCGCTCAGGCTGAGCGAAGGCAGCGGGCGCCAGTCCGCCGCGAGCGCGGTGTATTCGATGTTGCCGTTGACCGGATCGGTCAGCGAACCGTGCACCACCGACAGCCGCGCGGTCGCGCCGAAGCTGCGCCCGGCTTCGAGGTAGCTCGAATCGCTCGCCAGCGGCGCGGTCTCGGTGAGGCCGGTTTCGCTGCGCGCGAAGCCGGCGTCGAAGTGCTGCACGTTGGCGTGCCAGAACCATGCGTCGCGCTGGCCGTCGCCGAGCAGTTCCCAGGCGCCCGCGCCGCTCGAATTGCGCGCGCCGTACAACGCGACGGTGCCGAGCGGACCGAGACTCGCCGCCGCGCCGGCGCTGCCGTAGCCGTGCCCGGCGATGCCTTCGGCGGCCAGATCCACGGTCAGCGCCGAGGACACGCCGTAGCGGAACTGATAGAAGCCGCCGCTGCCGCCGCTGTGATCGGTCGGGTCGAGGCGGCGCCCTTTCGCGCCCGCGCCGGCGAAACTGAGCCAGGTGCCCTCCGGCAATTGCAGATTGCTCGCCTGCGAATAGACCCGATCGACGCGGGTGGGCACATCGACGTCGCGGAATTCGTAGACCGCCACCTCCAGGCGCACGGTATCGCCCGGCGCCGCCGGCACGTTGCGGAATTCGTAGTGGCCGTCGAGGCCGATGGTCTGACGCTGCAATACCTGGCCGGCGAGGCGCAGTTCGGCCACGCCTCCCGGCGGCCCCTCGCCGCGGATCACGGTCAGGGGACTCGCCGCATACGGCACGAGCTGGCCGCTCAACGGCGCCTGCGCATAGAGATACTCCGGCGCGTTGGTGTAGGCCATCTGCGCGCCGGTCAGATCGAAGCCCGGCAGCAGCGGATTGATCGCCACGCGCTGCTGGCCGAGCAGCCAGCGCGCGCGTCCGGCGTCCAGCACCCAGACCAGCTCGTTGATGATCGGCCGGTTGCCGAAGCCGTTGAGGATCTGCGCCTGCCAATAGCCCGGGCCGAGCGCGCCGGAGAGATCGGTGATCGCCGAGCGCGAGACATTGCCGCCGTCCACGCGTTGCGCGGTGACTTCGCTGCGCCAGCGCGACAGGCTCACGCGCGGCGCCGGCACGTCGATCGGCACCGCCGCCGCCCGGGTCAGCGGTTGCGCGCGCAGGTCGCGCCACGGCGTATCGACGACGAGCGCGAATTCGGCCTCGTCGAAGCGCATCCGACAGCCGAGCTTCTTCGCCGCCGCCGACAGCGGCACGAAGTTGCCGCCGCGATCCGCGGTCACTTCGCTGCGCGCGAACTCGGTGTGGCCGAGCGGCGTTTCGATGCCGAAGCTGCCGTCGGCGCGCGCGGCGACGATGATGTCGAGCGCCGCGCCGAGCGTTTCCAGCGACACGCCGTACTCGGCATCGCCGGCGCCGCGACGCAGCGCCACGCTGCGCTCGCTCTCGCGGCCGTCGATGATGAGCGCCGCGAGCAGCAACCGCGCCGACCCCGCGGAGGTGGCATTCTGCGCCTCGCGGTAGGCGGGCACGTCCGGTCCGTCGAGATTCTTCGCGGGCGCGGCGGCGCAGAGCGCGACGAGTCCGAGCGCCGCGGCCGCCGCGAGACGCCACGCGATGCGGTTCGGAGAGGCGCGCGCCGGGTCCATCGGCGGCTCACGGCGGCGGCACGCGCGCACCGCGCGCGGCAGGAGGGGCGCCGGCATGCCTGCGCGGCCGCTCAGCGCGCCGGCACGGCGAGCGCGATCTGACGCGACAGCTTCTCATCGCCGAGATTGCCGAGCAGCGCGATCACATAGGCGCCGGGCGCGAGCGGCTTTTCGAACGTCACCTCGTAATCGCGGCTGCCGCCGGGCAGCACCGGCTGTCCGGGCAGGCCGCCGGCCGCAACCACGCCGTCCGGCAAGACGTGCTTGGGATCGGCCAGGTTGCCGAGCAAGGTGACGTGGTCGAGACCGGGGAAGCGCTCGCGGTGCCACACCTGGTACTGGCCGTCGAACCGGGTGTTGGCGGTGCCGGTCGCGGCGAGACGCAGATGCAGGCCCTTGGCGTCGGCCTCGGCGCGCGCGAGATCGGCGGTGCGCACCGGCTTGCCCACCTGGCAATAGATCGCGCTGCGGAACTGGAACCGCGCACGCAGCGCCGTCTGCCGGCCGGAGGCGTTCGGGTCCGCCGCCGGCTGCGGCTGCGGCACTTCGTCGAAGATCAGCATGGCGCGGTGCTCGCCGGGCGGAAGGTCCACCGCCGGGCGCACCGAGAAACGCACGGCCTGGGTCTGTCCGGCCGGGATGGTGAACTCGACCGGATTGACCACCACCCATTGATCGAGCGAGGTGTCGGTGGTCGGCAGCAGGCGGATCTCGCCGTGCGCGTCGAAGTCCCAGTTGACCACGCTCGCCCGCACGACCTTGTCTTCCTTGCTGAAGTTGAACAGGCGGAAGGCGTGCGTCTTCTGCGCCTCGTCGAGCGGCAGATCGTAGTACTGCGGGCTGAAGCCGACCTGGGCGTGCGCGCTCGCGGCGATCAGCCAGGCGCCGAGCCACCACGCGATGCGCCGACCCATTCAGTAGCCCTCCGTCCGCAGCACCAGCCGGCCGCCGTAGCTGCCGGCGCGTTCGAGCGCGCTGCTCGGAATCTGCAGTGCGAAGCCGCCTTCGAGCACGGTCGTGCCGTTGGTGTCGGCGCGCACGACCGGCGCGTTCTCCAGCAGCAGCACCGGAATCGAGATTTCCTCGTGGCCGACCAGCGACAGTTTACCGGGTTCGCCGCGCAGCGATTCGACCGTGGCAGTCACGCGCGGGGTCGGGCCATGCGCGGACGCCGGCACGGTCAGACGCCAGAGCCGGCCGAGATCGCGCTGGATGTACGGCACGGTGGCGCGTGCCGGGGTGGCGTAGGTCGCCGCGAGCTGGGCGCGCGCGGGCGCGACCGCGGTCGCGCTGGCCGCGCCGCTCGCCACGCTCGCCGCGCCGGCGAGGTCTTCGACGCGGATCGGCTGGAGTTGCACGCTGCGTTGCAGCGTCTCCATGACCGCGGCGCCCCAGGGCAGGGGCGCGCGGGTCAGTGGGATTCCGGAAGCGAGGCGGGACCCGCCCGGCGAGCCCGCCAGGCTGATCGCGACCGCGAGCGGCAATAGCGCGGACAGCGACACGGCCGGCGGCTCCCGGGCACGGGTCGTGTGCGGCTCAGGTGCCGCTCACCGTCAGGGTGTAGTTGCTGGCGCCGGTACCGCTGGCGTTGGTCTCGTAGACGCCGGAGGTGGTGGCGTTGGTGAGATCGAGCGTCAGGCCGACGTTGCCCGGCTGCGCGTTCACCAGGCCGGGATCCGCAAAAGTGACCGCCGTGGTGCCGTTGCCCGAGGTGTTCGGGCTGGTGGACACGGTCGGATTGCTGATCACGATCTTCTGCGCGCCGCCGGCGCCGTTCAGGGTCAGCGTATTGCTGGCGCCGATGGCCACCGACACGGTGGTATTGGGCGAACTGCCGCCGATGGCGCGTACCGCCCAGACGTTCTGCAGGGTGAGCGGCACGGCGGCGACGTTGAAGCCGCCCGGCGAGGTGCCGATGTTGCCGTTGGCGGTCAGGCCGCCCGCGCCGCCCGTCGCGGCGAGCGAGCCGGTCGCGCCGACATCGCAGTTCGCCGCCGAGGTGTTGTAGATGGCGCTCGGCGTGCCCGTGCCGCACAGCATGCCGGCCATGGCGGCCGACGACACGTTCACGTTGACGGTGGAGAAGTAGTACAGGATGGTGATCGGGCTGAGCGTGACGTTGAGATCGACCACCGCATTCTGCGCGCTGGCCGTGGTGCTGCCGAACAGCGCCGCGCCGGCGAGCAGCAGCGAGGCGCCGATGCGCCCGCAGCCCTTCGTGAACCTGGTAGACATGACGGAACCCTCTCGTGGACTGACGATGAAATCGCGCTCGTTGCAACTCCGAGCGTCGCTATCGTCAGAGCAAGAAGGATGCCAGACCGCGAGACGCAGTCAAGCTTCGCGCCCCTCAGGTGATCGACAGGATGATGGCGCCGGTCGGGTTTTGGCGTCTCATCGAATTCGGAGACGAACGCCAGCGGCTGCCAGTACGGCGTTCAGCCGCTCATCGAGCACCCTCCGGGCGATAGGCCGCCGCCACCGCATCGGCCACCTCGACGACGTAATCGTCGGGTTGATTCGCGTCCTCGACATGGATGTTCACGCGCCAGTGGCGACGCTCGTGCGTCGCGGCCACGCGTACCTGGTCCGGCGGCAGTCCGTCCACGCCGGCCAGACGCAGCGCCTTGGCGACCGCGCCGCGGCTGTCGGCGACCATCGTCGGCGCCTTCGCTTCGGCATCGACCGGCAGGCCGTGCGCCGCCCGCCATTCGCGGATCAGCGCCACGGTTTCCGGCGACAGCGAAATCGCCACCGAGGTGCCGGCCGCGCGGCTTTCCGGCAGGACCACGAACGCGGCCAGCAGGAACAGCGCGACGAGCCCGTGGCAGAGGTGCCGGCGCCGGTCGGGAGAGGAGGCGGTGTTGCGCGATGGCTGGGTGTCTTCCACGACGCGGCAGTCTAGGAAGCGCACCCCGGCGAAGTAATACGTGCGCGCACGCATACGTGGCACTACGTAGAACCCGTCTCAAAATCTGCTGCGCTCGACGGCTCGCGCGGTCGCCTTCGCCGCGGCGAGCGCGTACACTGCGGCTTCGGCTGGCGACGTGAGACGGCGCTCGCAAGAGCGGGTGCGAACGGGCGACACGGACCGAAGCGCGAGCGCCGAGGATGGTGCGAGTCGAGTGCCGGAGCGCACTCCTTCGACGACCGCTCAGGGCGCCTGCCGAATCCCGAATACCTTGGAGAACGCCGTGGAGATTGCACGCTCGCGTCGACGCTTGGCATGGCTGGCGGCGGTTGCTCTCGGTGTCGCGTCGTCCGCTCTGGCGGACACGGCGACCCTGACGGCAGCCAATACCGCCAAGGGTACGAGCAAATCGCCCGTGACCATGTTGTTTCCGGTGACGCGCGCGACGCCCGATCTCTCCTATCAGGCCGTGCTCGACTATCACACCGTGGACGGCACCGCGTTGGCCGGCACCGACTATGCGGCGGCCGCGAGTTGGATTGCCGTTCCCCCGGGGACGACCGGCGCGTCGATTCCGGTGACGTTGACTGCGAACACGGGCAGCAGCGGGAGCGTGAATTTTCAAGTCGTGCTCGACCACGCTTTTGGCATCGGTCCGAACGCGAGCTTCGGGACGCAGACGACGTTCGGCACGGGCGCTGTGCCGACATCGGTGACTGCGGCCGACCTCAACGGCGACGGCACGCTCGATCTGATCGTCGCGAATCTCTCGGACAACAAGATTTCCGTGCTGCTCAACACGACGGCCCCCGGCGCGACGACGCCGAGTTTTTCGGCGCAGACGACGTTCACCGCCGGCAGCAGTCCCGTGTACGTGACCGCCGTCGATCTGAACGGCGACGGCAAACCGGACGTGATCGTCGCGAACCAGGCGGACAACACGGTCTCCGTGCTGCTCAACACGACGGCGCCGGGGGCGACGACGCCGAGCTTCGCGGCACAACAAACGTTCGCCACCGGCGCCGGGCCCGTTTTCGTCGCAACGGCGGATATCAATGGCGACGGCCTTGCGGACCTTGTCACGGCGAACGCGAACGGAAACGGTGTATCGGTATTGCTCAACACGACGACGCCGGGCTCGGCCACGCTGAGCTTCGCCGCACATCAGGATTTTGCCGCGGGCAGTCTGCCGCGTTCGGTCGCCGCTGCCGACGTCAATGGCGACGGCAAACCGGACCTGATCGTGGCGAACCGTCTCGACAACACGGTGTCCGTGCTGCTCAACACGACGGCGCCCGGAGCGGCAACGCCGAGCTTCGCGGCACAGCAGACATTCGCCACGGGCAGCGCACCGAGCTCGGTCAGCGCGGCCGATCTCAATGGCGACGGCCGGCCGGACGTGATTGTCGCCGATGCCAGCAGTGGCAGTGTCTCGGTGCTAGTCAACACGACCGCGCCGGGAGCGTCCAGCGCGACTTTCAGCGGGCAACAGACCTTCGCCGCCGGCAATGCTCCGAGTTCCGTGACGAGCGCGGATGTGAACGGCGACGGCAAACCGGACTTGATCGTCGCGAACCAGAATTCGAACACGCTGTCGGTGCTGCTGAACACGACCGCGCCGGGTGCCACGATGCCGAGTTTCGCTGCGGGAACGTCGTTTGGCGCCGGCATGCAACCGGGGGCGGTCATCGCCGCCGACATCAACGGCGACGGCAAGCTGGATTTGCTCGTGGCGAACAGCGGCGACAACACCGTATCGGCACTGCTGAACACCACGCCGCTACCGACGGGTGGGCCGAACTTTGCGGCCCAGCAGACCTTCGCGGTCGGCACAGGTCCATGGAACGCGGTCGCGTTCGCCGACTTGAACGGCGACGGCAAGGTCGACGTCATCGTGCCGAACGAAGGCAGCAACAGCATTTCGGTACTGCTGAACACCACGGCTCCCGGCGCCGCGACGCAGACTTTCACGCAGCAGACGTTCAGCGTCGGCAGAGAGCCGACCTGGGTTGCTGCGACGGATCTGAATGGCGACGGCAAACCCGACATCGTCGTCGTGAATTTTCTCGATAACGATGTCTCGGTGTTCTTGAACACGACGCCCGCAGGCGCAAGCACCGCGACGTTCGCGGCGCCACAGACGTTCGCGAGCGGCAATTTGCCGATGTCGGTGACCGTCGCGGACATCAACGGCGACGGCAAGCCGGACCTTGTCATCGGCAACAGTAACGAAACCGATGTCTCGGTGCTCCTCAACACGATGGCGTCGGGCGCGAGTACGCCGAGTTTCGCCGCGCAACAGCCGATTGCGACCGATGGTCAATTCTCCCCGGATGTCGCGGTCGCCGATGTCGACGGCGACGGCAAGCCGGACCTCATTGTGACGTACATCGTGAACAACGTCGTCGCCGTGCTGTTGAACACGACGGCGTCAGGAGCGGCGACGGCAAGTTTCGCGGCCTCACAAACCTTCGCGACGGGCGCGGGACCGCAGCGCGTCATCGCCGCCGACATGAACGGCGACGGCAAACCCGACATCGTCGTCTCGGACGTCGGTAACCCCCCGCCCGGCACCACGGTCGCGGTGCTCATCAATACGAGCGCAGGTGCCGGCACGCCGAGCTTTGCGGCGCCGCAGGCGTTCGACATCGGTACGCAACCCGGCGCGCTCGCCGCGGCCGACCTGAACGGCGACGGCCGGCTCGACCTCGTCGTTGGATACGGAACCGGCAACGCGGTTGCGGTGTTGTTCAACACGACGACGCCGGGCGCGAGCCCGGTGAGTTTCGAGGCGGCGGTACCCTTTGCCGTGGGCAACCAGGTCGCCGGCATCGGCGTGGCCGATCTCAACGGCGACGGCAAACCCGACGTGGTCGCGAACAACCGCAACGACAACACGATTTCGGTGCTGCGGAACACCGCCGTGCGCGGCTCCGGTGCATCGAGTTTCGCCGCGCAACAGACGTACGCGACGGGCAACCAGCCGAAGAAGATCATCGCGGCCGACCTCAACGCGGATGGCCGGCCCGATGTGATCACGGTGAATTCAAGCGACAACACGTTCTCGGTGCTGCTCGACACGACGGCATTCGGCGCGACGACTACTACGTTCGCCGCGCCGCAGACATTTGCCACCGGCACGCTTCCGTATGGCGTCGCTGTCGGGGACGTCAACGGCGACGGCAAACTCGACGTGATCGTCGCCAATCGCGGTAGCGGTACGCTGTCAGTGTTCCTCAACACCACGGCAATGGGGGCCGGCACCTTGAGTTTTGCCGCTGCGCAGACGTTCACCGTGGGTACGGGTCCGCAGGCCGTTGCGGTCGCCGACGTAAACGGCGACGGCAAGCCCGATCTGATTGCGGTGAACACCGTCAGCAATTCCATTTCCGTCCTGCTGAACACGACGTCGCCGGGATCCGCGACGCCGAGTTTCGCGGCGCAGGTCGCGTTCGCTACGGGCAGCGGTCCGACCGGCGTCGCCGTGGCCGACGTCAACGGCGATGGCATGCCTGACCTTGTTGTGGCGAACGGCACCAGTGGAACAGTTTCGGTACTGTTCAACACGGCAGCGCCCGGCGCCAGCGCGCCAAGTTTCGCGGCGCAGCAGACGTTCACCGCGGGCGCACCGCAATCGGTTGCCGCCGTTGACGTCAACGGCGACGGAAGGCCTGATCTCGTTGTCGCGAGCGGGGGCAGCAATGCGGTTTTGGTGCTGTTGAACACGACGTCCTCTGGCGCGAGCACGGCGAGCTTCACGACGGCTCAGACGTTCGCCGTCGGCACGGGCCCGCGCTTTGTGGCGATCGCCGACGTCAACGGCGACGGCCGACCCGACGTCATCACGGCGAATGCGAACGACAACACGGTTTCCGTGCTGCTCAACAACACGGCACCCGGGTCGAACACGCCGAGTTTCTTCTTGCAGCAGACGGCGGCCGTCGGCTCGTTTCCGGTCTCCGTCGCTACCGCCGACGTCAACGGCGATGGCAAACCCGATCTCGTCGTCGCAAACAACAACGCTGGCACGGTCTCGGTGCTGTTGAACTCGCAATACCAGGTGAACTTCACCGGCAGCCCGGCGACCGGCACCATCGTGCACGATTACATTTTCGCGGACGGCTTCGGACCTTGAGCGGCACGCCATCGATACGGTCGCACGGCCATGTTCGCGGGAACGGACGCGAATCGGCGGGAAGTTCGGCAATGATCGAGCGGCAAACAGCGCCTGAACGTGCGGGCGGAGCGGAAAAACTCCGGCCGTGGCGCTTCTGCGTCGCCCCGATGATGGACTGGACCGACCGGCACTGCCGGTACTTCCATCGGCTGCTGGCGCCGCACGCGCGGTTGTATACCGAGATGGTGACGAGCGCGGCGGTGCGGCACGGCGATCGCGCGCGGCTGCTCGGCTTCGATCCGGCCGAACATCCGGT
>JAJPHA010000039.1 GCA_021325475.1 Rhodanobacteraceae bacterium | reverse complement strand
GTTGAGGCCGCGCACGCGCGCGGCGAGCGAGATGCCGCGGATCAGCTCGGAGAAGAACTCGCCGTACAGATCCGGCAGCAATGCGCCGATCGTGTTGGTGCGGCGCGTGATCAGGCTGCGCGCGGCGCCGTGCGGCACGTAGCGCAGGCGCGCGGCGACCCGCAGGATGCGTTGCCGGGTGGGTTCGGTGACGCTGGCGCTGCCGTTGAGCGCGCGCGACACCGACGCCACCGAGACCTTGGCTTCGCGGGCGACGTCTTTGATCGTCACGGTCATGCGCTCCTGCCCTCCCCACGTGCCGGATGGCGCGAGCAGCCGGCACGGACGCGCTCGGTCGCGGCAATGTAAACGTTTTCATTGCCGATTGCAAAAGCACTGCAACAAAGCCCGACGCCGCCATCCGGCCCGGTCCGCGGCGCGCGGACCCGCGGCCCGCCGGTGCGCTCAGCCGCGCGCGGCGGCGCGCGCGCGATCGGCCAGCGCCGCCCGCAGTGCCCGGGCCGCCGCCGGCGGATCGCTCCGCCGCAGCACGACCCGCGGCGTGCCGTGCCAGCGCGCGCAGGCGACGATCGCCGCGGCGACGTCGGCGCACAGCGCCGCATCCGCCGCCACGCCGGCTTCGAGATGGAGCGCCTTGATCTCGAACACGCCATCGGCGCGATGAGCCTTGGCGTCGAGCCGCCCGACCAGGGCGCCGCGGCGCAGGATCGGCAGCACGAAATAGCCGTAGCGGCGCCGATGTGCCGGCGTATAGCACTCGAGGGTGTAGTCGAAACCGAATAGCGTGCGCGCCCGCTCGCGGTCCCACACCACCGGATCGAACGGCGAAAGCAGCGTCGTGTACGTGGCGCGCAGGCCGCCGCGACGCGCGCGTTCGAGCAGCGGCCGGTGCGCGACGTGCACGTAGCCCGGCACGTTCCAGCCGCGCACCGCGACGCGGATCAACTCGCCGCGCTCGACGAAGCCTTGCAGGTCCGCGTCCGTATGCTTGCGACCGGTGCGGAAATAGTCCGCGATCCAGCGCGCCTGGGTCACACCGAGCGCGTGCACCGCGCCGAGCAGCAACTCGCGCGCCGGATCCGCGGGCGCGACGACCGGGCCGATCCCGGCGCGCGCCAGCACGCGCTCGCGCAGATCGTACACGCGCTGGAAGTTCTCGCGCCGCGCGATCATCAACTCGCCGAGCGCGAACAGTGCCTCCAGCCAGCGCTTCTCGTCCTTCCAGGCCCACCACCCCGCCGCCCCCTTCCGTCGGCGGGCGAAGTCCGCCGCCTTGACCGCGCCGCGCTCGCGGATGTGCGCGAGCAGCCGATCCATGCCGGCGCGATGCTCGCGGTGCATGCGCCGGGCGTGCTGGTACGCCCAATGGTTCGCGCGCACCGCCGACGCGACGTGGTGCAAGGCCAGATCCTCGATCGACGCGAAACAGGCCTCGTGCGCCCAGCACTCGAACAGGCGACCGTCGGCCAGCGCCTGGTCCAGCCAGCGCGGATCGTAGTCGCCGAGGCGCGAGAACAGCACCAGGTACGGACTGCGTGCGACGACGTGAATGGTGTCGATCTGCAGCAGCCGCATGCGCGCGATCGCCGCCAGCAGACGCGCCGGCGTCGCCCGCGCACGCGGCGGCGTGAGCAAACCCTGAACGGCCAGGTGCAGATGGCGCGCCTGCCGCGCGGAGAGCGGCGGGTCGACGCGAACTTCGCGCGCGGCGGCGGGTCTAGACATGCGCTTCGCTCATGGTCCCATGCGAAGCGCGGTATTCTCGCGTCGCGCGGGCAGCGTTGTCCAAGCCGGCCTCGCGCCGCGCGCATCGTCAGCAATCGTGGAGGATAGCCTCATGCGCACTCGTCTGTTCGCCTGTCTCGCCGGCCTCGGTCTCGCCGCCGGCGCGTGGGCCCAGGATCAGGTCACCCACTTCACCGCGCCGGACGGCACGCACGTCACCCTGCGCGTCGGCCAGCCGCCGCCGGACCACTACGGCCCGGCGCCGGACTTCGCCAAACTGGACGTCAACCGCGACGGCTACATCAGCCGCGAGGAAGCCGAAGCCTATCCGCCGCTGGCGAACGATTTCGACTACATCGCCCATCACGCCGCGCGCATCTCCAAGGCCCAGTACGAGCGCTGGAACCAGACCCAGAACCGCTGAACCGCCGGCCGGCCGCCCGCCCGCGCGGCCGGCCCTCTTTTCAGACGCGCGATTCTGGCGCAGCATGAACGGGGGATGGGTCCCGTGGAGGAAAGGCAATGGCGGGCAACGACAAGGCGGCTCCGGCGTCGGCGATGCAGCACGTGTTGCGCGAAGTGCGGCAGACGCTCGGCGGTCTGTTCGGCGGCAAGCTCGACGCCAGACACGAAGTGCTGGTGCAGGCGCTGTTCGGCATGCTCGGCGGCATGGCGCGGGCCGACGGCGTGGTGTCCACCGAGGAGGCGAACTACACCAATGCCTTGATGGACGAACTCAACCTCAGCACCCGCGCGCGCCAGGTCGCGACCGAAGCCTTCGCCGCCGGTTGCAAGCGCGACTTCGACCTCGAAGCGCAGATGCTGCGCCTGCTGCAGACCTATCCGCGCGGCTCCGGCGAAGTCGATCGCGTCTACGAAAGCCTGATCCGGCTCGCCGCCGCCGACGCCATGATCCGCCCCGGCGAGCGGCGCTTCCTCGAGAGAGTCACGCTCGGCCTCGGCTTCGAGCCCGGCGAACTCGATGCGCGACTGAAGAAGATCCTGCACTGACCGAGGATGGCCGCCTCCGGCGCGGCCCCGCGGCGCTCAGCGCCCGAGATTGTCGGTGCGGGAGATGAACGAGGCCACGTCGTCGTGGATCTTCTTCAGCGACGCCTCGTGCGCGTAGACCATGTGGCCGGATTCGTAGAAGGCGTATTCGATGTTGCCCTGCAGCCGCACCGGGATCGGCAGGTGGCGCATCTCGAAGACCGCGGCGAAGTACGGCGTGGCGAGATCGTAGTAGCCGCCGGTCAGCAGCACGTGCAGTTGCGGGTTGTAGATCATCGCCCGCGCCAGATCCGGCATCACGTTGGTCGACACCGGGAAGAACGGCTGCGCGCCGGGCGGCTGGTGTTTCCAGTCCCACGGTTGCACGTTGCCGAACGGGTGGAAGGTCTGGCCGTCACCCCACTTGAGCTCGCGGCGCACGTAGTCGTTCAGCGCCGACACGTAGGCCGAACTGATCGCCGCGGATTGCGGGTCGTACTGCGCCTCCTTGTCCAGCGGATCGACCGTCGGCCCGGAAAAGCGGGTGTCGAGACGCCCGGTGGTGAGCTCGCTGTCGTCCTGCAGGGTTTTCTCGAACTCGCCGCCGTAGACGCGCAGATTGGCCTTGTCGATGTAGGCGACGGGCAGGCCGGTGTATTCGTGCAGCTTCTCCTCGATCGCCTTCTTGCGCGCCGGATCGAGCGTGGCGCCGGCGGCGAGCGCGGTGAGGTAGTCGGTCATCGCGAACTGCTCGACTTCGGCGAGAAACGTCTTGAGGTCCTTCGTCGGATTCGGCAGCTTGTGGTGGTACCACGCGGTCGCCGCGTAGGTGGGCAGTGCGAGCGCGTAGGCCTGGTCCACACCGGGGTTGAATTGCGGCGAGTCGATGTCGTTGGTGAAGCTCAGGATCTGCGACAGCAGGATCACGCCGTTCAAGTCCACGCTCTGCTCGGTCTCGAGCAGATTGGCGAGCACCGCCGAGCGCGTGGTGCCGTAGCTTTCGCCGAACAGGTACTTCGGCGAGTTCCAGCGCCCGTACTGGGTGAGGAACTTGCTGATGAACTGGGCGAAGGCGTGCGCGTCCTGATCGACGCCGTAGAACTCCTTGGCGCGCTCCTTGAGCTTGGCCGCCTGCTTCTCCTTGTCCTTCTCCACCGCGAGCAGCCGGCTGAAGCCGGTGCCGGGGGCGTCGATGAACACGAGATCGCTGGCGTCGAGCAGGCTGAAGTCGTTGTTGACGATGCGGTACGGCGCCGCCGGCGTGTGCGCATCGTCGAGCGTCACCACGCGCTTCGGCCCGAACGCGCCCATGTGCAGCCACACGGTCGAGGAACCGGGGCCGCCGTTGTAGAGGAACGTCAGCGGGCGCTTGGCGCCGTCGGCGTCGCGCCTGAAGTAGGCGACATAGAACACGCTCGCGGTCGGATCGTTCTTGTCCTCGTCCTTGCCGGTCAAGAGGATCGTGCCGGCCACCGCCTTGTAGTCGAGCTTGCGGCCCTCGACCGTGACGCTGCCTTCGGTCGTCACCTGGCGCGGCTTGGTGTCGACCTCTTCCGCCGGCGCGGGCTTCTTCTCCTCGCTGCCGGCGGGAGTCTCGGCCGCGAAGACCGGCGCGCACAGCGCGCAGGCGACGGCGAACGCGAGGCGGGACGGGACCTTCATCTTGCTGCTCCGGAATGCGGACGGGTGCGCAGTATCCGGCAAGGCGGCGTGCGGCCCATGCGCCGGAAGTCACGGCACCGGCCCGGCGGCGACCGCGGATCGGGCATACTTGGCGGATGCCTCGTCCAGTCGTCACTCTGATCGGCGCCGGCCTGGTCGGCGCCCTTACCGCCACCCTGCTCGCCCAACGCGGCTTCGCCGTCGAGGTGTTCGAGCGCCGCCCCGATCCGCGCAAGTTCGGTTTCATTGGCGGCCGCTCGATCAATCTCGCGCTCGCCGAGCGCGGCTGGCACGGCCTGCGCGTCGCCGGCCTGCGGTCGCGCATCGAGCCGATCGCGGTGATGATGCGCGGACGCATGGTGCATCACCGCGACGGCCGCACCGAACTGCTGCGCTACGGTCGCGACGACAACGAGGTGATCTGGTCGGTGAGCCGCGCCAGTCTCAACATGACCCTGCTCGACGCCGCCGAAGCCGCCGGGGCGCGCATCCACTTCGATCAGCGCCTGCGCGCGGTGGACTGGGATCGCGGCATCCTGCATCTGGCCGACGGCGCCGGCGCCGAGCGCACGCACCAAGCGGCGGTCGTCATCGGTGCGGACGGCGCCGGCTCGGCGCTACGCGCGGCGATGGCGACGCGGATCGATCTCGGCGAACGCTTCGAGCCGCTCGATCACGGCTACAAGGAACTCGAGATCCCCGCGTGTGAGCCCGCGGCCCCCGGCTCCCGGCCCGGCTTTGCCATCGAAGCGAACGCGCTGCACATCTGGCCGCGCGGCAACTACATGTGCATCGCCCTGCCCAACGCCGAGGGCAGTTTCACCGTCACCCTGTTCCTGCCGAACGCGGGCGCGCCGAGCTTCGCCACGGTGCGCACGCCGGCCGAGGCGCGCGCGCTGTTCGCGCGCGACTTCGCCGATGCCCTGCCGCTGATGCCGGGCCTGGAACGCGACTGGGCCGCGCATCCGACCGGGCTGCTCGGCACGCTCTACCTCGCGCGCTGGCACCTCGACGGCCGCGCGCTGCTGATCGGCGACGCCGCGCATGCGATCGTGCCGTTCCACGGCCAGGGCATGAACTGCGGTTTCGAGGACGCGGTGGAACTGGCGGAATTGATGGAAAACGACGCAAACGACACAAAATCCACTTTTGCCGAATTCGCCCGCCGGCGCAAACCGAACGCCGACGCCATCGCGGCGATGGCGCTGGAGAACTACGTCGAGATGCGCGACCGCGTCGCCGACGCGCACTTCCTGCTGCTGCGCGCGCTCGAACGCCGTCTCGCCGAGCGCCACCCCGGCCGCTTCGTGCCGCGCTACTGGATGGTGACGTTCTCGCGCCTGCCCTATGCGACCGCCTACGCGCGCGGCGAGATCCAACACGGCATCCTGCGCGAACTCGCGCGCGGCGCGAGCGACCTCGATGCCATCGATCTCGCCCGCGCCGACGCACTCATCGCCGAACGGCTGCCGCCGCTGCCGGCGGCGTGAGCGCGATCCTCACGGACAGCTTGGCGTGCCGGTCAGGCGCGTGATCGGCTGATCGATGACCCAGCTTCCGGACAACGGCGCGGCCAGAGTGAGATTGGTGCGGTAGCTGCCCGACACCGGGCTGGCGAAGTCCACGGTCAGGGTGCCGATCGGCGTCGGCGTCGTCGGCGCGTAGGCACAGCTAGGACAGAAGCCCTGCAACTGATTCATCGTCAGGGTGCTGGCGGCGGCGAACGGCGAGACGCTGCCGGCCGCCCAGCGCGGCTGGCCGAGGCTGTCGTAGAAGTAGAACGCATCGAACTGCAGGCTGTCGCCGCTGCCGCGCGCGGGCTCGGCGACCACATCCATGCCGTAGCCGGATTGCGCCGGCGCATACCACTGGCCGGTGACGTCGGCCGCGCCGCCGCCGAGGCTGACGCAGGCGTTCGGCGCGAGCAGGACGAATCGCTCGCTGCCGCCGCTGCCGGCGAGATGCCAGGAGAAGAGGAAATCGTTGGCGTCGATCGGCGTGACGACGACATCGCCGACCACGCCGTAGGTGTTGATCGCCGACCCGTTCCAGCTCACCCGGAACAGCGGCGCGGTCCAGGCACCGGCGGTCGGCGCCGGTCCCTGCGCGCCGTACCACACCGGCGTGCCGTCCTCGAGATACGTATACCAGTATACCGCCTGCTGGCCGTTCGCCTGGCTCAGGAACACGCCGTGGCCGGAGCGCTGCGGGTTGTAGTACGCCCCCGGCGCCGGCGGCGCCACGGCATCGCTCGGCGCGAAGTCGAGCGCCTCGGTGAACTGGGCCTCGCTCGCGCCGCCGTTGCTGGCGACCAGATACCAGCGGCCGGCGCTTACCGGAATGGTCACGCTGCGGCGCGGCCCGGAGGCATCCAGCGTCCATTGCGGCGAACCACCGTCGGCCGGCGGCGCGGCGGCCACCTGCGGCGCCGCCGAGGGCGCCGGAAAATCCGCGCGCACGGCATAGAACGCGACGCTGCCGGTGCTGCCGACCAGAGCCGTCGTCACGGTCAGCTTGCCGTTGCCGGCCACATCGACGAACTGGTGCGCAAGCGATTCGCCCGGTTCCAACGCGAGCACGCGCGAGGCAGTCGGCGCGAGCGCGTCGAGCACGTCGTCGCCGCCGGCGTTGCGTGTCAGCGCGAACGGCAGCTTCGCCACCTGGCCGAGGTTCGCGCTATCGGCCACGGCATCGATCAGCACGTTGCCGTAGTAGCGCGTGTTCGGCGCGAGCGCCGGCAGTCCGTTCGCCGTTCCCCAGAACAGGCGCAGCGGAAAACTCTGCATGGCCGCGGCGTGGCCGGGGCCGATCACGCCGAAGCCCGGCGTGCCGCTGCCCGGCAGTACCCGGGTGATGGCGGGAATGCCGCTGCTCAAGGTCACCGCGTAATTGCTGCCGGCCACGCCCTGCGGAATGTCGACCAGCGCCCAGACCCGCGCCGTGCCGGCGCCGGCGAGGTCGATCACACAGCGTGCGGTCGTGCCGGAAGCGGACGTGGTCGAGGCGTGGCAGGCCTGCTCGGCGAATTCGGGCTGGCCGTCGCCGTTGCTGTCGATGCCGGCGTACAGATCGGTGAACGGCGCGGTCGACGACGACACCTCGACGATGAAGCTGTAGGCCTGGGTCGCGAAATCCGCGCCCTGCGCGGTCGGGTTGTCGAACAGCACGAACTGCTTGCCGGTGCCGGGGAAGCTGTCGTAGAGCTGATTCGGCTTGGGATCCACGCCGAGGCTGAGCGGCGTGAGCGTGGCCGGCACCAGCGCGGTGGCGGTGAACTTCGGCTGCGGCAGCGCGATCAGGCCGCCGACGTCGAGCGTGGCGCTGCCGCCGGGACCGCTCGCGGCGAGCTCGCGGAACGCCGGCGCGGCGCCGGGCGCGGCGTACACCGCGAGCGGCAGCACGGTGTCGCTGGCGCCTTGTCCACCTGTGGATTTGTGTAAAACGATACTTCCGTACACCCAGCTGCCGGCGAGGTGCGGGTCGCTCACGTCCACGCCGATCGTCAGCGTCTGCGATGCGCCGGGCGCGAGGCTGAACTGCGTGGGCGTCACCGTCACCACCGCGCCGGCGCTCGCGCTCGTGCTCGCCTGCCAGATGCCGCCGCCGGACAGATCCGCCACGGTGCGGGTGAAGCTGCAGGTTGCGAGACAATGCTCGCTCTCGATGCCGACCCGGTTGAGCCGGCTCGGATCGCCGCCGCGCGCCGGATCCTGGGCGCGGATGTCGGCATTGCCGAGCGGCAGGTACAAGCCGGCGCGCGCCGCCGCGGCCGGCTGCACGCGCCCGGCGCCGGCGTCGAGCGGGGTCGCCGGCGTGGTCGCGTCCTCCTTGCGCACGCTGCCGCCGAGCGCGGTGCCGAGCAGCGCCGATTCGACCTGATCCGGCGACCAGCTGGGATGCGCGGCGATGACCAGTGCGGCGACGCCGGCCACGTGCGGCGAGGCCATCGAGGTGCCGGTGAGCAGCGCCAACCCGCTGCCCGATTTCGCCGCCGACAGGATGTTCGTGCCGGGCGCGGTGAGGTCGGGCTTGAGGATGCCGCCACCGAAACCGTACGGCCCGCGCGAACTGCTGGCGCTCAGGATGTCGCCGAATTTCGCATCGAGCGCCGCGCTGACGCCGGCGATCGTGCCATTGTGCGCGCCCGGTGCGGCGAGCCATTGCTTGAGCGCCTGCCCCTCGGCGTAACCGAGATGCACGGCCGGCAGATAATGATCGTCGCTGACGGTCGATTCGCCGTCGGCCGCGGTGTTGGCGAGGATGTAGCCTCCGGCACCGGCGGCGCGCACGTTGTAGCCCTTCTCCACGCGCGCGTAGGTGCCGCGATCGCAGATCACGATCTCGCCGTGGAACGTGTTCGGCGCGAACGGATTGCTCGCGCCCGTCGGCGCGGTGCCCTGACTCTGGCCGACGCCGCAGAGCGCGTTGCCGTAGTCGCCGGCATAGACGATCGCGGCCGGGCCGTAGCCGGTCGTGTAGCCCTGGCCGGTCAGGGTCGGCGGCGGGTTCGGCGCGCCGTTGAACGCGCCGACGGAATTGACGAACCGGCGGTTGTGGCTGGCGTTCGCCACGCCGATCACCCACGGCGCGTTGCCCGGTTCGTCCAGCGAATGCGGACCCGGACCCTCGTTGCCGGCGGCGGCGACGACGACCACGCCGGCGGCGCGCGCCTGGAACATCGCCGCGGCGTCGCTGCCGCCGTCGTCGAGCAGCGCATAGGCATCGGCCGCGTCGCCGCCGATCGAGTAGTTGATCACATCGACCTGATCGGCCGCCGCCTGGTCGATCGCGGCGACGAGATCGGCCTCGCTGCAATTGCCGCCGGAGGTGCCGCTGGTGTCGTTGGTGCACGCCTTGTACATGATCAGATTGGCGTGCGGCGCCACGCCGGAGACGTTGCGCGGCAGCGCCACGGTGTGGCCCTGCAGGGCGTCGTTGATGGCGTTGCCGGCGGCGATGCCGGAGACGTGGCTGCCGTGGCCGACGCTGTCGATGCCCTGCGTGCCTTCGCTGGTCATGTCGTAGATGCCGATCAGCTTGGCGTTGCAGGTGGCCTGGCCGCTCGCGCACAGGCCGTAGAAATGCCCGCGCGGATTGGTGTGGGTGTAGCCGTCGCCGCCGGTCGCGGCGAACGAGGGATGCGTCGGATTGATGCCGGTGTCGATCACGCCGATGACCACGCCCTCGCCCTTGGTCGCGGCCACGCCGGCGACGCCGCCGTTCCACAATGCATCGGCGCCGATCCATTGCGGGCCGGCATCGGTCAGCACGTGCTCGACACGCGCCCGGCGCACGCGCGCCACGCCGGGCAGCGCCGCCAGCCGCGTCGCCTCGTCCGCGCTCAGGGTCAAGGCCATGCCGTTGACGGTGTGACGGAACACGTGGTGCGGAACGAGCGCGCGACCGAACGTCGCGGCCGCGGCATCGAGCACCTGGCGGCGATCGGCGTCGAGCATGGCCAGATAGTCCTGGCTGTCGCCGGAGACGAGCTCGCGCCGCAGCGCCTGTCGCGGGTTCATCGCCCCGGCACCGCCGGCCGCCAGACGCTCGCGCACGTGCTCGATCAGCGGCGCGCGGGCGAGCCGCACGAGATAGACCTCCCGCGCCGCGGCGGCGTCATCGGCCGCGACGGCCGCGGACGACAGACCGATCGCGCAGGCGATGACGAAAACGAGGAACGACGTGGCTCGAAACGACATGGGCACTCCCTGCGGCATCCGGGCGAAATGGGGAACGGTTGAACGAGGCGCAGCGTCGCGCCGCCACTCTTTCGGCGCCCTCGAGTCAAGGGTCCGATGGGGGTTGTGGAGGTGCGGCACCGCCGCCGAAGATGGAAACATCGGGATCGGATCAAACCTTCTCGGAATATCTTACCGGCACACGCACCCGGCATGCACACGCATGGCGCGGCGCGCGCCGGACGAGTAGCATTCGCGCCCGCATGGAATTCACCCCGCCGCCGCTGCTCGAAGCCCGCGATCTCGCCTATGCGCGCAACGCCGAGCCCGTGTTCGGGCCGCTGTCGTTCACGCTGCGCGCCGGCGAAACGGTGCTGATCGAGGGCGACAACGGCTCCGGCAAGACCACCCTGCTCAAGGTGCTGTGCGGACTGCTCGCGCCGAGCGCAGGCGAGGTGCGGCTTTGCGGCGCGCCGCTCACGCTCGCGCGACTGTCGCATCAGGTCGCCCTGCTCGGGCACGCGCTCGGCCTGAAGCTCGAACTCACCGCGCTCGCCAATCTGCGCTTCGCCGTGGGCCTCGGCGGCATCCGTCCCGGCATCACGCCGATGCTGGCGCTCGCCAGCGTCGGCCTCGGAGGCTACGAGGATCTGCCGCTGCGGACCTTGTCGGCGGGACAGAAAAAGCGCGTGGCGCTGGCGCGTCTGCTGCTCGTGCCGGCGGCGCTGTGGCTGCTCGACGAACCCTATGCGAATCTCGATCGCGGCGGCATCGAGCTCGTCAATCGCCTGCTCGAGGATCACGCGCGGCGCGGCGGCGCGGCGCTGGTGACCTCGCACGGCGCGTATGCCTACACCGCCGGCACGCCGCGGCGGATCGCGTTGTCCCAGCCCTCGGCCCTCGGCCCTCAGCCCTCGCCATGAAACCCGGCACCACCACGGCCGCGTGCGTCGCGGTGCTCGGCCGCGACCTGGCGCTCGTCTGGCGCCGGCGCGGCGACGCGCTCAATCCGCTGCTGTTCGCGATCATCGTCGTCGCCCTGTTTCCGTTCGCGATCGGCCCGGAGCAGGCCACGCTCGAACGCATCGCCGCCGGGGCGATCTTCGTCGCCCTGCTGCTCGCCATGCTGTTGTCGCTGGATGCGCTGTTCCGCAGCGATCTCGAGGACGG
>JAJPHA010000105.1 GCA_021325475.1 Rhodanobacteraceae bacterium | reverse complement strand
GGATCAGAACTTGAAGCGCACGCCCACCATCGGCGAGAAGTTGTTGGTGTGCAGATAGCCGGAAGCGAGCCCGTCGGCCACTCGCGAGTACATCGCGCCGGCGTAGACGTCGAGGCGCTTGGTGAAGCGGTAGTCGGTCATCACCGAGTAGGCGTCGAGCGAGCCGCTGCACGAACCGGCGCTGGTGTCGTGGCAGCCGTTGCCCTTGTAGCTGTTCTGGTCGTAGTGGTACCAGGCGCCGGTGATGTCCCAGTTCGGCGAGAACGCATAACGCGCGCCGAGCCACGACACCTGGGTCACGCGCGGATGCGTGTAGGCGCTGTTGTTGATGATGCTGAAGTAGTAGCCGCCGAGGCCGCTGAACGGACTGCTGATCGGCAGCGACGGATTCTTGAAGCGGATGTGCTCGTAGCCGCCGGAGAACTTGAACGGCCCGGTGGTGTAGCTCGCCGCGAGGTTCCAGGCGGTGTTGTCCGAGATCGTCGCCGCCAGCGAATCCTGCGGCACGCCGGTGGCGAGCTGCGCGGCGCTCAGCGACGACGCCGCGATCGCGTCCTTCTTGTGCGCGTAGTTGGCATCGACCGAGAAGCCGGCGTAATCGAAGCCGCCGTTGAGCTGCCACGCCTCGCCCGGACTGCTGTCGGACTTGCCGAACTGGTACAGCAGGCCGGCATGGAACAGATCGTACTTGTAGGTGTACTTGATCGAGTCGTCCAGGCGCGTGTTCTCGGTATTGCCGCCGCCGGCGGTGAGGCCGGAATAGCCGATCACGGAGAAGGCATAGGAGCCGCCCATCGGATCGTACTTGTTGATCGTGTCGAGCAGCAGGGTGTTGTTGCGGCCGAACGTGATCGTGCCCCAGTCCTTGCTCTGCAAGCCGAGATAGGCCACGCCGTTGAACAACTGTCCGGCGCGCGAACCGTCGGACGCGGTGGTCTGGTTGGCGAGCGGCACGCCGTTGTTGTGCACCAGCGAGCCGAGCGCGTCGGCGAGCTTGCCGGAGGTCGGATTGAAGCCCATCTCCACGTTGAAGATGCCGTTGACGCCTTCGACCAGCTCCTCCTTGCCCTGCAAGCCGATCTTCGATTGGCTGAGTCCGCTCGGCGCGAACGAGGTGATCGATTTGTTGCCGTTCTTCGACACCAGATAGTCGAGGCCGGTGTAGAAATCCTGGCTGAGCGGCGCGCCGTGGCTCTGGTAGGCGATGCCGATGTCGACGACGCCGTACAGCGTGATGCCGTTCCAGGTCAGGCTGCCGTCATCGGCGGCGACCGCAACGGTGCCGAAGCCGCCGAGGGCGATGCCGGCGAGGATCGCGGCGGGCAGTGCCGACCGGCGCGCGGCGCCGCCGATCGCGAAGGAATTGACGGAATGCTTCATGTGGGGATTCCTCGGGCAGTAGATGCGGGGTCGAGCGTGGCCGCCGGCGGGACGACCACCGGAAGGCCGCGAGATGGTAGGAACCGCGTGTGACAGTCGCGTTACGCCGCAGGCGACGGCAGTCGATCGGATTTTCGGCGCGCAAAAAAAGCCGGAGGGCAAAAGCCCTCCGGCCGATCGATCGGCGACGACGGCGGCGCGTCAGAAATTGAAGCGCACGCCCACCATCGGCGAGAACACCGACTTGTTGAGGAAGCCGGCGGCCAGCCCGTCCGACACGCGCGACCACGCCGCGCCGCCGTAGACGTCGAAGCGCTTGGTGAAGCGGTAGTCCAGGCGTACCGAGTACACGTCCTCGTTGCCGCTGCACGTGGCCGAACTGGTGTCCGAGCACTTGGTCGTGCCGTAGGCGTTCTGGTCGTAGTGGTACCAGGCGCCGGTCACGTCGAAATCCTTGGTGAGGTTGTACTTGAGGCCGATCCAGGAGATCTTCAGCACCTTGTCGTGCGGGAAGGCGCTGTTGTTGGTGATGCTGATCCAGTAGCCGCCGAGGCCGGAGAAACCGGGCGCGACCGGCAGCGACGGATTCGAGTAGTTGATGTGTTCGTAGCCGCCGGAAGCTTTCCACGGGCCGTTGGTGTAGCTGGCGGCGAGCTGCCAGCCTTCGTTGTCGGACACCGTCGCGGCGAGCGAATCGTGCGGCACGCCGGTGGCGAGCTGCGCCGCGCTGAGCGTGGCGGCCGCCAGAGCATCCTTCTTCTTGCCCCACAGCGCATCGACCGAGAAGCCGGCGTAGTCGAAGCCGCCGCCGAGTTCCCAGGCCTCGCCGGGGCTGCTGTCGCTCTTGCCGAACTGGTACATCGCACCGACATGGAACAGGTCGTAGCTGTAGAGGTACTTGACCGAATCGTCCAGGCGCGCGTCCTCGGTCGCGCCGAGACCGCCGGCCACGCCGGAGTAGCCGATGATCGAGAACGCATAGGAGGCATTCATCGGGTCGTACTTGACGATGTTGTCGAGCGCCAGCCGGTTCTGCCGGCCGAAGGTGATCGTGCCGTAATCCTTCGAGCTGAAGCCGGCATAGGCGGTGCCGTTGAACAACTGCCCGGCGCGGCTGCCGTCGCTCGCGGTCTTGCGTTCGGACAGCGGCACGCCGTTGTTGTTGATCAGCGACTTGGGCGCATCGGCGAGCTTGCCCGAGGTCGGATTGAAACCGGATTCGAGATTGAAGACGAACGCGAACTCGTCGTTCAGCGGCTCCTTGCCCTTGAGGCCGATCTTCGACTGGCTGAGCCCGTTCGACGCCACCGAGGTGATCGATTTGTTGCTGGACGCGGCGATCATGTACTGTAGCGTGGGATAGAAATCCTGACTGAGCGGCGCGCCGTGGTTCTGGTGGGCGATGCCGATGTCGATCGTGCCGTACAACGTGATGCCGTTCCAGGTGAGACTGGTGTCGTCGGCAGCGAACACCGCCGGAGCGAAGCCCGCGGCGGTCAGGGCCGCGAGCCCGGCGGCGCGCAGGGCCGAGGATTGCGTGCGATGGGTGTGCATGGCTTCTCCTTGGGGATTATCGGGACATAGGTGGATCGCGGTCCGCCAGCGACCGCGCAAATCCGTCCGGCGCATGATCGTGCGCGCAGTATTGCAGTTCCTTGACTTGCGTCAGCTAGACCTTAGTAGAAGCGATCCTGTGCGGCGCCGTCGACCGCGGCGGAGTGCCGACGGCGGCTTTGGAACTTGTGACGCGGACGAGGGTCATTCACCCCTCGCATGCCCGTGGGGCGGCGTGCACGGGAAGGCCGCGGCCGCGGTCGCGGCCGCAGCGCCATGCCAACGGAGCTCGCACCGATGCTGGGAATCATCCGCCTTGCCCTGAACCGCCCGTACACGTTCGTCGTGCTGGCGATCCTCATCCTCATCGTCGGCCCGCTCGCCATCCTGCGCACGCCGACCGACATCTTCCCCGCCATCCGGCTGCCGGTGATCGGCATCGTCTGGACTTACAACGGCCTGCCGCCGGACGAGATGTCGGACCGCATCATCACCTACTTCGAGCGGCAGATGACGACGACCGTCAACGACATCGAGCACATCGAGTCGCAATCGCTGCCGGGCGTGGGTGTGATCAAGGTGTTCTTCCAGCCCGACGTCGACGTCAACGCCGCGCTCGCGCAGGTCACCGCCGTGGCGCAGACCGTGCTCAAGCGCCTGCCGCCCGGCATCACGCCGCCGCTGGTCCTGAGCTACAACGCCTCGAGCGTGCCGATCCTGCAACTGGCCCTGTCGAGCAAGACGCTCACCGACCAGCAACTGTTCGATCTGTCGAACAACTTCATCCGCCCGCAGCTCGCCGAGGTGGAGGGCGCGGCGATTCCGTCACCGTATGGCGGCAAGAACCGCCAGGTGATCGTCGATCTCGATCCCGAGAAGCTGCGCGCCAAGGGCCTCTCGCCGCAGGACGTGACCAGCGCCATCCTGGCGCAGAACCTGATTCTGCCCTCGGGTACGGAGAAGATCGGCAAATTCGAGTACAACGTGAAGCTCAACGGCAGCCCGAAGGAGCTCGCGGAGCTCAACGATCTGCCGATCCGGGCGGTCAACGGCACCACGATCTATCTGCGCGACGTCGCCCACGTGCGCGACGGCTATTCGCCGCAGCAGAACCTGGTGCTGGTCAACGGCCAGCGCTCGGTGCTCACCACCGTGCAGAAGAACGGCAACGCCTCCACGCTCGACATCATCGCCCACGTCAAGCGTCTGCTGCCGAAGATCCAGGCGGGCGCCCCCGAGGGGCTGACTCTCGACACGCTGATCGACCAGTCACTGTTCGTCAAGGCGGCGGTGACGAGCGTGATCCGCGAGGGCATCATCGCCGCGGCGCTCACCGCGCTGATGATCCTGCTGTTCCTCGGCAGCTGGCGTTCGACCCTGATCATCACCATCTCGATCCCGCTCGCGGTGCTGTCCTCGATCGCGGCACTGTCGGCGCTCGGCGAGACGATCAACGTCATGACCCTCGGCGGCCTGGCGCTGGCGATCGGCATTCTCGTGGACGATGCCACCGTGACGATCGAGAATATCAACTGGCATCTCGAGCAGGGCAAGGACGTGGTCGACGCGATCCTCGACGGCAGCAGACAGATCGTCACGCCGGCGCTGGTGTCGCTGCTGTGCATCTGCATCGTGTTCGTGCCGATGTTCTTCCTCACTGGCGTGGCACGCTACCTGTTCGTGCCGATGGCCGAGGCGGTGGTGTTCGCGCTGATCGCCTCGTTCGTGCTGTCGCGCACACTGGTGCCGACGCTGGCGAAGTATCTGCTGCGCCCGCACGTCCATCCGCACCCGCCGACCGCGCACCCGCTCGAGGACGCCATGCGCGAGGAACCGACCCAACACATGGCCGAGGGGGTGTCGTTCCTGTCACGCTGGCAGCGCGCCTTCGAGCGCCGCTTCGAGGATGCGCGCGACGCCTATCGGGCAGTGCTTGCCCTGGCGCTGACGCACCGGCGCACGTTCGTGCTCGGCTTCCTCGGCGTGGTCGCCCTCTCGCTGCTGCTGCTGACGCCATGGCTCGGCGAGAATTTCTTTCCCGGCATCGACGCCGGACAGATCAAGCTGCATCTGCGCGCGCAGACCGGCACGCGCATCGAGGAAACGGCACGACTGGCGAGCGAGGTGGAGAAGACCATCCGTCGCGTCATCCCCGCCGACGAATTGAAGAGCGTCGTCGACAACATCGGCCTGCCGGTCAGCGGCATCAACATCACCTACAGCAACTCCGCGCCGATCGGGCCGGCCGACGCCGACATCCTGATCTCGCTCAACGAGAAACACCACCCGACCGCGGACTATGTCGCCGCGTTGCGCGAGCGCCTGCCGCGCGAGTTCCCCGGCACCGCGTTCGCCTTCCTGCCCGCCGACATCGTCAGCCAGATTCTCAACTTCGGTCTGCCGGCGCCGATCGACATCCAGATCGTCGGCTTCCGCCGCGACGAGAACCGCGCCTATGCCGCGCGCGTGCTCAATCGCATCCGCCACATCGCCGGCCTCACCGACCTGCGCATCCAGCAGACGTTCAACCAGCCGGAGCTGCACGTCGACGTGGACCGCACACGCGCCGAGGAACTCGGCCTCACCGAACGCGACGTCGCCACCAGTCTGCTGGTCGCCCTGTCCGGCAGCGCGCAGACCGCGCCGACCTTCTGGGTGAATCCGCGCAACCACGTGTCCTATCCGATCGTGGTGCAGACGCCGCAATACAAGCTCGATTCGCTCGGCCAGCTCGAAGACATCCCCATCACCGGCGGCGCGACGCAGCCGCAGCTGCTCGGCGGCCTGGCACGCATCAGCCGCGGCCAGGGCGAAGGCGTCGTCTCGCACTACGACGTGCAGCCGACCATCGACATCTTCGGCGCCGTGCAGGGCCGCGATCTCGGCGCGGTGGCAGGCGAGATCCAGGCCGTGCTCGACGACACCGCCAAGGACCTGCCGAAGGGCTCGACCGTGGTCATGCGCGGCCAAGTCGAGACCATGCGCCATGCATACACGAGCCTGCTGTTCGGACTGGCTGGCGCGGCGGTACTGATCTATCTCCTGATCGTGGTCACCTTCCAGTCCTGGCGGGATCCGTTCGTCATCATCACCGCATTGCCCGCGGCGCTCGCCGGCATCGTCTGGTTGCTGTTCCTGACCGGCACCACGCTGTCGGTGCCGGCGCTGACCGGCGCGATCATGTGCATGGGCGTGGCCACCGCCAACAGCATCCTGGTGGTGAGCTTCGCGCGCGAGCGCCTCGCCGCCGGCGCGGACGCCGCCAGCGCGGCGCTCGAGGCCGGCTTCATCCGTTTCCGTCCCGTGCTGATGACCGCGCTGGCGATGATGATCGGCATGGCGCCGATGGCGCTCGGCCTCGGCGAGGGCGGCGAACAGAACGCGCCGCTCGGCCGCGCCGTGATCGGCGGCCTGCTGTTCGCCACCGTCGCCACGTTGTTGTTCGTGCCGACCATCTTCACCATCGTCCACGCCGGCGAAGGCGCGCGACGGTCCGATGCCCCCGATTCCCCCGCCGTGCCCGAGCGGCCGGCGCTTGCCTGAGAGTCCCGCATGAACGCTTCGACCGCCCCCCTCCCCACGCCGCCGCCGGGGTCACGCCGCCTGCGCCGTGCCGGCGCCACCGCCCTGCTTCTCGCCGCCGCGCTGGCCATCGCCGGCATCGCCGCACGCATGCACGACGATCGCTTGCTGAAACAGCGGGCCGACACCGAGGCGATCCCCACCGTGCGCGTGGTCGAACCCGGCCGCGTCGCCGCGCGCGAGGATCTGCTGCTGCCGGGCAACGTGCACGCCTGGTACGACGCCCCGATCTATGCACGCGTGTCCGGTTACCTCAAGCAGTGGCATGCCGACATCGGCACGCCGGTGAAGAGCGGACAATTGCTCGCCGAAATCGAGACGCCGGAGCTGGATCAGCAACTGCTTCAGGCGCGTGCCGACCTCGCCACCGCACAGGCGCACGAGAAGCTCGCGGCGATCACCGCCAAGCGCTGGCGCGACATGCTCGCGTCGAATTCGGTCTCGCAACAGGAAGCCGACGAGAAGACCGGCGATTACGAAGCCAAGCAGGCGGCCACCGCGGCGGCGCGGGCCAACGTCGAGCGGCTCCAGGCACTGGAATCGTTCAAGCGCATCGTCGCGCCGTTCGATGGCATCGTCACCGCACGACGCACCGACGTCGGCGCGCTCATCAACGCCGGCAGCGGCAACGGCCATGAGCTGTTCCGCGTCGCCGACACGCGCAAGCTGCGTGTCTACGTGCACGTGCCGCAGACCTACGCGTCCGAGATCCGGACCGACATGGCCGCGCAGCTCAGCCTGCCCGAGCAGCCGGGGCAGACCTATCCAGCAAGGGTGATCGCCACGGCGAACGCCATCGACGAGACCTCGCGCACACTGCTGGTGCAACTCGAGGCAGACAACGCCGACGGCCGGCTCACCGCCGGTTCCTACGTCGAGGTGCGGTTTGATTTGCCGGCGCCGAGCGGCGCGTTGCAACTGCCGGTGAGCGCGCTCTTGTTCCGTCGCCACGGCCTCAAGGTGGCCACGCTCGGCCCCGGCGATCGCGTCGTGCTGAAAAGTATACAAATCGGCCGCGACTACGGCACCCGGGTCGAGGTGGTGTCCGGTCTCACCCGTGCCGATCGCGTCATCGACAGTCCGCCGGACTGGCTCGGGGAGGGCGACCTCGTGCGTGTCGCGTCGATCGCACCGACTCCGGCCAAGCCGCTCGCCGCGACGAGCGCGACGCCATGAGTCGCGGCCGCTACTTCATGCCGGCCTTGCTTGCCGCGCTTGCCGGCTGTTCGCTCGCGCCCGAATACCGCCGGCCGGACGTCACCGTGCCGGCAAACTACAAGGAAGCCGGCCCGTGGCAGCCGGCCGCGCCGGCGGACGCCAGCCTGCGCGGCGATTGGTGGCGGGATTTCGGCGATCCGACCCTGGATGCGCTGGAGGAGCGGCTGGATCGGGTCAATCCGGATCTCGCCGCCGCCGCCGACCGCTACACCGCAGCACGCGCGTTCGCCGCCGCGGCGCGTGCCGGTCTGTTCCCCGAAGTGGACGCCGCCGCCGCGACCACGCGCAATCGCCAGTCCGATCACCGCCCGCTGCGCGGCACCAACCAACCGGATGAATATCGCGATCAGCTGCTCGGCGCGCAGCTCGGCTACGAGCTGGACTTGTGGGGGCGCGTGCGCAGCCTGATCGCCGCGGGTCGCGCCGGCGCGCAGGCGAGCGCGGCGGACCTGGCCTCGGTGCGGCTCAGTCTGCACGCCGAGCTCGCCGACGACTACATCGTCCTGCGCAGGCTCGACGCCGAGGCCAAGCTGCTCGCCGATACCGTCGAGGCCTATGACAAGGCACTCACCTTGACCCAGAACCGCTTCCGCGGTGGCATCGCCTCCGAGCTCGACGTGGCGCGCGCGCAGGCGCAGCTCGACGGCGCGCGCGCCCAGGCCGAGGACGTTGCGGCACGCCGCGCCTTGTACGAGCATGCGATCGCCAGCCTCGTCGGAACACCCGCATCGCAATTCCGCCTGTCCGCCGAAGTGGTCGAGCTGCGCGTGCCCGCCATTCCCCGCGGCGTACCGTCGACCCTGCTCGAACGCCGCCCGGACGTCGCCGCCGCCGAACGCCGTACCGCCGCGGCCAACGCGGAAATCGGCGTCGCCCGCGCCGCGTTCTTTCCGAGCGTCACGCTGACCGCAACCGGCGGCTTCGAAAGTGACGGCAGCGCGAGCTGGCTAAGCGCACCGACCGGCTTCTGGTCGATCGGTCCGCGCGCCGTGCTCACACTGTTCGACGCCGGTCGGCGTGGGGCGCACGAACGGGCCGCCGAGGCGGTCTTCGCCGAGGCCAGCGAACGCTATCGCGCCACCGTGCTGATCGCGTTCCAGCAGGTCGAGGATCAGCTCGCCCTGCTCCATCACCTCGGCGCGGAAGTCCGGCACGCCGAGGCGGCGGTCACCGCGACCGAGCGCGCGCTCACGCTCGCGCTCGACCGTTACCGCAACGGCGCGGTGAGCTATCTCGAGGTCGTCGACGCGCAGGCCAGCGCCCTGGCCGCGCAGCGCAACGCCCTCGAACTGCATGATCGTCAGCTCGAAGCGAGTGTCGGCCTGATCCGCGCACTCGGCGGCGGCTGGTCCGCCGACGAGGATCCTGCTGTCACTGCGAACATTGCCGCGGGACCGAAATCGAGCGCGGAGCCGCCCGCCCCGCCGCGCCGCTGACCTCCCGGCGTGCCGTACCGGCGGGCGAGCGCGAACCAGAGCCGGGGTTCGGAGCAGGCGCAGTCGAGCTGGCCGCTCGGGCAACACGCCCGCGCGGCGGAAGGATCGGTCTTCGTGTCGATTCACGCATCGCCCGGCAGCGGCAAACGAGCCTCATGCTAGAGGTCGCGCAACGCTCCGGGCAACCGGCGCGTGCGCATGTGCATATTCCGCGCCGGCGCCGTCGGAGTTCCATTCGCGCCGTACCGGCAATGTTGACTTCGCTTTCACGTGCGCTGCCGAAAGATTCGCGCGCCGGCGGGGGTCTTCCTGCCATGCACCGGGTTTGGCGCGATGCAACACAAGATCAACTTGTGCGTGCCAGACTCGCAGCTTAATCTGGAATTCGGGGAGGAGGTCACTGTGCCGCACGCGTCTCGCATCGCGCGCGGCGGGGTTTTTCCGCTCCGATGCTTGGTCTCGCCGCGCCTGCGGCTTTGCAACCCCACGGGAATCATCCCGTTTCATCAACCACGGAGTACACGCGCATGTCGAACAAGATCATCAAACCGCTCAGCCTCGCCATCGGCGCCGCATTCGTCGGCTCGATGTCCCTGGCGCAGATCGCCAACGCCAGCAACAACTTCCAGCTCAATTCGATGGACTCGGGCTACATGCTCGCCGACAAGGCGTCGGAAGGTAAGTGCGGCGAAGGCAAGTGCGGCGCCACCAAGGGCGTCAAGTGCATGGACATGAAGGACAAGGCCGCGCAGGACAAGTGCATGGCCGACGCGCACAAGGGCAAGGAAGGCTCGTGTTCGGCGGACAAGAAGAAGGGCAAGGAAGGTTCGTGTTCGGCCGACAAGAAGGGCAAGGAAGGCTCCTGCTCGGCCGACAAGAAGGGCAAGGAAGGTTCCTGCTCGGCGGACAAGAAGGGCAAGGAAGGCTCCTGCTCGGCCGACAAGAAGGGCAAGGAAGGCTCCTGCTCGGCCGACAAGAAGGGCAAGGAAGGTTCGTGCAGCGGTCACTGAGATGAGCCGGCGTCCACGCCAACCGGTACACGGTGCGGGACTCGGTCTGCGGCGGGCCCTGTTGGGCCCGCTGCAGGACGCCGCGCACGCGCCGATCGACTTCTTCGAGGTCGCGCCCGAGAACTGGATCAACGTCGGCGGCAAGCTCGGCCGCACGTTCCGATCCTTCACCGAACGCTACCCGTTCGTCTGCCACGGTCTGTCGCTGTCGCTCGGCAGTCCGGCGCCGCTCGACGAGACCCTGCTGCACAAGATCCGTCGTTTCCTCGACGACCACGGCATCCGTCTCTACAGCGAACACCTCGCGTTCTGTTCCGACGACGGCCACCTGTACGATCTGATGCCGATCCCGTTCACCGAGGAAGCCGTGCACTGGGTCGCCGCGCGCATCCGCCGCGCCCAGGACATCCTCGGCCGGCGCATGGCGATCGAGAATCCTTCGTACTATGCCGCGCCGGGCCGGGAAATGAGCGAGATCGAGTTCACCTGCGCGGTGCTCGCCGAAGCCGACTGCGATCTGCTGCTCGACGTCAACAACGTCTACGTCAACAGCATCAACCACCGCTACGACGCGGTGCAGTTCATCCGCGCGATGCCGCGCGAGCGCATCGCCTATTTCCACGTCGCCGGGCACTACCACGAAGCCCCCGACCTGATCGTCGACAGCCACGCCGCGACCGTGATCGATCCGGTATGGCAACTGCTCGATCTCACCTATGCGGAATTCGGCGTGCGGCCGACGCTGCTCGAACGCGACGGCAATTTCCCGCCGCTCGCCGAGCTGATCGCGGAGGTCGAGCAGATCCGCGCGATCCAGCGCCGCCACGCCGCGGACGAGGGCCGGCATGCGCTCCGCGCCTGAGGCCGGCGCGGTGCGCGCGCCGCGCACCCACGCGCTGCAATACGAGTTCACCGCGCATCTGCGCGACCCGGACCGCCGTCCGGCGCCGGCCGGCATCGAGGACCGGCGCATCGGCATTTATCGCCGTCTCATCTTCAGCAACACCGAAAGCTTCCTCGCCTCGAACTTCCCGGTGATCCGCACGCTGTACGACGATGCGGCGTGGAATGTGCTGGTGCGCGACTTCTTCCGCGAACACCGCTGCCACACGCCGCTGTTTCCCGAATTCGGCCGCGAATTCCTGCGTTATCTCGAGTTCCGCCAGCAGCAGGGTCGCGACGATCCGCCGTTCCTGCTCGAACTCGCCCACTACGAGTGGGCCGAACTCGCGCTCAGCCTCGACGAGAACGAGATCGCCGCCGTGCCGCACGATCCGGCCGGCGATCCGCTGACCGGCGTGCCGGTGGTCTCGCCGCTCGCCTGCGTGCTCGCCTACCGCTACCCGGTGCACCGCATCCGGCCGGAGTTCCAGCCGCGCGAACCCGGCGCCGAACCGACCGTGCTGTTGCTGGTGCGCGGGCGCGACGACGAAGTGCGCTTCCACGAGATCAACGCGCTGTCCGCACTGCTGATCGAACGCCTGCAGCAGAACGAGAACGCGACCGGCGGGCAATGCCTCGACGCGCTGCTCGCCGAGCACGGCGGCGACGCGGCGCTGCGCGAAGCGGGCGTGCGCGTGCTCGGCGAACTCAAGGCGAACGAGGCGATCCTAGGCACGCGGCCGGCGCGCTGAACGGCGTGCAAGGCATCGTGCGCCGCGGCGTCCAATCGCGCGGATCGAGCCAGCTCACCTGCGCGTCGCGCCAGCGGCGGCGCGCAGCGCAGGCGATTCGATCCGCCCGCTCGTTTCGCGAACCGTTGTCAAGGAATCCGTCATGCTCGCCAATGCCATTTCGTTGTGGGAATCGCTCACCAGCCGCCTGCGCGGCATCGGCCAACTGCTGCCGCCGGTGGTGCTGCGCCTGATCATGGGCTGGGAATTCTGGGAGTCGGGCCGCGAGAAATACTTCGGCGACAACTGGTTCACCGACATCCAGGGCAAGTTCCCGTTTCCGTTCAGCAAGATCCCGGCCGACCTCAGTTGGACGATGGCGACCTACACCGAACTCGCCGGCGCGGTGCTGCTCGTGATCGGTCTCGGCA
Source organism: Rhodanobacteraceae bacterium (assembly GCA_021325475.1). Lineage (GTDB taxonomy): Bacteria > Pseudomonadota > Gammaproteobacteria > Xanthomonadales > Rhodanobacteraceae > Rudaea. The sequence continues at coordinate 28,452 of JAJPHA010000105.1, read as the reverse complement.
CGCGCTTGGCCGCGTTCAGCCTGCTCGTGCTCACCTTCGTCGCCACCGCGGCCGTGCACTGGCCGGACATGATCGCGATGTGGAGCGATCTCGCCAAGGGCTACGCGATCACCGACATGGGCTACGGCAACTTCAAGCTGCCGCTGCTGTTCGTCGTGATGCTGCTGCCGATCATCTTCCAGGGACCCGGCAAGATCAGCCTCGACTACCTGCTCGCGCGCGCGCTCAAGGCGGATCCGATGCCGGAGCCCCTCGCCGACGCCTACGCCTGGGCGATCGCGCTCGCCGCGCTCGGCCTGCCGTTCCTGATGCTGCTGCCGGCATTCGGCATCGCCCTGCTGCTCGCCGCGCTCGCCTTGTTCCTGTTCGGCCGCTACGCCCGCGCGTGAGCGCGGCCTCCGCCGCATTGTGATCGCCGGCCGTGCCGCGTATGCTCGCGGCATGTCGACGACCAGCACGCACCCCTACGCCGAACGCTTCCGCGGCTTCCTGCCGGTGGTCGTGGACGTCGAAACCGGCGGCTTCGATTGCGAGCGCGACGCCCTGCTCGAAATCGCCGCGGTGGTCGTGCGCATGGACGAGCGCGGACTGGTGCAACCCGATCCGGTCGTCTCCACCCACGTCGCGCCGTTTCCCGGCGCGCACATCGATCCGCGCGCGCTGGAGATCAATGGCATCGATCCGACCCACCCGTTCCGCGCCGCGCTGGAGGAACGCGAGGCGCTGGACCTGATCTTCAAACCGGTGCGCAAGGCGCTGCGCGAATTCGGTTGCCAGCGCGCGATCCTGGTCGGCCACAACGCCGCGTTCGACCTCGGCTTCCTCAACGCCGCGATCCGCCGCACCGGGCACAAGCGCAGCCCGTTCCATCCGTTCAGTTGTTTCGACACCGCCACTCTCGCCGGCCTCGCCTACGGCCAGACCGTGCTCAGCCGCGCGGTGCAGGCCGCCGGGTTCGAATGGAACCCGAACGAAGCGCATTCGGCCATCTACGACGCCGAACGCACTGCGCTTCTGTTCTGCGACATCGTCAACCGCTGGAAGGCCATGCGGGATTGCTGGCGCGAGCAGAACACCGCGGCGGCGTAGCGGTGGAGGGCTGAGGGCCGAGGGCCGAGGGCTCTGCCGATTTCCAATTTCCGCGAGCTCGTCCCGCTCACCGCTGACCGCTCACCGCTCACACCCTTGAGTTCCACCCCCATCCCACCCATCATCGCCGCATGCCGATCCACGAATACGCCGCCGCGGGCAAGGGTTGCGCCTACTGCGAGGCGCATTTCGACGTGCTGCAGAAGCTGCACGAGCCTGCGCTCGCGTCCTGCCCGCGCTGCGGGGCGCCGGTGGTGCGCGTGCTCGCCGCGCCGAGCGTGGTCTCGGGCGGCGCGCACCGGCTCAAGGAAAGTCATCTCGAAAAGCATGGCTTCACCCAGTACCGGCGGGTCGGCCGGGGCCGCTACGAGAAGACCGTCGGCAAGGGGCCACAGTACCTCGGCGACGAGTGAGCGCGATCGCGACGCATGACTTCACGCCCGTTGCGGCGCGCCTGCGGGTGTCGATAATCGCGCCTTGGTGTCCGCCCCGGAGCTCGTCATGCGCTACCCGTTCGCAGTCGTCGCGGCGCTGGCCGCGATGCTCGCCGCCTGCCAGTCGCCGCACACCGCGCGCCCCGTCTCGCCGACCGTCGCCCACCCGCCCGCCATGACCTACCCCGTCGCCAAGACCGTCGCCCGGATCGACGACTACCACGGTGTCAAGGTGGCCGATCCGTACCGCTGGCTGGAGGACCTCGACGCGCCGGATACGCGCGCCTGGATCGAGGCCGAGAACCGCTTGAGCCTGGGCTACCTCGCCGCATTGCCGGAACGCGAGCGCATCCGCGCGCGGCTCGCCGAGGTGTGGAACTACGAGCGCATCAGTCCGCCGGAAAAATACGGCAATCGCTACTTTTATACCCGCAACGACGGCCTGCAGAACCAGGCCGTGCTGTACGTCGCCGAGGCGCTCGACGCCCCGCCGCGCGTGCTGCTCGACCCGAACGCGCTGTCGCCGGACGGCACGGTGGCGCTCAAGGGCTACGCCGTGAGCGAGGACGGCCGGCGCCTCGCCTACGGCCTGTCCTCGGGCGGCTCGGACTGGGAGGAGTGGCGCGTGCTCGACGGCGACAGCGGCAAGCCCCTCGACGACGTGCTGCGCTGGGTGAAATTCTCCGGCGCGAGCTGGCGCCGCGACGGCAGCGGCTTCTACTACAGCCGCTACGACGAGCCGAAGGGCGAGAACGCGCTCAAGGCCGAGAACAAGTTCCAGAAGCTGTACTTCCACCGCCTCGGCACGCCGCAGGCCGACGATGTCCTGGTCTACGAACGCAAGGATCAGCCGGACTGGATGTTCGGCGGCGCGGTCAGCGACGACGGTCGCTACCTCGTCATTTCGGTCGCGCGCAGCACCGAGCCGAAGAATCTCGTGCTCTATCTCGATCTCGCCCGGAAGCACGCCGCGGCGACGGTCGAAACGCTGATCGGCGATTGGAACGCCGACTACCAGTTCCTCGGCAACCGCCGCGAGACGTTCTACTTCCTCACCGACCGCGGCGCGCCGCGCTACCGCATCGTCGCCATCGACCTCAAGCATCCCGAGGAGGCGCACTGGCGCGAGATCGTGCCACAGGCCGCCGAGACGCTGCAGCACGTGCGGCTGGTGAATCACGGCTTCATCGCCGCGTACATGAAGGACGCCCACAGCGAGGTGCGTCGCTTCGATCTGCGCGGCAAATCGCTCGGCGCGATCGAGTTGCCGGGCCTCGGCACGGCGAGCGGCTTCACCGGTCGCACGCGCGATCGCGAGACGTTCTACACGTATTCGAGCTACACCACGCCGCCCTCGGTGTTCCGCTACGATCTCGCCGCCGGCACGAACGCGCTGTTCCGCGCGCCGCAGGTGGCGTTCGATCCGGCGCGATACGAAACCCGCCAGGTGTTCTACACCAGCAAGGACGGCACCCGCGTGCCGATGTTCATCACCGCGCGCCGCGGCACGGCGCAGAACGGCGCGAACCCGACCATCCTCTACGGCTACGGCGGCTTCAACATTCCGCTGCAGCCGGCGTTCTCGCCGGCGCTGATCGCCTGGCTGGACTTGGGCGGCGTGTACGCGGTGGCCAACCTGCGCGGCGGCGGCGAATACGGCCGCGAATGGCACGAAGCCGGCATCAAGACGCGCAAGCAGAACGTGTTCGACGACTTCATCGCCGCCGCCGAATACCTCATCCGGGAAAAGTATACTTCGCCGCAGCATCTGGCCATCCGCGGTGGTTCCAACGGCGGCCTGCTGGTCGCCGCGGTCGAACTGCAACGCCCGGACCTGTTCGCCGCGGCGGTGCCGCAGGTCGGCGTGCTCGACATGCTGCGCTTCCGCGAATTCACCATCGGCCGGGCGTGGGAATCGGACTACGGTTCGGTCGACAACGCCGACGAATTCCGCGCGCTGTACGCCTATTCGCCGCTGCACAACGTCAAGCCCGGCGTCGATTATCCGGCCACGCTGATCCTCACCGGCGACCACGACGATCGCGTGTTCCCCGCGCACAGCTTCAAGTTCGCCGCCGCCATGCAGGCCGCCGATCCGCACGGCAAGCCGATCCTGATCCGCATCGAGACCCGCGCCGGCCACGGCCAGGGCAAGCCGACCGCGATGCAGATCGAGGAAACCGCGGACGTCTACGCCTTCCTGCTCGACGCCTTCGCCCGCGCCGCGGGCAAGCCGTAGCGGCGCCGCATATGCCGCGCCGGCGCCCACACCCGGCGCGCGGTTATTTGCCGGTCGCGGAGGCCGGCGCTAAGCTCGGCCTCCGCCCCGTGCCGGAGCCTGCGCCATGATCCATCAGAACATCATCGAGACCATCGGCCGCACGCCGATCGTGCGCATCAACCGCCTCGCCCCGCGCGGCGTGGACATGTACGTCAAGATCGAGGCGTTCAATCCGATGTCCTCGGTCAAGGATCGTCTCGCCGCCGGCATCATCCTCGACGCCGAAGCGAAGGGCGAACTCAAGCCCGGCCAGACCGTGGTCGAGGCCACCTCCGGCAACACCGGCATCGCGCTCGCGATGGTGTGCGCGGCGAAGGGCTATCCGTTCGTCGCCTTCATGAGCGATTCGTTCTCGATCGAGCGGCGCAAGCTGATGCGCGCGCTCGGCGCCACCGTGATCCTCTGCCCCGCCGCCGAACGCGCCACCGGCATGATCCAGCGCGCCGAGGAATACGCGAAGAAGCACGGCGCATTCCTGGCGCGCCAGTTCGAGAACGGGGCCAACCCGGCCTACCACCGCAGCACCACCGGCCCGGAGATCCTGCAGGATTTCGCCGGCCGGCGCCTCGACTGGTTCGTCACCGGCTGGGGCACCGGCGGCACCCTCACCGGCGCCGGCGAGATGATCAAGCTGGCACGCCCCGAGGTGAAGATCGTCGCGACCGAACCGGAAGGCGCGGCGATGCTGTCGGGCAAGGAATGGCAGCCGCACAAGATCCAGGGCTGGACGCCGAACCTGATTCCGGCGGTGCTCAACCGCAAGGTGGTCGATCAGATCATTCCGGTGAGCGACGTGCTGGCGCGCGACACGGCGCGCGAACTGGCGCGCAAGGAAGGCATCTTCTGCGGCATCTCCTCCGGCGGCACGTTCGCCGCCGCGCTCGAGGTGGCCAAGCAGGCCAAGCCCGGCGACGTGATCCTGGCGATGCTGCCGGACACCGGCGAACGCTACCTTTCCACCTTCCTGTTCGAGGGCATCAACGAAGGCACCGACGTCGAGCTCGCCGACCTGTGATCGGTTGCGTGTTCACGCGCCGCGCCGACGGCCGAGCGCGCGCACGATGCCGTAGATGCTGATCGCGAACCAGGCCAGTTCCAGCACGAACGCCGACAGGTTGAAGGCATAGCGCAGCGAAATCAGCACGCCGAGCGCGCCCAGCGCGTTCAGCAGCGGATAGGCGAGTCCGTGGCCGCGCATGCGCCCGGCCTGCAGCAGGAAATAGGCGCCAAGGATCAGCGCCATGCCGGCGAGGCCGATCCAGTCATACGTGGTCATGTCCGTTCCCCGCGCTGACGCAGCGCCTCGAACAGCGCCACGCCGGCCGCCACCGACACGTTGAGGCTTTCCGTCGCGCCGCGCAGCGGAATGCGCGCGAGATGGTCGCAGGCTTCGCGCGTCAGCCGGCGCATGCCCTCGCCCTCGCCGCCGAGCACGAGCGCGAGCGCGCCGCGCAGGTCCAGCGCGTAGAGCTCCTGCGGCGCGTCGCCGGTCAGTCCGACCAGCCAGACGCCGCGCTCTTTCAGCGTCTTGAGCGTGCGCGCGAGATTGGTCACGGCGAAGAAGGCGACGCGATCGGCGGCGCCGGCGGCGGCCTTGCGCACCGTCGGCGTGATCCCCGCGGCGCGATCCTTCGGCACGATCACCGCGCTGACGCCGGCCGCCTCGGCGCTGCGCAGGCAGGCGCCGAGATTGTGCGGATCGGTGACGCCGTCGAGGACCAGCAGCAAAGTATCCTTTGCCGCCTTTTCCACCAGGCCGTACAGCTCGTCCTCGCCGCGCGGCGGCGGCGACCGGTAGCGCGCCACCACGCCCTGATGCCGCGCGCCGCCGGTCATGCGGTCGAGCGCCTCGCGCGGCCGCGCGTGCGGCCGCACCCCGGCGTCGCGCGCGCGCGCGGACAGCTCCTTCAGGCGCGCGTTGTGGCTGTCGGCCTCGAGGTACAGCTCGACGACGTTGGCGGGATCGTGGCTGAGCGCCGCCTCGACCGCGTGGATGCCGAAGATCAGTTCCGCGCTCATGGGCTCGACCGTTTCCTCCGCGCCGGTTCCGCGCTCCGCGCGGCGCGTTGCTTCGCCGTCGCATGCGCGTCGACCAGGCGGAAATCGATCTTGCGGTCTTCCAGGCTCGCGCGCAACACCTGCACGCGCACCGCGTCGCCGAGGCGGAAGCGCAGCCCGCGCCGCTCGCCGGTCAGCAGATGCCGGATCGGATCGAAGTGATAGTAGTCGTTCGGCAACTGGGTGATGTGCACCAGCCCGGACACCTGCGACTCGGTCAATTCGACGAACAGACCGAACGAGGCGACGCCGGAGACGATGCCGTCGAACTCACCGCCGACATGCTTCTCCATCCAGGCACACTTGTAGCGCTCGTCGACATCGCGCTCGGCCTCGTCGGCGCGCCGCTCGTTCTGCGAGCAGTGCGCGGCGAGCTGCGCCATCTCCTCGGCACCGTAGCGATAATCTTCCGCCCGACCCCGCGCCAGCGCGTGCCGGATCGCACGATGCACGAGCAGATCGGGATAGCGTCGGATCGGCGAGGTGAAGTGCGCGTAGGCGTCGAGCGCGAGGCCGAAGTGGCCGGAATTGTGTGGGCTGTAGACCGCCAGCGACTGCGCGCGCAGCAGCACCGATTCGATCAGCATCGCCTCGGGACGGTGGCGTATCTTTTTCAGCAAAGTGGAAAAATCCAGCGGCGTCACCTCGGCCAGCGGCGGCAGCGCCAGGCCGAACTCGCGCAGGAATTCGAGCAGGTCGTCGTACTTCGACTCCGGCGGCGGCGCGTGCACGCGGTACGGCGCCGGCACGCGGTGGCGGACCAGGAAGCGCGCCGCCTGCACGTTGGCGGCGATCATGCACTCCTCGATCAGCCGGTGGGCGTCGTTGCGCGGCTCGGCGCCGAGCTGCACCACCTCGCCGGTCGGCGCCAGGCGGAATTTCACCTCGCGGCTGTCGAAGTCGATCGCGCCGCGGCGCTGGCGCGCCTTCGCCAGCACGCGGTACAACCGGTGCAGCTGCTGCAACTGCGGCAGCAGATCGGCGAGCTCGGCGCGCGCCTCGGCGTTGCGCTCGCCGAGCGCCTGCCACACGCGCGTGTAGGTCAGCCGCGCGTGCGAACGCATCACCGCCGGGTAGAACCTGGCCCGCATCACTTCGCCGTCGCGATCGACGTGCATGTCGCAGGCCAGACACAGTCGCTCGACCTCGGGGTTGAGCGAGCAGATGCCGTTCGACAGCGTCTCCGGCAGCATCGGCACGACGAAGCCGGGGAAGTACACCGAGGTCGAACGCCGCCGCGCCTCCTCGTCCAGCGCGCTGGCGGGGCGCACGTAGTGCGACACGTCGGCGATCGCGACGACCAGCCGGAAGCCGTCGGCGACCGGTTCGGCGTACACCGCGTCGTCGAAATCGCGCGCGTCCTCGCCGTCGATCGTCACCAGCGGCAGCGTGCGCAGGTCGACGCGGCCCTCGCGCTCGGCGGCGGTCACGCGCGGCTCGATCGCTTCGGCCTCGCGCAGCACCGTCGCCGGCCAGTCGCGCGGCAGGTCGTGGCTGGCGATCGCCATCGCCACGATCAGCGAGGGCGTGAGCCGCTCGCCGAGCACGCTGACGATCTCGCCGATCGGTCCGCGCTGCGCGGTCGGCGGCTGGGTGATCTCGGCGACCACGATCTGGCCGGCGCGCGCACCGGCGTCGCGGCCCGGCGGAATCAGCAGGTCCTGGTGCAGCCGGCGGTCGTCCGGCACCACCAGCACCACGCCGTTTTCCACCATCACCCGTCCGACCAGCCGCGACGGGCGGCGCTCGAGGATCTCGGCGATCGCGCCCTGCTTGCGGCCACGACGATCGGCGCCGACCAGGTTCACCAGCACGCGGTCGCCATGCAGCACCTTGCGCATCTCCGCGGGGGAAATGTATACATCGTCGCCGCCACCGTCCGGGCGCAGGAAACCGAAGCCCTCGGCATTGGCGATGATCGTGCCGGGAATCAGATCGAGCTTGGCCGCCACGCCGTAGCCGCCGCGGCGGTTCTGCAGCAACTGGCCGTCGCGCAACATCGCCGCGAGCCGGCGCGTCAACGCCTCGAGATCGCGCGGCGTCGTCAGGCCGAGCTCGCGCGCCAGCGCCTCGGCGGTGAGCAATTGCGCGCGTTCGCTCAGGTACGCGAGGATCGCCTCGCGGCTCGGGATCGGATGCTCGTAGCGCGCGGCCTCGCGGCCGGCGTGCGGATCGACCACGCCGCGCCCTCCGGCCTCGCGGCGACCGCGGCGCGCGCCGGGCGACGGTGCCTGCGGCGGCCGGGACGGTCGCTCGGCGCGTGTGCGCTGGCGCGAGGTTGCTGTCTTGCGGCGTCGTTTCACGTGGCGTTTCCGTCGATGATCGGGCCCGCAGGGTGGCCGACAATCGGCCGCAATGCAAGCTATAATTGACAGCGCCGGGCACGCTTGAGTATCGTTCGCGCCCCTGCATCCGCACGCAGTCGCACACCCTGCCCAGGTGGCGGAATTGGTAGACGCACTAGTTTCAGGTACTAGCGGGTAACACCGTGGAGGTTCGAGTCCTCTCCTGGGCACCAAGCACTTGCGCCGGCGTCTCGTCGGATCGCAACCCTCCCGTCGCCGCGGCCTGTCCGTAACGTCCGCTCCCGGCGCGCCTCGTCGCATCGCCCGCCCGCGCCGCGCGACCCCGTCGCTTGCGGCGCGCCGCCACGCGATTCCCACCGCGCTTGATCCGCATCAACAAGCCGCGGCGGCGATGCGCTATACGCCATGCGCAGGAACCCGGCATTTGCGCCGCCGGTTCGAATGTCGAGATCGATCGATGAAACCGATCCGCCCGCGTAGCCGCGGTCAGCGCCCGCCCGCTCCGGGTCTGCGCCGGCTGGCGCTCGATCTGGTCGATCACCTCGACGCGATGGTGGCGTACTGGAACCACGAGCAGGTGTGCGTGTTCGCCAATCACGCCTACCGAAGCTGGTTCGGCAAGGGTCGCGCCGAGGTGGTGGGCAGTACCTTGCGCGAGTTGCTCGGCGCGGATCTCTACGAGCGCAATCTGCCGTACCTCCGCGCCGCGTATGCCGGCGCGAAACAGGTGTTCGAGCGCGACATTCCGATTCCCGGCGGCGACGGCGTGCGCCCCAGTCTCGCCACCTACATCCCGCACCTCGTCGGCGGGCGGGTCAAGGGCCTCTTCGTGCACGTGGCCGACGTCACGCCGCTCAAGCGGCTGCAACAGGAACTGCGCGCGGCCAAGGAACAGGCCGAACGTCTGGCCACGCACGACTTCCTCACCGGCCTGCCGAATCGCGCGCTGTTGCTGGCGAAGCTGCAGGAAAGCATCGCGCTCGCCGCGCGCGGCCTGGAACGGCTGGCGGTGCTCACCATCGACATCGACAACTTCAAGGCGGTCAACGACACGCACGGGCACGGCTCGGGCGACTGCCTGTTGATCGAGATCGCGACACGCCTGCGCCACGCGCTGCGCGAGTACGACACCGTCGCCCGTTTCGCCGGCGACGAATTCGTCCTGCTCGTGCCGGAAATCGGCGGCGCCGCGCCGATCGAATCCATCGCCGAGCGCATTCTCGAATCGGCGCGGCCGCCCGTCGCCGTCGACGGCGCGCGGGTGTCGCCGACGCTGAGCATCGGCATCGCCCTGTATCCGCAGCACGGGCTCACGCCGGAGGCGCTGTTGCGCAGTTCCGATCGTGCGCTGTACCGGGCCAAGCGGCTCGGCAAGAACCGCTACGCACTCGCGGTCTGACGCGCCGGCGCCGCGACGTTGTCGCATTGTGACTTTGTGGAATTGTGACCGCGGTCGCCTTCCGCGGCGCAGGCATGCTTACCATCGACTCGACGCCGCTCGCGTCCGCCGTTCGGGACACCGCCATGCGAAGACTCCTGCCGCTGCTGCTCCTGCCGTTCTGCGCCGCGGCGCCGGCGCAATACACCCTGCGCCTCAACTTCGTGGACCGCTCGGTCGAGCTGTGCGACAGCACCGGCTTCGCCATCGATTATCTGCTGATCACGGTGAACGTGAGCGACTGCCGGCGCGACACCATTTTCCTCGGCGACATGGGCGGCTGAACCGGCGCCGTTGCGCCCGCCATCGCCGCAGGCGCCACTCGCCTCAACGTTCGGCGTGCAATTCGGCGACGAAATCGTAGGCGTCGCCGCGGTAGAGCGAGCGGGTGAATTCGACCACCCGGCCGTCGTCGAGGAAGGCGCGGCGCTCGATCGCGAGCGCCGGACTGCCCGGCGGCAGGGCGAGCAGACGCGCGGCTTCGGCGTCGAGCGCGACCGCGCGCAGGCGCTGCAGCGCGCGGGCGGGGCGGCAGCCAAGGCGCTCCAGCGCGTCGTACAGCGACAACTTCACCGCGTGCGGATCGGCGAGGATGGCCTGCGGCACGGCGGTGTCTTCCAGCGCCAGCGGCTTGCTGCCGGCGAAGCGCAGGCGCCGCAGGCGCACCACGCGCGCGCCGGGCGACAGGTGCAGGGCCAGCGCCTCCTCCGGACTCACCTCGCCGAGCTCGCGCGCGAGAAAGCGCACGCGCGGCTTGAGGCCGCGCGCGCGCAGATCATCGGTGAAGCCGGTCAGGCGCGAGAACGACTTGACGATGCGCTCGGCGACGAACGTGCCGGCGCCGTGGCGTTGCGTGACCAGACCGTCCGCGGCCAGTCCGGCCAGGGCCTTGCGCACGGTGACGCGCGACAGCGCCAGGCCGCGCGCCAGCTCGCGCTCGCCCGGCAACGCCTGCCCGGGCGCGAGACCGCCGCGCTCGATCAGGTTGCGCAGCGACTGGCGCAGACGCAAATACGCGAGCGCACGCCGGCCGCGTTCGTGCCGGGCGAGCCGGCGATACTCGCGAACCAGTTCGGCATCCATGTCCATTAACATACCAGTAAAATACCAGATCGGCAAACTGTGCCACCATTTGCCTGATAAGGTATTCAAGTGGTATTATTCGCGCGGTTCCCTACGGGCGATGAACGGCGATGAGCGGATCCGGGCAGGCGGTCGAGGCGTTCGATCTTGTCATCTTCGGCGGCACCGGCGACCTGGCGCTGCGCAAGCTGCTGCCGGCGCTGTGGCACCGCTACGCCGACGGCCAGATCCGCGACGGCAGCCGCATCCTCGCGCTCGGCCGCGAAGCGATCGACGAAACCACCTACCGCCAGCGCGTGCGCGCGGCGCTCGATCGCAACGCCGTGGTCGCGGCGGACGCGCTCGCGCGCGAACGTTTCCTGGCGCTGGTCGAATACCACGCGCTCGACGCCACCGACGTCGCCGGCTGGCGCGACCTCGCGGCGCGGCTCGCCGCTGCCCCGCCGCGCGTGCGCGTGTTCTATCTCGCCACCAGCGCCGAACTCTACGTGCCGATCTGCGAGCGGCTGCGCGAGCTGGAACTGACGGCGGGCGAGGTGCGCGTGGTGCTGGAGAAGCCGCTCGGCAGCGACCTCGCCAGCGCCACCGCGATCAACACCGCGGTCGGGCGCGCCTTCGCCGAGCGGCAGACCTTCCGCATCGACCACTATCTCGGCAAGGAAACGGTGCAGAACCTGATCGCGCTGCGCTTCGGCAATGCGCTGTTCGAGCCGTTGTGGCGCGCCGAGCACATCGACCACGTGCAGATCACCGTGGCCGAGACGGTCGGCGTGGAAGGCCGCGCCGGCTACTACGCGAACGCCGGCGCGCTGCGCGACATGGTGCAGAACCACCTGCTGCAACTGCTGTGCATGGTGGCGATGGAACCGCCGCCGGCGCTGGATGCCGACGCCATCCGCGACGAAAAGCTCAAGGTGCTGCGCGCGCTCGCGCCGATCGACGCGACCAACGCCGGGCGCCTGACCGTGCGCGGCCAGTACCGCGCCGGCGCCACGTCCGGCGGGCCGGTGCCGGGTTATCTCGAGGAATCCGGCCGCGGCGACGCCGGCACCGAAACCTTCGTCGCCCTGCGCGCCGAGGTGCAGAACTGGCGCTGGGCCGGCGTGCCGTTCTATCTGCGCACCGGCAAGCGGCTGGCCGAGCGCGTGTCCGAGATCGTGGTCGCGTTCCGCGCCATCCCGCATTCGATCTTCGGCGCCGCCGCCGGCCCGATCGCGCCGAACAAGCTGGTGCTGCGCTTGCAGCCGGACGAGGGCGTGAAGCTGTGGCTGATGCTCAAGCATCCCGGTCCGGGCGGCCTGCGTCTGCGCCGCGTGCCGCTCGACATGAGCTTCGCCGAGGCGTTCGGCGTGCGTCATCCCGATGCCTACGAGCGCCTGCTGCTGGACGTGGTGCGTGGCAATCCCACGCTGTTCATGCGCCGCGACGAAGTCGAGGCCGCCTGGCGCTGGATCGATCCGATCCTCGCCGCCTGGGAGGCGAGCGGCGAACCGCCGAAGCCCTACACCGCCGGCACCTGGGGCCCGAGCGCGGCGGTGGCGCTGATCGAGCGCGACGGCCGCACCTGGCACGACGACTGACCATGCCGCCGGTCGCCGAACACGTGTTCGCCGACGGCGCCGCGCTGGCGCAGGCGCTGGCGCGCGCGGTCGCGGCCGATCTCGCCGCCGGCATCGCCGCACGCGGCGCGGCGGTGCTCGCCGTGCCGGGCGGTGCCACGCCGCGGCGGTTCCTGGACGCGCTCGCCGCGCAACCGCTCGCCTGGGAACGAGTCACGCTGACGCTGACCGACGAACGCCGCGTGCCGGCCGACGACGCGCGGTCGAACGAACGGCTGCTGCGCGAGACCCTGCTCGCCGTCGCGCCGGCGCGCTTCGTGCCGCTGCGCGGCGCGGCCGTCGATGCCGACGCCGAGCTCGCCGAAGTCGCCGCGCGCATCGCCGCGCTGCCGCTGCCGTTCGACGCGGTCGTGCTCGGCATGGGCGAAGACGGCCACTGCGCTTCGCTGCTGCCGGACGGCGATCGCCTCGCCGCGGCGCTCGACCCGGCCGGCGCCGCGCGCGTGCTGCCGATGCGCGCGCCGAGCGTGCCGGAACCGCGCCTGACGTTGACCCTGCCGGCGTTGACCGCGACGCGCGCGCTGTATCTGCACATCGAAGGTGCGGCCAAGCGTGCGGTGCTCGCGCGCGCGCTCGCCGCGCCGGCGTCGGCACCGGTCGCGCGCGTGCTCGCGCACGCCCGCGTGCGGCCGCAGGTATTCTGGTGTCCCTGAGAAAGGTCCGGTTCCCTCCCCATGTTCCTGTCTTCGGCTGCCGCGTCGCACCTCCACGACCCCCATCAAACCCTTGCCGAGCAAGGGTTTGATCGCCTCCTTGACTCAAGGGGGCTTGACCAGCCGGAGTGGGATTCCTCCTTTGGTTTGCAGGTTCCCTGAGATCCACCCCGCGAGGCCCGCGTCCATGAAACTCCACCCCGTCGTCGCCGAGGTCACCGCGCGCATCGCCGCGCGCAGCCGCGCCTCGCGCGCGCGCTATCTCGCCCGGATCGACGCCGCGCGCGGCGACGGTCCGCGCCGGCGTCGCCTGTCGTGCGGCAATCTCGCCCACGGCTTCGCCGCCTGCCCGGCCGCCGACAAGGCCGCGCTGCGCGGCGGCGAGACGCCGAATCTCGCCATCGTCACCGCCTACAACGACATGCTCTCGGCGCACCAGCCCTACGAGCGCTATCCCGCGCTGATCCGCGAGGCGGCGCGCACCGCCGGCGCCACCGCGCAGGTGGCCGGCGGCGTGGCGGCGATGTGCGACGGCATCACCCAGGGCCGCGCCGGCATGGAGCTGTCGCTGTTCTCGCGCGACGTGATCGCGCTGTCCGCCGCGGTCGCGCTGTCGCACGACATGTTCGACGCCGCGCTCTACCTCGGTATCTGCGACAAGATCGTGCCGGGGTTGCTGATCGCGGCGCTGACCTTCGGCCACCTGCCGGCGGTGTTCGTGCCGGCCGGACCGATGCCGAGCGGCATCGGCAATGAGGAAAAATCCAGAATTAGACAATTATACGCCGAGGGCAAGGTCGGCCGCGAGCAACTGCTCGAGGCGGAGGCGCGCGCCTATCATGCATCCGGCACCTGCACCTTCTACGGCACCGCCAACTCCAACCAGATGCTGATGGAGATCATGGGCCTGCACCTGCCGGGCGCGAGTTTCGTCCACCCCAACACCGCGCTGCGCGATGCGCTCACCGTCGAGGCGGTGCGCCGCGCCGCGGCGATCACCGCGCTCGGCGCGGACTATCGGCCGGTCGGCCGCCTGATCGACGAGCGCGCGATCGTCAACGGCGTGGTCGGGCTGCACGCCACCGGCGGCTCGACCAATCATCTGCTGCACCTCGTCGCCATCGCCCGCGCCGCCGGCATCGATCTGCGCTGGGAGGACTTCGATGCGCTGTCGCGCGCGGTGCCGCTGCTCGCGCGCGTCTACCCGAACGGGCGCGCCGACGTGAACCAGTTCCACGCCGCCGGCGGCATGGGCTTGCTGATCGCGCAACTGCTCGACGCCGGCCTGCTGCACGGCGATGTGCGCACGGTGTGGGGCGACGGCCTCGACGCCTATCGCGCCGAGGCGCGCCTCGGCGCCGAGGGCGCGGTCGAGCGCGTGCCGGCGGCGGCGCAGAGTCGCGATCCGGCCGTGCTGCGGCCGGTCGCCGAGCCGTTCTGGCCCGACGGCGGGCTGCGCATGCTCGAAGGCAATCTCGGCCGCGCCACGATCAAGGTCTCGGCGGTGCCGGACGACCGTCTCGTCATCGAGGCACCGGCGCGTGTGTTCGACGACCAGGATCAGGTGCAGGCGGCGTTCGAACGCGGCGAACTCGACCGCGACGTCGTCGCCGTGGTGCGCTTCCAGGGGCCGCGCGCCAACGGCATGCCGGAACTGCACAAGCTCACGCCGGCGCTCGGCGTGCTGCAGGACCGCGGCCATCGCGTCGCGCTGGTCACCGACGGCCGCATGTCCGGCGCCTCGGGCCGCGTGCCGGCGGCGATCCACGTCACCCCCGAGGCCGCCGCCGGCGGCGCCATCGCGCGCGTGCGCGACGGCGACGTCGTGCGCATCGACGCGCGCGCCGGCACGCTCGAGGTCCGCGCCGATCCGGCCGAATTCGCCGCACGCGCGCCGGCGTCGGCCGCGCTCGAGGGCCACCACGCCGGGCTCGGCCGCGAATTGTTCGCCAGCTTCCGCGCCGCCGTCGGTCCGGCCGATCGCGGCGCGAGTATACTTTTTACTGGAGCCGAGACATGAGCATCTGGACCCAGCGCCGCCAGGACGAACTGGAAACCATCCTGGGCCTCGCGCCGGTGATCGCCGTGGTCACCCTGGAGCGCGTCGAGGTCGCCGCACCGCTCGCCCGCGCGCTCGTCGCCGGCGGCATCCGCGCGATCGAGGTCACCCTGCGCACCCGCGCGGCACTGGAGGCGATCGAGGCGATCGCCGCCGACGGCGCCGCCGTGGTCGGCGCCGGCACCGTGCGCAATGCCGACGATCTGCGCGCCGCCGAGGCCGCCGGCGCGCGCTTCGCGGTCGCGCCCGGCGCCTCGCTCGGCCTGCTGCAGGCCGCGGAGAACTCGGCGCTGCCGTTCCTGCCCGGCGCCGCCACCGCGAGCGAGGCGATGACCTTCCACGAACGCGGCTTCCGCCTGCAGAAATTCTTCCCGGCCGAAGCGGCCGGCGGCGTGGCGTATCTGCGCGCGCTGGCCGCGCCGCTGCCCGACATCCGCTTCTGTCCCACCGGCGGCATCGACGCCGGCAAGGCCGCGGCCTATCTCGCCCTGCCGAACGTGATCGCCGTCGGCGGCTCGTGGCTGGCGCCGCCGGATCGCCTCGCCGCCGGCGACTTCGCCGCGATCGAGGCGCTCGCGCGCCAGGCCGCCGCGCTGCGCGGGTAGCACCACGCGCTTGACCGGGCGAATTCGAAGACGGTAAACAGGGCGCCATGCCGCGAACCGGCGGCGTGCTTCGCGCCGCCCGCAGGGAGGCTCTGATGGATCGTCAGCAATTCGAACAGACCGTGGCCGCGCTGGAGCGGTTTGCGGAGCGCCATCCGCGTCTGTACAAGGCGCGGGTCGTGTTGCTGGCGCTGCTCGGCTACGGCTATCTCGCCCTGCTGGTGGCGCTGCTGCTCGGCTTGTTCGCCGCGTCCGTACTGGCGTGCGTGTATCTCAAGTTCGTCGCACTCAAGTTCGTCGCGCTGTCCGGCGCCTTGCTGCTGCTCGTGCTGCGCGCCCTCGTCGTGCGCATCCCCGCGCCGGTCGGCTTTTCGATCGGCCCGCACGAGGCGCCGGCGCTGTTCGCGCGGATCGAGCAACTGCGTCGCCGCCTGCGCGCACCGCGCTTCCACCAGGTCCTCATCAACGACGACTTCAACGCCGGCGTGGCCCAGGTACCGCGCCTGGGCCCGTTCGGCTGGCCGCGCAATTACCTGCTGCTCGGCCTGCCGCTGCTCAAATGCCTGACCGTGGAACAATTCGACGCCGTACTGGCGCACGAGCTCGGCCATCTCGCGCGCGGCCACGCCCGGTTCGGCAACTGGCTGTACCGGTTGCGTTACACCTGGCAGCGTCTGGACCAGGAACTGGCGCGCTCGCGCAATGTCTGCGGATTCCTGGTTCAGCGATTCTTCGCGTGGTACGCCCCGTACTTCGGCGCGTATTCGTTTCCGCTGGCACGCGCCAACGAATACGAAGCCGATCGCATCTCGGCACAACTGACCTCGTCGCGCACCGCCGCCGAGGCACTGACCGGCGTGGCCGTGATCGGCCGCTACCTGCGCGCGCAGTTCTGGCCGGCGGTGTTCGCGCGCGCCAGCGACGAGCCGCAACCGGCGGCGCTGCCGTTTTCCGATCTCGGCCGCGACGTGCACGAACGACTGGCGGGCGAGGAAGCGCAACGCTGGCTGAGCGGTGCCACCGGCGAAGACGGCGACGTGACGGACACGCACCCGAGCCTTGCCGCGCGCCTGCGCGCGCTCGGCGAGGCGCCACACCTGGCACCGCCGACACCGGACGCGGCGGCCGATCGCCTGCTCGGCAGCGCGCGCGAACGCCTGATCGAGGCGCTCGATGCGCGCTGGCGCGAAGGCATCCGGCAGGAGTGGAACCGACGCTACACCGAGGTGCAGGAACAGCGCCAGCGCTTGCAACAACTGCGGCACCGGGCGGAGACGACGACGTTGGCGATCGAGGACGCCTGCCAGCTCGCCCTGCTCGAGGAGAGCGTCGGCGCCGGCGCCGACCGCGCGCTGGAGCAACTGCGCGCACTGCACGCGCGCGCCGGCGACGATCCCAGGGCGTGCTTCGCCCTCGGCCAGCGCCTGCTGTGGCGCGGCGACGCCGCCGGCGAAGCGCTGGTCGTGCGCGCCATGCAGCAGGATCGGGAAGCAGTGATCCCGGGCGCGCAGACCTTGCGCGATTTTCATTGGCGCGCCGGCCGCAAGGCCGAGGCCGATCAGTGGCATGCGCGCATGCTGGCGGAGATGCGTGTGCAGGAAGCGGCAGCGGAGGAGCGCCGGCACGTGCGCGTCACCGATCGTTTCGACGAACACGGCCTGGACGCGGCCACCATCGAAACCCTGCGCGCGCAGCTCAGTCGCGTCGCCGGCATCCGCCAGGCCTATCTCGTGCGCAAACGTCTGCGCCACCTGCCGGAACGCCCACTGTATCTGCTCGGTTTCACCACTCGGGCCTGGTGGCAGCGCTACGATGCTCGCGCGGCGACGCGCGTGCAGCACGACATCCTCGCCCACGTCGTCTTCGGCGGCCACACGCTCGTCGTCAACCTCGAAGGCGGCCATCGCGCGTTCGCGCGCCGCTTCCGCCGCGTCCGCAATGCCCGCCTGATCTGAGACACCGGCGCGGCGCAGCCGAACCTCAGCCGGCACGCGGCGCATCGGCCACCGCCGCGGCGGGCGGTTGCCGATGCCGCGCGAGTCCGGCAATCGCCATCGCCCCGGCGAGCAGGCAGACGTGGAAGCTCGCCAGCCGCCACAGCAGCATCGCGGCGGCGAAGTCCGCGGCCGGCACCACCGCAGCGAACACCGCACCGAGACCGAGCTCGGCACCACCGGCGCCGCCCGGCACGCCGGTCCACTGCGCGGCGTGCAGCACGCAGGACTGGGCGAGAAAGGCGAGCGCGAACGGCACGCCGTGACCGAGCAGGGCGAGCGCGAGCGGCAACACGCCGTAGCGCGCGAGCCATTGCAACGCAGTGAGTGCGACCAGCACGGCGAGCCAGCGCGGCCCGCCCGCGAGCAGCCGGCGCGCCTCGCCGCGCCACGCCGCGACGTGCGCCGCGAGCGTTCTTCGCCAGTACCGCAGCCGACGCGAGCGCAGCCGCGCGAGCGGGCGGCGCGCCAGCCACAGACCCGCGGCGACGAGGAGCGCAAGGCTCGCGGCGCGCCACGGCAGGATCGTGCCGTGGCTCGCCGCACCGCCCGACAGGACCAGCGCGGCGAGCGGCAGCGCGAGCGCGAAGAACGCCGCATCGAGCAGTTGATCGGCCGCCGTCACCATGGCGGCCGCCGCGGCGCCGGCACCGGCACGGCGCAGATAGTGGACGCCGGCGAGGTAACCGCCGACGCCGGCCGGCGTGACGGCGAAGCCGAACTCGGACGCGAGCGTGATGCCGAGCGCGTGCGCCATGCCACAGCGCAAGCCGATCCGCCGCATCAGCAGACGCAGCTTGACGGCGCGCGCGAACCAGGACAGCGCGGTCAGGCCGAGCACGGCGGCGAATGCGGACGCCGGCAGCGCGGCGAGCGCGGCCATCGCGCCGCGGCCGCCGAGCAGCAGCGGCGCGCCGAGCATCGTCGCGAGCGCCGCCGCGATCAGCAGCCGGCGGCGCGACGACGCGGCGCGGGTCGCGGAATTCATCGTCACGCTGGCAGCCGAATGCGGGCGCGCATCCGCGCACTCTGCAACGGGATTCTTGCAACTCGTCGACCGCCGAGCGCGATCGTCGTCACACGCCTGTCATCGGCTTGCCGC
Source organism: Rhodanobacteraceae bacterium (assembly GCA_021325475.1). Lineage (GTDB taxonomy): Bacteria > Pseudomonadota > Gammaproteobacteria > Xanthomonadales > Rhodanobacteraceae > Rudaea. The sequence goes on along the minus strand of JAJPHA010000105.1, from coordinate 9,731 downwards.
GTAGTAGCCGCGTCCGCCGAGGGCCGCGCATGCACGTCGCCGATGTCACACTGTTTTTCGCGCCGCACAGCGGCGGCGTGAAGCGCTATCTGCTCGCCAAGCACCGCCACTACCAGCGCCAGCCCGGCCTGCGTCACAGCCTGCTGGTGCCCGGCGCGCGCGACGGCGAGATCGCACCGGACATCCACACGCTCGCCAGTCCGCGCATCCCGTTCGGCGGCGGCTATCGCCTGCCGCTGTGGCCGGCGCGCTTCCGCCGCGCACTATGCGAACTCGCGCCGGATCTGATCGAGGCCGGCGATCCGTATCAGCTCGCCTTCGCCGCGCTCGACGCCGCCGATGCGCTCGGCGTGCCGGCGGTGGCGTTCGCCCACTCCGATCTGCCGCGTCTGCTCGCCGGCCGCTGCGGACGTCTGGTCGGCGCCGCCGCCGACCGTTATCTCCGATCCTTGTACAACCGCTTCGATCTGGTGTTGGCGCCGAGCCGCGCGGTCGCGCAGCGCCTCGCCGACGGCGGCGTCGAGCGCATCGTCGTGCAACCGCTCGGCGTCGATGGCGAGGTCTTTCATCCCGCCCGGCACGACCCGGCGCTGCGCGCGGAACTGGGACTCCCCGCCGACACCCGCTTGCTGATCTTCGCCGGTCGCATGGCGCGCGAGAAGCAGATTCCGCTCCTGCTCGAGACCTTCGCCGCGCTCGGCGCACGCCATCACCTGCTGCTGGTCGGCGGCGAACGCCGCGCGGCGTTGCGCGCCAATGTCACCGTGCTGCCCTACGAACAGGACGGCGTGCGGCTGGCGCGACTGCTGGCGAGCGCCGACGCGCTGGTGCATGCCGGCGTGCACGAAACGTTCGGCCTGATCGTGCTCGAAGCCATGGCCTGCGGTCGCCCGGTGATCGGCATCCGCGGCGGCGCGCTGGCCGAGTTGATCGATGCCGACACCGGCGTGCTCGCCGAGCGCAGCGACGCCATCGCGCTCGGCCGCGCCATCGCGGCGCTCTACGAGCGCGATCGGCAGGCGATGGGCCGCGCCGCGCGCCGCCGCGTGGAGCAGACATACGCCTGGTCGCGCACCTTCGCGCAGCAAATCGAACGCTATCTGCACCTGTCGCGGCGGCGATCGCCCGCCGCGTCCGCGCCGGCCGATGCGCCGGGCGTGCCATGAGCGGCGCGCTGTGCATCGCCCTGCACGATGTCGCGCCGGCGACCTGGCCGCACTGCGCGCGCTGGCTCGATCTGCTCGACGCGCTTGGCGCGCCACCGCTCACGCTGCTGGTCGTACCAAACTTCCACGGCCGCGGCCGCATCGATCGCGACCCGGCGTTCTGCCGGGCGATCGAGCGCCGGCTCGCCGGCGGCGACGAGCTGGCGCTGCACGGCTACGACCACCGTGACGCCGCCCCGGCACCGCGCGGCGCGCGCGCGTGGTGGCGGCGGCGCGTGCTCACCGCCGGCGAAGGCGAGTTCGCCGCGCTCGACGAAGCGCAGGCGCGCGAACGCATCGCCCGCGGACTGGAAATGTTCGCCGGCCTCGGCTGGCCGGTGCAGGGTTTCGTGCCGCCGGCCTGGCTGACGAGCGCCGGCGCGCGCGCGGCGCTGGCGGCGAGCGGCCTCGCCTACACCACCACGCACACGGCGCTCGTCGCGCTCGCCCGACCGGCGCGCATCGCCGCACCTTGTCTCACCGTCTCGCCGCGTTCGGCGTGGCGGCGCGCGGCGAGCCGCCTGTGGCTGCGCAGCGCCGAGCCGCTGACCGCGCACCTGCCGCTGCTGCGCCTTGGCCTGCACCCCGCGGATGTCGCCCACCGCGAGCTCCTCACCTGCTGGCGGGCACTGCTCGAACGCCTGCTCGCACGGCGCGTCGCGCTGACCAAGGCGCAGGCGCTCACACACTTCGCCCCGGCCCACGTCATGCCGGCGAGCCACGCACGCTGACCGCGCCGGTTTCGACGTGTCCGGCGAGACGCCGCAGATAGCGCGGATCGTCGGCGCGGGTGATCTCGAAATCGTAATCGCCGGAAGTATACGATTCCACATCGTACACCAGCGTCCGCGTCGCCCCGGGCGCGAGCGTCACCGTCTGCGGTTGCGCGTCGCCGCACGCGGCGATGACGTGCAACGCAACCGGCGTCGCCGCGGCGTTGGTCAGCGTGAGCCGCAGGCACGCCGCGCCCGGCACGGCGAGATCGCAGACCACCGCAACTTCGCCCCCGACCGCGTCGCGATGGCCAGCGAACCGGCGCACGAAGCCGTTCGGTCCGTGCACGGCAACGTCGTAGGTCGGCGACGCGGCGAACACGTCGGCCAGCGTCGCGCCGGGATCGACGTCGTAATGCCGTGGCGCGGGCTCGTCAGCGGCGTAGGCCGCGAAATGCACCGTCGCCGTGCCGCGATTGGCGAATTCGATGCAGAGGCGTCCGGCGCTCGCGTCCAGCCTCGCCGTCGCCTCCGGCCGATACGGCAACGGCCGCGCCGGCCGCCAGCCCGGTTCCTGCGCCGCGGCGCCGGCTTGGCGCGGCGCCGCGCACGCCGCCGTCACCGGCGCAGGACGCAGCGCCGGCACGGCGATCGAGGTGGCGGTGAAATCGAACGCGGCGGTGAGATCACCGCACAGCCTGCGCCGCCACGCGGAGATGTTCGGCTCGGCGACGCCGGTGACGAGTTCCAGGAAGCGCAGCACCGAGGTGTGGTCGAACACCTGCGAGCAGACGAACCCGCCGCGGCTCCACGGCGAGATCACCAACAGCGGCACGCGCGGGCCGAGGCCGATCGGTTCGTCGCCGACGAATTCGTCGGGCGTGCCGGGCGGCGGCACCGGCGGCGGCACGTGATCGAAGAAGCCGTCGTTCTCGTCGTAGTTGATGAGCAGCACGGTGCCGGCCCAGACCGCCGGATCGGCGGTCAGCGCAGCGAGCACGCGCGCGATGAATTCGGCGCCGGCGGCCGGCGGGTGGCGCGGATGTTCGCTGCAGCGCTCCGGCGCGATGATCCACGACACCGTCGGCAGCGCGCCGGCGCGCACGTCGCGTTCGAGCGCGGCGGCGATGTCGGCGCAGGTGTCGCCGTGCACCGCCGGCACCGAGGCCAGGCCGCGGTCGTGGAGCGGCGTGCCGGGCGCGGCGTCGCGAAAGCGGCGGAACCAGGCGAGCGCGTTGTCGTCGTAGTTGTCTGCGGCGTTCTGGTAGATCTTCCAGCGCACGCCGGCGGCCTCCAGGCGCTCCGGGTAGGTGGTCCAGCGCAGATCCTCCGGGCCGTTGTCGAGCACCGGTCCGCCGGCGAGTCCGTGCGGATCGTTGGTGCCGCTCCACAGATACAGCCGGTTCGGCTTGGTCGGCCCCATCACCGAACAGAAATACGCATCGCACAGGGTGAAGGCGTCGGCGAGCGCGTAATGGAACGGCAGCGCCGCGCGATCGAGATGGGCCATCGCGCCGACGCCCTTGGCTTCGATCCAGCGATCGCAGTTGCCGCGATTCCAGGCGCGATGCGTGCCGTGCCAGGAATGATCGAGATCGGCGGCGCAGGCCGCCGGGCTGCGGAACGGCGCCAGCGTCCGGCCGTCGGCCGCGCGCTGCCGGAACACGTGACCGCGACCGTGCGCCAGCGCCGCGCGGTCGCCAAAGCCGCGCACACCGCGCAGCGTGCCGAAGTAGTGATCGAACGAGCGGTTCTCCTGCATCAGCACGACCACGTGCCGGACCGCCGCCGGCGAGCCCCCGGCCGGCGTCACCGCACGCGCCACGCGCAACGCCGCCGACAGCTTCGCCGCCGCCACCGCGGCCGCGGACAGTTGGAAGAATTCGCGCCTCGTGAGCCTTGCCATGCGCCGCGCGGTTGGCCGGACCGCGCGCAGCGTGCCCGGAGCGCTTGACCCGGGCGTGAAGGCGCGCTTGCGTTTCGATGAAGTTTCGGTTGCGCGCCGGCGACGACTCTGGAGCGCGCGCGGCGGTTCGGTCAGACTAGCCCGCCGGGATGTGCGCGTGGCTGTCATGCGATCCGATCACGAGGTCTGCGTCCTGCTGCTCGCCGCCGGCAGAGCGCGGCGCTTCGGCGCACCGAAACAGTTGGCGCGGCTCGACGGCGTGTCCCTGGTGCGGCGCGCGGCGCGCGCCGCCGCGGCCAGCGGTGCGCGCGTGCTGGTCGTCACCGGCGCGTATCGGCGCGCGGTGCGGGCGGAACTCGAAGGGCTGGCGGTGATGCCGATCTGGAACGCGCGCTGGCGCCAGGGTTTGGGCGACTCGATCGCCTGCGGCGTGCGTTTTGCGCGGCGGCTGCGGCCGTCGCCGCGCGCGCTGATCGTCGCGCTCGCCGATCAGGCGCTGCTCACGGCGGCGGACTTCCGCGCGCTGATCGCCGCGCACGCCGCAGCGCCGGCACGCATCGTCGCCGCGGCGAACGCTGCGGTGCGCGGCCCGCCATGCCTGTTCCCGCGCCGTCATTTCGCGGAACTGGCGGCGCTGCGCGGTCGCGGCGGTGCGCGCACCGTGCTTGAACGCCATGCCGCGAGCGTCGTCGCCGTGCCGATGCCGCGTGCGGCGCTGGACATCGACACGCCGGCCGACCACGCGCGCCTCGCCCGCGCTTCGGCGAACGCGGCGGCGGACTGCTAGAATCGCCGGCACTCCTCGAGGCGAATCGTCCCATGCCCCCTGCCCGCTGGCTTTCCCCGCCATTGCTCATCGCCCTGGCGCTGCCGACGTTCGCCACGGCCGGCGTGGGTGCGACCTCCGCCGGCGTCACCACCAACGTCGGCGGGCAGGATCCGAACGCGCCGTCGGCGAACGTGCAAGCGCAGTCCGCCAACTTCGTGCAGGAAAACCAGCAACTGCAGAACGCTCCGGCCAACGCCGCCGCGACCAACGCCGGCGGCGCCAAGACCGGCGCGGCCGCGACCGCCGGCAACGCCCCGGCCGACGGTGCCGGCGCGAAGCCGAACGATCCGGCCGCCAACGCTGCGCCCGCAGCGGCGGCGACGCCGGCCGCGCCGCCGCCACCGCCGCCCGATTACGTGTCGGTGGTGAAACGGCGCAACGGCGGCACGACCACCGCGAGCGCCCCCGACCATCCTCCGCCGCCGACCGCGACACCGGCACCGGCCGCACCGGCGCCGGCCCCGCCCGTCGCCGCGCCGCCTGCGCCCGCCGCCGGTCCGCCGAATGCCACGCCGGCGCCCGCAAGCGCGCCGCGCGCGAATGCCAACGCGGCGGCGACGGAGACCGACCAGCGTGCCGCGGAGCGCGTGCCGATGCCGCCGGCGGGCGGCGGCCGCGGCGCCGCGCCGGACGGGTATACTTTTTACATCGGCCTGGCGCTCGCCGGCCTCCTGCTCGGCTTCGCCGGCATGACCTTCCTGCAGATGCGGCGCGGCGACGGCCGCCGCTGAGCCTCAACGCCGGCGTCGCTTCGGCTTGAGCAGGGTGCCGCTGCAGCGCGGCGCGCCGCAGCGGCAGGCCCAGATGCGCTTGAGCCGCGGCGTGTGGCGTTCCTCGAGCTCGATGCCGTAGTCGTAGGTCAGCTCCTCGCCGCGCCGGATCGCGCGCCGGGTCTCGATCACCACCCGGTCGCGGCGCGGATCGCCGCCCGGATGCTCGATCACCCAGGCATGGCAGTTCGGGTTGCAACTGTGATTGATCCAGCGCGCGATGTTGCCGCCGACATTGGCGTCGATCAGATAGCGCTCGTTCAAGGTGAACAGGAAGGTGTGGCCGCTGTCGACGTCGTTGCCGTAGACGCGGTTGGCCTGGGCGTGGGTGAGGCGGCGACCGCGGTATTCGATGACGGTGATGCCCTTCGGCAGGTTGCGGGCGGCGAATACGCCGTTGCCGTGGATCGGCGAGCGGCGCATGACGATGCGGCGAGACATGCGGAACACGTGCAGCGGAAAGGAACGCGATTATAGCCTCGCGCGCGGGCGCGGCGCTCGCCACCGCGCCGCGCACATGGCAAACTGCCGCGCCGTCGCCGCCGTCTGCCGTGCATGCGCCGCCCGCTCCGCCTCGCCGCCGTCCTGTTCGCGCTCGGCTTCGCCGCGCTCGCCGCCGCGCGCGACCATCGCCCGCACGCCGACGGCGCCGGCTTCGACCAGTACCTGATGTCGCTGTCGTGGTCGCCGAGCTATTGCGCGACCCACGCCGACGAATCCGAGCAATGCGGCGACCGCGGATTCGGCTTCGTGCTGCACGGCCTGTGGCCGCAGTACCGCGCCGGCGGCGGGCCGCAGCATTGCCGCACCGACGCCGCGCCGGACGAGGCGACGATCCGCCGCGCGCTCGCGTTCATGCCGAGCCGGCGCCTGATCGAGCACGAATGGCGCACGCACGGCAGTTGCAGCGGACTCGATCCGGCGGACTATTTCGATCTCGCCGACCACGCCTTCGCCAGTGTCCGCATTCCGCCGCCGTTGATCGCACCGACGCGGCCACCGCGGCTGAGCGCCGCCGGGATCGTGCAGGCGTTCCGCGCCGTCAATCCGGCGCTGCCGGCGGCGGCGGTCCATGTCGCCTGTCGCGACGGCGATGTGCTCGCCGAAGTGCGCGTGTGCCTCGACCGGCACGATCTCGCGCCACGCGCCTGCGGCGGCGGCATGCGCGACACCTGTCGTGACGGCGTCTTGACGATTCCGGCGATACGCTGACACTGCATCGGTTCGCACCATTCGGGGGTATCACGAAGTTCGTTCGTCGGCTCGGAAAAATCCTGCTGGTCCTGCTGGTGCTGGCCGGCGCCGGGATTCAGCAGCAGCCATGCTCGCCGCGGTGGGTGTGCGCCGCGCTCGCCGCCGCGCCGCGGGTCAACCCGGCGGCGCTGGCGCGGCAGTGATCGGCGATCACCCGCGCCACGCACATGCTCACGCGCTTGGCCGTCGGAATGTGCAGGAATTCGTTCGGCCCGTGCGCGTTCGACTGCGGCCCGAGCACGCCGGTGATGAGGAACTGCGCCGCGGGGAACTTCTCGCCGAGCATGCCCATGAACGGAATGCTGCCGCCCTCGCCGTTGAACGCCGGCGGGCGGCCGAAGAATTCGCGCGAGGCGGCCTCGATCGAGGCTTCCAGCCACGGCGCGAGCTCCGGCGCATTCCAGCCGGAGGAGGCCTTCTCCAGCTCGAAGCTCACCTTGCAGCCGTAGGGCGGATCGCGCTCGAGCAGGTCCTTGACGAACTCGCCGGCGCGATCGCCGTCGAGCGTCGGCGGCAGGCGCAGCGAGAGCTTGACTGCGGTGTAGGGCCGGAGCACGTTGCCGGCGGACTCGAGCGGCGGGATGCCGGCGACGCCGGTGACGGCCAGCGCCGGGCGCCAGGTGCGGTTGAGCACGAGTTCGGTGAGATCGTCCGCGGCCGGACGCATGCCGCGCACGAAGGGAAACTTGGAGTACACCGCATCGCCCAGCACCTCGGCCGTGCGCCGCGCCTGGGCGAGGCGCTGCGGCGGAATCTCGACGTAGAGTTCCGCCGGCTTGATCCGGCCGCTGACCTCGTCCTCCAGCCGCGACAGCAACTGGCGCAGGACGCGGAAGCTCGACGGCACGATGCCGGACGCATCGCCCGAGTGCACGCCTTCCTCGAGCACCTGCACGCGCAGATTGCCGCCGGTCATGCCGCGCAGCGAGGTGGTGAGCCAGAGCTGATCGTAGTTGCCGCAGCCGGAATCGAGGCAGACGACGAGCGACGGCTTGCCGATGCGCGCGGCCAGATGATCGACGTAGTACGGCAGGTCGTAGCTGCCGGATTCCTCGCAGGCCTCGATCAGGATCACGCAGCGCGCGTGCGCCACGGCCTGCTGCCTGAGCGCCAGGATCGCGGCGAGCGAACCGAACAGCGCGTAGCCGTCATCGGCGCCGCCGCGGCCGTACAGCCGATCGCCCTCCAGCACCGGCGTCCACGGCCCGAGATGCGGCGCCCAGCCGGTCATCTCCGGTTGCTTGTCGAGGTGACCGTACAGCAGCACGCAATCCTCGCCGGCGGCGCCGACGGCGGGCACCTCGATGAAGATCAGCGGCGTGCGTCCGGGCAGCCGCACCACCTCCACCTGCATGCCGGCGACCGGCTGCGCGCGCGCCCAGGCGGCGAACTGCTCGACCGCCCGGTCCATGTGGCCGTGCTCGGCCCACTGCGCGTCGAACATCGGCGACTTGTTCGGGATGCGGATGTAGTCCACCAGTTGCGCCACGATCTCGCGGTCCCACAGGCCGGCGATCGCGTCGCGGGTTTGGTTCGAGTCCATGCGACACCTGCGTGGTTGCAATCGCGGCAGTGTACCGTGCGACGCGGGTGCGGCGCATCCCGGCCTGCTAGACTGTGACGGGAGGCCAAGCCGAGACACCGCATGATCCTGCCCCGCTACCGCATCGCCGCTTCCGCGATTCCCGGCGCCGGCCGCGGCCTGTTCCTGGCCGAGCCGGTCGCGGCCGGGCGCGTCATCATCGCCCCGGACGATGTGCGCAAAGTATACAAATGGCGCGAACTGCGCGCCCGCCCGGACGCCGCCGCCGCGCTGCGCGCGACCGTGCGCTGGTTCGAGGATTGCTACACGGTCACGCCGGAGTGGCCGGACGAGTGCTACATCAACCATTCGTTCCGGCCGACCGGCTTGTGGCATCTCGGCTTCGTGTTCGCGCTCGAGGATCTGCCGGCCGGCGCCGAGGTCACGGTGGACTATCGGCATCTGCTGGCGCCCGGCCAGGTGGAGGAGTTCCGCGACGCGCACACCGGCGAGCCGATCGTCGGCCTGCCCTGGAGCGAGAGCCTGGCGCAGACCTCAGCGCAACTGCACGCCCTCACCGCACGCGTGCCCGAGCTCGCGTGAGCCGGTTTCCGCCCAGGATGCCGATCGGCACCGCCGCCGCCATCGCCGCCGGCGAGCCGGCGCGGCGCCGGATGCCGATCGGCGCGCTGCGCGGGCAGGACGCCGCCTGATGCGCCTGCGCGCGCTCGGTCCCTCCGATTTTCGCCGCGTGCGCTGGAAGAACGGCCGCGGCTGGACCACCGAACTCGCCGTGCACCCGCCGCAGGCCGAGGCCACCGGCACCTTCGACTGGCGCGTGAGCATCGCCGAGATCGAAGCCGACGGCGCGTTCTCCGCGTTTCCTGGCTGCGATCGCTACATCGCCCTGCTCGAAGGCATCGGCATGGAACTGCGCTTCGACGCCGCGCCCGCGGTGCGCCTGGATCAGCGCCTGCGCTTCGTTCGCTTCGCCGGCGAATGGCACACCGAAGGCGTGCTGCTGTCCGGTCCGGTGCGCGACTTCAACGTGATCGTGCGCCGCGATGCGTGCAGCGCGGAGGTGCTGCACCGGCCGCTGGTCGGGCCGATGGTGTTCTTCGCCGACGCGGCGACCTGGTTCGTCTATCTCGCCGCCGGACGCGCCGAAGCAAAGGCCGGTACGCAAACGCGCGCGCTGACCGCGGGCGACGCCCTGCTGCTCGCGCCCGATGCCGCCGGCGAACGTGTCGTGCTCGACGGCGGCGGCGAACTGGTGCTGGTCAAGTTCGTGCCGCGGGGGGAAGAAAGGGCCGAGGGCTGAGGGCTGCGCGGCTCGTTCCGCTCACCGCTCACCGCTCACCGCTTCCGATTTCCGAGGGCTGAGGACCAAGGGCCGAGGGCTGTACAGCTTTTTCCACTCCCCACTCCCTAGAACCTATCTCAAAATCTGCTGCGCTCGACGGCTCGCGCGCCGGCGGTGCTCGGACTCCTCATTTACTACCAGTAAACTCCGGGTCCTGCGCTCCGGCGGC
>JAJPHA010000005.1 GCA_021325475.1 Rhodanobacteraceae bacterium | reverse complement strand
GTCCGCCCGGAACGACCGAGTTTTGCGTGGAATTTTCATCCGTTCGCAAAGCCCTTGTGCAGGTCCTCCGAGGGATGCTCTGCTTGAACGTGCTTTCTTTGGTGACTTTCTTTGCACGAGCAAAGAAAGTCACCCGCTCGCCGGACGCGAGCGGAAAACCGCAGGATGCGCTTGGAACAAAGAACAAGATTACTTCCGTGCCACCCTCACCCGCCGCGCTGCGCGCGTCGGCCTCTCCCGCTGGCGGGAGAGGCGGCAGACTGAATTTCAACGCTAATCAGGTCCGCCCTTGAGCTTCACCAGGTAGCCGCCGGATTTCTCGTCGCGCTCGAGCTCCAGCGCCTGCCGCGCGCGCGCTTCCTCGAGCAGGGCGTTGAACGACTTGAAGCCGTAGTAGCTTTCGTTGAAGCCCGGCTTGCGCCGCTTCAACGCCTGCTTGACCATCGAACCCCAGAGTTTTTCCTCCTCGCCGCGTTCGCTGACGAGCGCCTCCACCGTCTCGAGCACCAGGTCGAGCGCTTCCTGCTTCTTCGCGTCGTCCGACTTCGCCTGCGGCGCCGCCGGCGCGGCGCGGCCTTCGGTCTTCTTCCTCGTCGCCGGCCGGCGCTCGGCGCGCACCAGGTCGTCGTAGTAGATGAACTCGTCGCAGTTGGCGATCAGCAGTTGCGAGGTCGAACTCTTCACGCCGACGCCGATCACGGTCTTGTTGTTCTCGCGCAGCTTGGCGACCAGCGGCGAGAAATCCGAATCGCCACTGATGATGACGAAGGTGTCGACATGCGCCTTGGTGTAGCACAGGTCGAGCGCATCGACGACCATGCGGATGTCGGCCGAATTCTTGCCGGACTGGCTGACGTGCGGCACCTCGATCAGCTCGAACGAGGCGTAGTGCATGGCCGGGCGGAAATCCTTGTAGCGCTCCCAGTCGCAATACGCCTTCTTCACCACGATGCTGCCCTTGAGCAGCAGGCGTTCGAGCACCTTGTTGATGTCGAACTGCGCATATTTCGCCTCGCACACGCCGAGGGCGATGTTCTCGAAGTCGCAGAACAGGGCGAGATTGCGGGTTTCGGGTTGCACGGATCGTTCCTCGTCGCGGCGCGGAGCCGCAGTGTACCCGGGCGCGAGCGCGCCTGGCGAATCAGGCGGCGGCGCGGGCTTCGATCCGCCGCCCGCTGCCGGCATCGAAGAAGTGCAGCGCGGCGGCGGCATAGCCGAGCGCGACCGAGCTGCCGCGCTCCGGCAGCGCGCGCGGCGCCGTGCGCGCGACCAGCGCGATGTCGCCGCAACGGAAGTTGAGAAACACCTCGTTGCCGATCGGCTCGATCACCTCGAGCTCGGCACACAAGGCCACCGGCTCGCCCGCGCCGGCGAGCCGCAGATCCTCGGGACGCAGGCCGACGACGAGCTCGCGGCCGACGTGGCGCGCGAGCGCCTCGCCGGCGCCGTCGAGCGGCAGCACCACGGCGCCGCAGTCGAGCGCGAGGCCGCCCTCGCCGCGCAACCGGCCGCGGAAGAAATTCATCGCCGGACTGCCGAGGAAGCCGGCGACGAACAAGTTCGCCGGCCGGGTATACAAATTCATCGGCGTGTCGATCTGCTGGATCTCGCCGCGGTCGAACACGACGATGCGCTGACCCAGCGTCATCGCCTCGACCTGGTCGTGGGTGACGTAGATCGTGGTCGCGCCGAGCTGCCGGTGCAGCCGCGCGATCTCCACGCGCATCGACAGGCGCAGCTTCGCGTCGAGATTCGACAGCGGCTCGTCGAGCAGGAACACGCGCGGCCGCCGCACCAGCGCGCGACCGAGCGCGACGCGCTGGCGCTGGCCGCCACTGAGCGCGCGCGGCCGGCGCTCGAGCACCTCGGCGAGGCCGAGCATCGCCGCGGCCTCGCGCACGCGCGCGGCGATGGTCGCCGCCGCCTCGCCGCGCAGCTTCAGGCCGAAGGCGAGATTCTCCGCCACCGTCATGTGCGGATACAACGCGTAGTTCTGGAACACCATGGCGATGTCGCGATCCTTCGGCGCGACGTCGTTGACCACGCGATCGCCGATCCGCAGCGTGCCCGAGGTGATGGTCTCGAGACCGGCGATCATGCGCAGCGTGGTGGTCTTGCCGCAGCCGGACGGCCCCACCAGCACCAGCAGTTCGCCCGGGCGCGCCTCGAAACTGGCGCCGACGACGGCGACGTGGCCGTTGTCGTAGACCTTGCGTACCTTGTCCAGCGTCACGCCCGTCACCGTGCCCTCCCGTCGCGCAGTGTTCGCCGTCGCGCCGCCCGGCGCAAGCGGCGCTACCCAGGCGCGGACAGTTCGGCTATTCTGCCATGTAATCGTTTACAACCCGCATCCGTCAGGAGTTCGCGCATGGCGCACGGGGTGCAGTTCCCGGCCGGATTTCTCTGGGGTGCGGCGACGTCCGCCTACCAGATCGAAGGTTCGCCGCTGGCCGACGGCGCCGGCCCGAGCATCTGGCAGCGCTTCGCCCACACGCCGGGCATGATGCGCAACGGCGACACCGGCGACGTCGCCTGCGATCACTATCGGCGCTGGCGCGAGGACGTCGCGCTGATGCGCGAACTCGGCTTGCAGGCGTATCGCTTCAGCGTTTCCTGGAGCCGCGTGCTGCCGGAAGGACGCGGCCGGCCGAACGCGGCAGGACTGGATTTCTACGAGCGCCTGGTCGATGCGCTGCTGGAAAACGGCATCGAGCCGCTGGTCACGCTGTTCCACTGGGATCTGCCGGCCGCGCTCGACGACCGCGGCGGCTGGCTCAATCCCGACATCGCCTACTGGTTCGCCGAATACGCCACGCTGCTGTTCCGCCGCCTCGACGGCCGGGTGAAGAAGTGGGCGACGCTGAACGAACCGTGGGTGGTGACCGACGGCGGCTATCTGCACGGCGCGCTCGCGCCCGGCCACCGCAACCGCTTCGAGGCGCCGATCGCGAGCCATCACCTGCTGCGCGCGCACGGCGCGGCGGTGCACGCCTACCGCGGCAACGGCCGGCACGCCATCGGCATCGTCGTCAATCTCGAACCGAAATATCCGGCCTCGTCGAGCGCGGACGATCTCGCCGCCACGCGCCGCGCCGATGCCTACATGAATCGGCAGTATCTCGATCCGATCTACTTCGGCCGCTATCCCGAGGAACTCGCCGAGATCTTCGGCGAAGCCTGGCCCGCATGGCCGGCGGCGGATTTCGATCTGATCCGCCAGCCGATCGATTTCCTCGGCGTGAACTATTACACGCGCAGCGTCGTGCGCCACGATGCCGATGCCTGGCCGCTGCGCGCGGCCGCGGTGAAGCAGCACGCGACCTACACCGAAACCGGCTGGGAAGTGTATCCGCAGGGACTCACCGATACGCTGCTCTGGGTGCGCGAGCGCTACGGCAATCCGCCGGTGTACATCACCGAGAACGGCGCGGCGTTCTACGATCCGCCGGTGGCCGAGAACGGCGCGATCGAGGATCCGCTGCGCGTGCAATACCAGAAGAAGCACCTCGCCGCGGTCGCCGACGCGATCGCGCGCGGCTGCGACGTGCGCGGCTACATGGCCTGGTCGCTGCTCGACAATCTGGAATGGTCGCTCGGCTATTCCAAGCGCTTCGGCATCGTGCACGTCGACTTCGCCACCCAGCAGCGCACGATCAAGGCGAGCGGCCGCCACTACGCGCAGGTGATCGCGAGCAACGGCGATTCGCTGAATCGGGCGTAGCACCGCGACGGAGGGAGGCGGACTACGGCACCTTCCCGTCCGCCGGCCGCCGGCCCGACGCCACCCAGGCGACCAGCGCGTCGAAGGCGCGGCCGATCTCCTCCGGCGTGAAGACGCAGTGGCCTTCGCGGTCGATGTACTGCAACACGAAGTTGTCGGCGTGGCCGGCGCGTTGCGCGAGCAGCGCGTACTCGGCGGCGCCGCTCGCCGGCACCAGCGGATCGCCGCTGTCGTGCAGCGCCAGCAACGGGCGGGTCAACCGGCCGCTCGGCGTGTACCAGCGCGCGAGGTAGGCGGCGGCGGCCGGATCGGCGTGATAGCGGCGCACACCGGCGTCGAGCGCGGCGTCGTCGCCGGAGCCGAGGTAGACGAGATCGGCGTTCGCGAACGGATTGCCGTGCGCGCGCCGTTGCAGCTCGCCGATCACGTAGCTGCCGAAGGCGATCACCGGGGCGAGATTGTCGGCGTCCGCCGCGCCGTACCAGCGCAGCAGCGCCTGCCGTGCGTCCGGCCGTGCCGCCAGCGCCGCAGCGATCCGGCGCTCCGTCGCCGCGTCGGCGCGATAGTCCGCCGGCACCGGCACCAGCGGCCCGAGCAGATCGGGAACGTAGTGATCGAACGCCGCGCGCAGCGCGAACAGGCGCTGCAGGGCGTGGTCGGAGGGTTCGATCGCGCCGCACAAAGCCAATGCGCCATTGTATACATTTGGCCGGCGCTCGATGGTCAGCACGGTCAGCGTGCCGCCCATCGACATGCCCATCGCGTAGCTGCGCCGCGGCGCGCCGTGCCAGGCGACGAAATCGCGACGCAGTTTCTCGGTATCGGCATCGGCCTCCGCCACCGCCCAGCCGGTGGCGGAATAGCCCGACTGCACCACCGCGTAGCCCGCGCGCAACAGCGGCGCGAACATCGGCGACGGCGGCTCGCCCGCGGCGAACGTCACCGGTGTGATCGAATAGCCGTGGTAGTAGACGACGAGCTCGCGATTCCAGTTCGCCGGCACGTCGATGCGATACGCGGCGCCGTCGCGCGTGCCGACCTCCACGCTCGCCGCGGTATCGGCGCGGCCACCGATGCTCGCGCCGAGCAGCGCCCAACCGAGCAGTCCCACCCGCCACCGTTCAGCGTGCATCGTCGCCTCCATCCGCACCCGCGTGTCGCTCGATCGTGACCTCCGCCGGCGCCGCCGGCACGTGTACCTCGCCGTCCTGCCAGCGCGCGCCGTGCATCGCACCGGGTGGCGTCGAGTACGGCCATGGCACGACAAAGCCGCCCGGCGGGTGCGCGCCGGCCGCGATGCGCAGGATCATGCTTTTTCCATTTTGTTTCAATGTATACGAAAGCGTGCCGTACTGCGTGCGCAGGCCGTCGATGCCGACGCCGTCGCCGTCCAGCCAGTCGACCGGCACGCCGGCGGCGAGCACCAGCGCCCGATCGGCGTCGCGTTCGTAGGCGAGGAGATCGAGCACGGCGCGCACGAAATCCGAGGCGATCCAGGCGTGCGGCATGTCGCCGATGAAGCGGATCGCGCGCGGATCGCGGCCGACCACCTCGGCCCACTGGTGCCAGGCGCGCGGCCGCGCGCCGGTGGCGAAGAAGAACGCGATCGCCTGCTGCGCGCGCTGGCGCCAGCCGAGCCGTGCGAAGGCGCCGACGTTGCGCCATTCGTAGGGCGTGTAGTCATCCCACGCGCGCGTGCCGGCCGCGCGTGCGGCGAACTCGCGCCAATAGCGTTCGAAGGTGTTGCGCAACGGCGCCGGCGGCAGCATGCCCTCCGCGGCCGCCGGCACGAGCGCCACGGTGGTCGAGGTGGGATCGAAATCGCCAAGCTCGGCGCAGCCCGGCAGGAAGTCGATGCCGTGCGTCTTCACCGCGAGCGCGAGCGAAGCCGCGAGATCCCGATGGAAGTCGTCGCGCGAGCGCGCGATGCGCCGCGCCTCCTCGCCATGGCCGAGCACCTCGGCGAGTTCCACGGCGTCGCGGTAACCGGCGAGCGCCCAGAAATCGTCCCAGTACGAGTGCATCGGCTTGGCCGAGTAGCCCTCGTGGCTGATCGACGCCGGCAGCAGGCCGCGGAACGCGGGATTCGCCGCGCCGGTCTCGCTCGCGCGGAGCTGGTCCAGGTAGCCGATCGCGGCGGCGACGTGCGGCCAGCGCCGCGCCAGCGCGGCGCGATCGCCGTCGTGGCGGTAGAGCTCGGCGATGGCGTGAATCAGCTCGCCGTGACTGTCGTTCTCCGGCACCGGATCGGCGCCGCGATGATCGACGCAGCACGGCACCTTGCCGCTGGCGAACTGATACGGCGCGTACCAATCCACGTAGTCGCGCACGGCATCGACCTCGCCGAGCCGGAGCAGGGCCTCGGCGATCATCGCGCCGTCGCGGATCCACGAGCGCGCGTAGGCGCGCGTGCCCGGACGCAGCGCGGCACCGTCGCGCGAGATCAGCATCTGCGCCTGCGCCGTGCGCAGCGCATCGGCGAGGTGCCGCTGCGCGGGCGGCAGCACCAGCCTCACGCGCTCGAGTCGCGCGCGCCACGCCGCCGCCACGGCGGCACGTTCGCGTTCGACCCACGCCGCCGGCGCCAGCCTGCCGAGCTCAACGCGCGCAACCGCGCCGGCGAGCGGCACGACGAGCGCCACCTCGCGTTCGCCGTGCGCCGGAAGCCGCCAGTCATAGCGCAACGCGCCGGATGCCTGCCCGGAAGGATCGCGCACCTCGCGCACGCCGCGTCGCGCAGCGCCGGACACGCTCGCGAGCGGCGTGCCGTCGACCGCGCGCGGTTCGAAGTCGTCGGGCGGATCGAGCGGGAGGAGCACGTCGCCATCGATCCGCAAGCGTTCGCCATCCCAGCGCAACGCGCGCAGCTCGCTCACACCACCCGGCACGCCAAGAAACTGCGCCGGCGGATTGACCTGGAACGGCCGGATCGCGAGCTCCAGCGTCAGCGCGAGCGGCG
This sequence comes from Rhodanobacteraceae bacterium, assembly GCA_021325475.1. Lineage (GTDB taxonomy): Bacteria > Pseudomonadota > Gammaproteobacteria > Xanthomonadales > Rhodanobacteraceae > Rudaea. The sequence continues at coordinate 11,224 of JAJPHA010000005.1, read as the reverse complement.
CGTCCGTGCGGTTGCGCACGCGATAGCGCGCGATCAGCATCGCCGTCTCGCGCGTGCCGCGCGCGAACGCCTCGATGTCGAGCTCGATCCCGTCGGATTGCCAGGTGACGCTCGGCATGGGCAGATACCCGTCGGCCAGCGCCTGCGTCGCGGCGACGTCCGCCCAACGCAACGGCCGGCCGTCGACGACGAGGAACGGCTCGATCGAATAGCCGCCGCGGCGCGGTTCGATCGCGCCGTCTTCCGACAGCAGCGCCGGTGCCTCGCCGCCGTCGACGCCGACGATCGTCCAGTAGGCTTGCTCGACGAAGCCACGCGGATACCTGCCGCGCGGCGATGCGGCGGCGACGTGGCGGTAAAACGCGTTGCGGGTCGCCGCCCAATCCGGATCCTTGAGCTCGATTTCGGCGAGCCCGATCGGCGCCGCGTCGGCAGCGAAGTCGAGGCGCAGATGACGCGCCGCGGTGTCGCCGAGGGCGATGAATTCGTCGTCGCCGCTGCGCGCAACCGCGATCGTGTCCGTCTGCCAGTGGCGTCCGTCGCGCGAGCGGCGGACTGCGCTCTGCGCCGCACGCTCGCCGTGCCGCCAGTGCAGCACCAGACCGCTCAACTCGCGCACGCCGCCGAGATCGATGTCGAGGCGCGGTCGCCGGTCGCGGCCGGGATCGCTGCGCCAGGCCGTCGCCGGATCGCCGTCCATCGCCGCGGCCGCGGGATGACCCGGAAGCGCGGAACTCGCCGTCAGGCGCGGTCGCGCCGGCGCGGCGTCCGGCGGCGGCAGCTCGCGCAGGACGAGATGGGAAAAGTATACCGAGCCCCGTCCGCCGTCGCGGCCGCTGCTCACCACGAACTCGATCGCGGCGATCCGTCGCAGCGTGTGGTCGGCGGTCGGTCCCCAGGCGAATTCGATGCGACGCTTCGGCACGCGCAGTTCGCGCCAGTCGCGGCTGAATTCGAAATCGGGCCGGCGCAGCCACCAGACGTTGTCGCCGCTCGGGTCGATGAGCTTGAGCTGCAAATCGTTGACCGGCGCCTCGCCGCGCACGCGGAACGCGAGCTCGAAATTCTCCGGCACGTCGAGGGCGAGCGCGCGGCGCGCCGTGGCGTAGCCGTTGACCGGGCGGCCGCGCGCGTCGCGGAAATCGAAATCCAGCCGCAGCGCCGCGCCGGTCGCGTCGCTCGCGCCGGCGATCGCGGCCGCGACGTCGTCGGTGTGGCTCACCTGCCACGGCGCGAGATCGCGGAAATCGTCGAGCACGCGCTCGGCCGGCGCCGCCGCCAGCGCGGCGCAGGCGAACAGCAGTGCGCACGGCCAGCGGCTCACTCTTTCACGCTGCCGAGCAGCAGCCCGTGCAGGTAGTGGCGCTGCAGGACCAGGAACAACGCCAGCACCGGCACCACGGTGACCACCGCGCCGGCCATCATCAACTCGTTGTCCTGCACGTGCTCGCGCGACAGGCTGGCGATGGCGACCGGCGCGGTCTGCCACTGCTGGTCGCTCAGCACGATCAGCGGCCACATGAAATCGTTCCAACTGGCGAGGAAACTGAAGATCGCCAGCGTGACCACGATCGGCCGCAGCAGCGGCAGCACGATGCGCAGGAAAATGCGCCACTCGCCGGCGCCGTCGAGACGCGCGGCCTCGAGCAGCTCGTCCGGGATCGAGCGCGCGTACTGGCGCACCAGGAAAATCCCGAACACCGAGGCGAGCGCCGGCACGATCACGCCGCCGTAGCTGTTGACCAGGTGCAGCCACTTCATCATCAGGAACAGCGGAATCATCGCCACCTGCGCGGGGATCAACAGCGCGCCGAGCAGGATCCGGAACAGCCGCTCGCGGCCGCGGAAGCGCAATTTGGCGAAGGCATAGCCCGCGCTCAGGTTGAACGCCAGCGACAGCAGCGTGATCGCGCCGGCGATCAGCAGGCTGTTCCACAGATACCGACCCATGCCGGCGTGGGCGAACAGTTCGCGATAGTTGGCGAGCGTGGCGTGCGCCGGCAGCAGCGGCGGCGGATAGGCGCTCGCCTCGCCCGGCTGCATGAACGACACCGACAGCATCCAGGCGAGCGGCGCCAGGGCGAGGGCCGCGACGACGGCCAGCGCGGCGTTGACCAGGATGGCGGCGGCGCGCGGGCTCATGCGCGCTCACCGCGTCCGTTCAGCCACAGGAGCGCGCGCGTCACCGCGAAGGTCAGCACGAACAGCAGGAACGCGATCGCCGAGGCGCGGCCGAGGCTCCACCATTTGAAGCCTTCCTCGTACATGTAGTAGAGCACGCTCACGGTCGATTGCAGCGGCTCGCCGCGCGTCATCACGTAGGGCTCGGCGAACAACTGGAAATAGCCGGCGATGGTGATGATCGCCACCAGCAGCAGCACCGGCCGCAGCGACGGCAGCGTGATATGGCGGAACTGCTGCCAGCGCGAGGCGCCGTCGATGCGCGCCGCCTCGTACAGATCCGGGGCGATGCCCTGCAATCCCGCCAGCAGGATCACCATGTTGTAGCCGAAGTTCTTCCACACCGCGAACAGGATGATCGCCGGCATCGACCAGTGCGGATCGCCGAGCCAGTCGATCGGTGCGAAGCCCAGGTGCGCGAGCGCGTAATTGATCAGCCCGTAACGGGTGTGGAACAGGTAGCGGAAGATCAGCGCGACCGCGGCGACGGTGGTGACGACCGGCGCGAACAGCGCGGTGCGGAACGCGCCCTGCGCCCGCGCCAGCGGCGAGTGCAGCAGCAGCGCGGCGCCGAGCGAGGCGCCGATCGACAGCGGCACGCCGACGCCGACGAAGTACAGCGTGTTGACCAGCGCCTTCCAGAACAGCGGCGCGGCGAGGACGTCGAGATAGTTGCGCAGGCCGACGAAGCGCAGGTTGGCGGGATCGGCGAGCGCGTACAGGTCGAAGTCGGTGAAGCTGAGCAGCAGTGCCGCCGCGGTCGGCAGCACGAAGAACGCGCCGATCACGGCGAGCGCCGGCGCGACGAAGCTCCACGCGGCGCGGCTCATGGCGCGCGCCTCGCCAGCATCCAGCGGCGCTTCTCCAGGATCGCGTCGGTGCGCGCATCGAGTTCGCGCAGCGCCTGATCCGGCGGCTCGCGACCGCGCACCACGCGCTCGGCGGCGAGCTGCATCTCGTTGACGATGCGCTCCCACTCCGGCACCTTCGGCGTCGGCCGCGCGCGCTCGAGCTGCTCGCGGAACGCGCGCGCCGCGGCGTCGCCGGCGAGCGCGGCGTCCCGCCACGCGCTGCGCCGCGGCGGCAGATCCCCGGTCAGCGCGTAGAAGGTTTGCTGCTGCGGCACGGCGGAGAGGAATTCCACCAACTGCCAGGCGAGCCGCGAATGTTTGGAACTGCGCCAGATCACCAGGCTCGATCCGCCCGCCGCGCCGGTGCCCTGGCCGTCCGGGCCCGGCAACGGCGCGGTCATCCAGCGCCCGTCGAGCTGCGGCTCGCGACGCCGGAACTCGCCGATGTTCCACGGCCCGCTGATGTAGAACGACACGAAGCCGCGCGCGAATTCGTCCCAGATGTTCGGCAACTGGATGTTGCTCAACTCCGGCGCCCAGCCGTTGCGGAACATCTCGAGGTAGAAACCGAGCGCGCGGCGGAAACCGGCGCTCTCGAAATTGCCGCGCGTGTCGTGGTCGCGCAACAGCGGCTCGGGCTGTTCGAGCGCGAGATTGAGCAGCGGCTCGAACTCGTTGAGCGGCAGATACACCGCGTAGCGATCGGCACCCACCGCGGCCTTGATCGCCGCCATCGCGCGCCGCCATTCGTCCCAGTCGCGCGGCGCGTGATCGAAGCCCGCGGCGGCGAGCAGATCGGTGCGGTAGAACAGCAGTCGCGTGTCCACGTACCACGGCACGCCGTAGAGCACGCCATCGATGACGTTGGTGTCCCAGATGCCGGCGAAGTAGTCGTCCCGCTGCACGATCGGCGAGGCGTCCACCGCGTCCCCGAGCGGCAGCAGCGCGCCGAGCGCGGCGAATTCCGGCACCCAGGTGTTGCCGAGCTGGGCGAGATCCGGCAACGCATCGCCGGCGAAGGCGGTGAGCAGCTTCTCGTGCGCGGCGGTGAGCGGAATCTGCTGCAGCTCGACCCGCACGCCCGGATGCGTGCGCTCGAATTCCGGCAACAGGCGGCCGACCACCTCGCCCTCGCGGCCGATGGTCCAGAACCGCAGCGTGATGCGCTCGGACGAATCGCCGCAGCCGCACGCGACGGCGGCCGCGGCAAGCACGCCGAGCCAGCGTCCGCGGCGCGCCGCGCGGCGCATCAGTGCCCCGCTTCGTCCAGCCAGCCGCCGCGGAAGCCGGCGCGCTCGAGGCCGGCGCGGATGTGCGGATTGCGGCGCATCACCTTCCACACCAGATCGCTGCGGTAGTTCTCGATCATCGCCACGATCGGACCCTGATCGATGCCGAGGTAGAGATTGTCCACCCAACCCAGGCCCGGCACCACCCGGCCGGTGCGCAGCGGCCGGTCGGCGAAGGTGAAGCTCGGATTGAACGCATCGACGAAACCGTAGCGCGTGTACAGCGGCTCGCCGTAGCGACGCATCGCGGCGATCGCCGGAATCGCGATCTCCGGCGCGAACGCGATCGAGGACGCCGCCGCGGTCGGCGCGATGGTGCCGTCGTCGAGCGTGCCACGCAGGCCGGCGCCGCGCGCGACATAGCCGTAGAACGGCGGGGCGTCGGCCGCATACGGATTGGGCTGCCCCCGCCGAATCGGCGGGCGCGGGCCGTTGCACGCAGTCAGTCCCCACAGCTCCGCGCCGTAGCCCCGCCAGTGCAGCGGATTGCGGATCGCATAGGCGCGCTGCGCCAGCGTCGCGCGCCGGCTGTTCTCGAAGTAGTCGAGATCGTGCCGACGCATGTAGTCGTCGCGGATGCCGCGGAAGTCGATCCAGACGTGGCTGTACTGATGCCCGAACAGCGGCGCGAAGCCGAGGTGCTCCTGACCTTCGAACGTGCCCCAGGTCGCGTCGTAGCTCTGCGACCAGGCACGCCAGGCGGAGGCGTCGATCGCGTGCGTCGGCGAGCCGAGCGCGAGCACGTAGAGCAGCATCGCCTCGTTGTAGCCGCGCCAGTCGACCCGGATGAAGCCCGCCTCCGGCGTCCAGCCCATCGCCACCAGCGGCGCGCGCGGCGAGGCCCAGCGCCAGTCGACGCGCCGGTAGATCGCCTCGGCGAGACGGCGGATCTCCGCCTCCGCCGCATCGTCGCGATCATAGTAGCTGCCGGCGAACAGCACGCCGCCGAGCAGCAGCGTCGTGTCGATGGTCGACAGCTCGACCCAGGACTTGCCGCCGTAGCGCCGGCCGCTGTCGATGTCGAGGAAGTGATAGAAGAAGCCGCGATGGCCCGTGGCGTCGCGCGCGCCGCCCTGCGGTGCATCGTGGAAGAAGCGCAACGTCGCGAGCGTGCGCCGCACCGCCTCGTCGCGCGTCATCCAGCCGCGTTCCACGCCGATGGCGTAGGCGGTCAGACCGAAGCCGACCGCGGCGATCGACGAGAAGTAATCGCCGCGATCACGCGGCCAGTGATCCGGCACCTGGCCGTTCGCCGGATTGGCGCTGTCGCGGAAGAAATCGAAGCTGCGATGTTCGAGCTCGTCCAGCATCGTCTGCTGCTCGGGCGGCAGCTCGGCGAAGGCGAGCGCCTGCGCGCGCGGGGGCACAAGGCACGCGCCGAGCGCGCACAGCACGAGCGCGGCGAAGCGACGCGGCACGCTCACGCGACCTCCGCCTTGCAATGGCGGTCGATGAAGGCCTGGTGCGTCGGCATCGCCTCGACGCAGGCGTCGATGACGCGCCGCACGCCATCGAGAAACTCGAGCAGGCGATCCTCAGGCAGCAGGTCCACCACCGGATGATAGCCGCGCGGCTGGATGCGCTGGCCGATCATCACCTGCACCCAGCTGGTCAGCGCGAACAGCTCCTCGGCGTTGCGGAAGAAGCGGCCGCTGTCGCGGAACAGGCGGATCACCTCGGCGAGCTCGGGCGGAATGCTCATGGTGCGGCAGTAGTTCCAGAACGGCGTGTCGCCGCGCTCGGTGGCGTGATAGTGCAGGATCAGGAAATCGCGGATGCGCTCGAACTCGAAGCGCGCCTGGGCGTTGTAGCGGTCGATCAGCACCGAGCTGAACGCGCGATCGGGGAACAGGTTGAGCAGGCGCGTGATGCCGGACTGGATCAGGAAGATGCTGGTCGATTCGAGCGGTTCGAGAAAGCCGCTGGCCAGACCGACGGCGACGACGTTCTTGTCCCACAGCTTGCGGCGCATGCCGGTGGTAAAGCGGAGCAGGCGCGGTTCGGCGAGCGCGGTGCCATCGAGATTCGCGAGCAGGGTCGCCGCCGCCTCGTCGTCGCTGACATACCGGCTGGAATAGACGTAGCCGTTGCCGGTGCGATGCTGCAGCGGAATGCGCCACTGCCAGCCGGCGGCGCGCGCGGTGGAGCGCGTGAACGGCGTCGGCGGCGCGACCCTGGCGCACGGCACCGCCACGGCGCGATCGCACGGCAGCCAGTGCGTCCAGTCCTCGTAGCCCACGTGCAGGGTCTGCTCGATCAGCAGGCCGCGAAAACCGGAGCAGTCGATGAACAGCTCGCCGGACACGCGCTCGCCGCTTTCCAGCACCACCGCATCGACGAAGCCGTCGTCACGCTGCGCGACCGCGACGATCTTGCCCTCGGTGCGGCGCACGCCGCGCGCCTCGGCGTAGCGCCGCAGGAATTGCGCGTACAGGCCGGCATCGAAATGGTAGGCGTAGGCGACGTTGGCCAGCGGCGAGGTCGGCGGCACGTCGCTCGCCGAGGCCATGAACTTGCCGCGCGGACCGGCGGCGGTGTTGAGCGAATAGGCGCCGAGTTCGGCGGCCTTGCCGGCGTTGTACGCCTTGATCCAGTACTGGTGGAACGGCAGGAAGCCGAGATCGTGGCCGAGCGTGCCGAAGCCGTGGATGTAGCGGTCGCCGATGCGGCCCCAATCGACGAACTGGATGCCGAGTTTGAACGTGCCGCGGGTCTGCTTGACGAACTCGATCTCGTCGATCTCCAGCACCTGATTGAACAGCTTCAGATGCGGCACCGTCGCCTCACCGACGCCGACGATGCCGATCTCGTCCGATTCGATCAGGCGCACCGAGCAGGCATCGCCGAGCACCTTGGCGCAGGCGGCCGCGGCCATCCAGCCGGCGCTGCCGCCGCCGACGATGACGATGTCGCGCACCCGTGAATCGCTCATGTCCGCTTTCCGTCCGCCCACAGGACGAGGCCCGCAACGCGGGCCTCGTCGCCGCCACTCGTTTGCCTTGCGCGCGCCGCTAGAAGCGGAAGCCCGCGCTCACCTTGAACTCGCGCGGCGTGCCGGTGATGTTGCCGGTGGTGTTGTACACGCCCATGACGTTGTACAGCACGCCGTTGCCGGACAGGTTCACGTCGGTGTAGTTCTTGAAGTTGAACACGTTCAGGAAATCGACGCGCACCCACAGCGAGGTGCCGGCGGTCAGATCGAAATTCTTGGTGATCTGCAAATCGACCGAGCGATAGCCGAACGCCTTGCCGCCGAACCAGAAGCGCTGCCCGCCCGGCGTCACCGCGTACGGCGTGCACGGGCTGCCGGTCGGGAAGTAGGTGCCGCCGGCGACGTAGCAGGCGAAGGTGTTGATCGGCGTCGGCGTGGCCAGGGTCAGCTTGCCGGAGAAGATCGTGTCCCACGGCCCGTCGACCGAACCGGCCGCGACGAAACGATGCTTCGGCACGGCGTTCGAGGTGATGAACGGATACTGCTTGAGCGTCGCCTCGTCGAACGAGTAGTGCTCGTTGATGTCGCGGTTCTGCGTGGCGTGGTTGTAGGTGTAGGCCAGCGTCGCGCCCCAGTGCGAATCCTTGGTGTAGGGCTTCTCCGCCGACAGCAGCACCTGGGTGGTGCGATTCTCGATGCCGTTGCCGCCGAGGATCAGCGGACCGAACCCCGGCACGCCGTCGCCCCACGGCTGGCCGCCGCTGTGGAAGAAGGCGCCGTCCGGATAGCGGTTGCCGAGGGTGAAGGCGAAACCGTCCTTGTAGCGGATGTGGGCGACGGTGACGTCGGTGTTCCAGTCGCCGAGCTTGTTGCGAATGCCGAGGCTGAACTGGTCGGAGCGCGGCGCCCGGAGGTGATTGTTGATGAGGTCCACTTCCTTGCCGGTGTTGCTCGCCGACACCAGCGCCTGCAGGTTCTGCAGGCCGTTCAGATATTTCGGATCGAAATCGACGCACGGCTGGCCGTTGTTGTGGCACTGGCCGGTGACCGGATCGCGGAAGAACACGGTGAACGCCGGCAGCGCCGCCTTGGTCTGCTCGAGCTGCAGATAGTCGTACAGGTTGCGGTCGTAGGCGCGCCCCGCGCCGCCGTGCACGACGTGCGCCTCGTCGCCGTTGATGTCGTAGGAGAAGCCGAGGCGCGGCTGCCATTCGCCCTTCTGCGCCTTGCGGTTGTGGCCGGTGCTGATGTAGTCGTTGATGTTGATGCCGCCGAGCGCCAGCGCCTGCGCGTAGGTCTGGCCGGGCGGCGCGTTCGGGTCCGGATTCGGACCGTTCAGCGCGGCGACCACGTTCGCCGGCGTGACGTAGTTGAGATACGAGGGATTGCGTTCGTAGTCCCAGCGCACGCCGAGGTTGAGGGTGAGCTTGTCGTTGACCGCCCAGTCGTCCTGCACGTACAGACCGTACTGCTTGTCCTTCGACGTCGCCACCGGACTCAGGCCCGGCACCGGCGCGGTGAAGAACGCCTTGTACGGCGTGGTCGCCGTGCCGGCGGCGCTGACGTCGTAGTAGAACTGCGGATTGACGTCCTCGGCGTCCTGCGCCGTCAGCTTGATGTCCTTGAACTTGAAGCCGGTCTTGATGACGTGGTCGCCGTACCAGTTGAAGCTGTTGAAGGTGAGATTGTCGGCGATGGCGTGACCGCGCTGGCCCTTGTTCTGCGTCGCCAGCGGCGAGGCCGGGCCGGTGTCGACCACGGTCTGGTCGTTCTGCCCGAGGAGGCTCGTCGTATAGATCGCACCATTGCCGAAGCCGATCGAGGACGGCGCGTTGAAGGTCTTCTCGTAGTTGAGCAGGAGCTCGTTGAACCAGGCGTCCGCGCTGTGCTGCCAGCGCGCGTCGATGCGGGTGTCGTTGTTGCGCACGTCGATGCTGGCCGACTGCGCCTGGGCCACGCCGATGTTGTCGGCCTGATCCTCCTTGCGCACCTTGGAGCTCAACTCGATGCGATCGCGGTCGGAGAACTCCCAGTCGATCTTGCCGAAGTACAGATCCTCGGTGAACGGCAGCCCGGACGGACCGAATTGCGCGACCACGCTCGGCGGCAGCAGATCGTTGATGCCCTGGACGCCGGGCACGACCACGACCGGCGTATCGTAGCGCTTGGCCTCGTAGGTGAAGAAGAAGTGCATCTGGTCCTGGAGGATCGGCCCGCCGATGGCGACGCCGTATTCCTTCTCGTGCGACGGCGTCTGCTTGCCGGAAGCCTTCTCCGCCGGCGTGTGCGCGCGCCAGTCCTGATCGGTGTACTGGCCGTAGGCCTCGCCGTGGAACTCGTTGGTGCCGGACTTGGTTTCCGCGGTCACCGCGGCGCTCGAGATCTGGTCGTACTCGGCCTTGTAGTTCGAGGTGATCACCTTGTACTCGCCGATGGCGAGCTGCGGGAACGGATTGCCCTGGGTGAAGAACTGGCCGGCGACGCCGCCCTCCTTGACGTAGTTCTTCTGGCCGACGCCGTCGATGTAGACGTTGACGTTGTTCGCGCTCTGCGCGCCGCCGGTGAGCTTGGTGTGGCCGCTGGCATCGACGCTGAAGATCATGCCCGGCACGGTATCGGCGAACTCGAGGAAGTTGCGCGTGATCTGCGGGATGGTCGCGATCTGGCGCTGCGAGATGGTCGCGCCGACCTCGGCGGTCTTGACCTCGGCGAGCGCCGTGCCGGTGACGGTGATGCCCGCCAAGGTCGTGGTGGTCGGCGCGGCGGCGAGATCCAGCGTCACCGTCGAGGCCACGCTGAGCGTCACGGTGCGCTCGGTGCCCGGTCCGGCATCGACCTGATACGTGCCGGGTGGCAGTCCGACCAGGGCGTAGCCGCCGTCGTCGCCGGCCTTGGTGTGGCGGACGATGCCGGTGGCGAGGTTCTTCGCCGTCACTTCGCTGCCGGCCGGCGCCTTGCCGCGCAGCGTGGCGTCGGCGGTCTGCGCCCAACTGATCGCCGGAGCCACGGCGGTGCTCGCCAGCGTCGCGGAGATCATCGCTACCAGCAGCCTCTTGCGGATCGGCATACGCGCTCTCATGGCTTTCCTCCCGTCTTGTTCCGCGGATTGGGTGATTCGTGGCGTCTCGGCACCGACGCCGCGGCCGCCCCGCACGAGCCGCGCACCACGATCGTGCACGGCGGTTGTACGTCGACGTCCGCATCGGGGATCTGCGGCAGATCCATGCGCCGCGCCAGTTGCTCGAACGCGCGGCGTCCGAGCTCGGCGATCTGCACACGCACCGTGGTCAGCGGCGGCTGGACGAACCGCGCGATCGGAATGTCGTCGAAACCGACCACGGCGACGTCTTCCGGCACGCGCAGGCCGGCCTCCGCCAGCGCCACCAGGCAACCGATCGCCATCATGTCGTTGGCCGCGAACACGGCGCGCGGTCGCGGCCGCATGGTCAGCAGCCGGCGGCCGGCGAGATAGCCCGCGCCGTCGCTGAAGTCGCCCGGCAGCAGCCAATGCCGGAGCCGGCGCCGGCTCATGCGCAGCGCCGCGCGGAAACCGCGCAGGCGCTCCTCGGCATCGAAGTTTCCCGCCGGTCCGGTCAGGAAGGCGAGACTGCGGTAGCCGAGCCCGAGCAGATGCCGGGTCATCGTCAGCGCGCCGCCGTAGTTGTCGATGTTGAACGCCGGATAGCGGCGGTCGGCGACCGGCGAATTCAACAGCACCGCCGGCAGCCCTTCCGGCAACTGATGGCCCAGGAATTCGGCATCGACGTGCGGCGACATGATCAGCAGACCGTCGACGCGCCCGCGCATCGCGCGCAGCGCCGCGGCCGCCTCCGGCAGGTTGCCGTGCGAACTCGACACCAGCAGGTTGAGGCCGCGCACGCGCGCGGCGAGCGAGATGCCGCGGATCAGCTCGGAGAAGAACTCGCCGTACAGATCCGGCAGCAATGCGCCGATCGTGTTGGTGCGGCGCG
>JAJPHA010000027.1 GCA_021325475.1 Rhodanobacteraceae bacterium | reverse complement strand
TGGTGCAAAGAAGTAACCAAGAAACACCTCGAAAGCAGAGCATCCCTCGGAGGACCTGCACGAAGATTTTGCGAGGGGATGAAAGCTCCGTGTACGACTCGTCCGCCCCGGACTGCAACGTCGTTCGCTTCGCCTGACTGCTTTACTTGAGGTTCAGGCGAACAGGTCGCCCTGCGGCGAGTCCGGCCGCGGCGGACGGAATTGCGCGACATCGAGCGCGAGCGAGCGTGTGCGCGCGAAGCCGAACTTGCGGGTGGCCACCGCGAAGCGCTGGCGGATCAACTCGGCGAACGGCCCTTCGCCGCGCATGCGCGTGCCGAAGCGCGGATCGTTGTCGCGCCCGCCGCGCATCTGGCGCACCAGGCCGAGCACGTGCTCGGCGCGCTCGGGGAAGTGCTGCTCCAGCCATTCGCGGACCAGGTCCTTCAGTTCCCACGGCAGGCGCAGCACGGTGTAGCCGGCCATCTGCGCACCGGCCGCGCGCGCGCGTTCGAGAATCGCCTCCAGCCAGCGGTCGGTCAGCATCGGAATGATCGGCGCCACCAGCACGCCGCACGGCACCCCGGCGGCGGCGAGCGCGGCGATCGCCGCGAGCCGCCGGTGCGGCGCGCTGGCGCGCGGCTCGAGCCGGGCCGCGAGGCGATTGTCGAGCGAGGTCACCGACACGAACGCGCAGACCAGGTTGGCGCGCGCGAGCGGGACCAAGAGATCGAGGTCGCGCTCGATCAGCGCGTTCTTGGTCACGATCGTCAGCGGATGCCGGCACGCGAGCAGCACCTCGAGGATCTGCCGCGTGATCCGGTAGCGGCGCTCGATCGGCTGGTACGGATCGGTGTTGGCGCCGAGATTGATCGGCCGCACGCGATAGCCCGGTCGGGCGAGCTCGCGGCGCAGCAAGTCCGCGGCGTTGGTCTTGGCGAACAGCCGGGTTTCGAAGTCGAGGCCGGGCGAGAGATTGAGGTAGGCGTGCGAGGGCCGCGCGTAGCAGTAGATGCAGCCGTGCTCGCAGCCGCGATACGGATTGATGCTCTGCTCGATCGGGACGTCGGGCGAGTCGTTGCGGCTGATGATGCTGCGCGCGCGTTCCTCGGTGACCACCGTCGCCGGACGCGGCGCGGCCTCGGCCTCGCCCGGCCAGCCGTCGTCGACGGCCTCGTACCGCGTGGTCTCGAAGCGGCCTTCGCGGTTGGACGCGGCGCCGCGGCCCTTGATCGGCGCGGATGATGGCGGCGGATGGTTCATGGCTCGCAAGCCTGCACGCGGCGCGTCTCGCCGGTTGCGATCGCGCCACGCACCGCCGATGGTAGCACCGCTCGTCCCGCCGGATGCGCAGTTCGGCGGCTGTCCGCTCCCCTCGCGCCGCGCGCTGTGGCAACATGGGCCGGCATTGTCCTTCGGGGATCCGTCATGCGCTGGATCATGCTGGTTGCCGCCTTCCTCGGCTTTTCGCTGGCGTTCGCCGCGCGCACGCCGGGACTCATGGGCATCGGCCTCCTGGTCGGCTTCATCGGTCTGTTCGCGGCGCTGTTCGGCTTCGCCGCCGCGCGCATCGCCGCGACCGCCCAGCCGGATTCGACGCTGCTGTCCGACAAGGATCTCATCGCCCTGCGCGCGAACCTGCGCAAGCCGGCACCGCCCGCCGCAGCGGAAGGCGCGCCGGGCGAACGCGCCGCCTGAGGCCGCGCAAAAAGGCGGGGCCGCGCCGCGGCCCCGCTGACTCGACGAAACGAGTGCGCGCCCCAACCGAAGACGGCAATCTGCGGACTGGATCGGACCTTTCCTAGCGGGAAATATCCACGTCCTTGGTCTCGCGCAGGAACAGGCTGCCGACGACGACCGTGATCAGCGCCACGATCACCGCGTACCACAGGCCGAAGTAGATGTCGCCCTGCCACGCCACCAGCGCGAACGACACCGTCGGCAGGAAGCCGCCGAACCAGCCGTTGCCGATGTGGTACGGCAGGCTGAGCGAGCTGTAGCGGATGCGCGTCGGGAACAGTTCCACCAGCCAGGCCGCGATCGGTCCGTACACCATCGTCACGTAGATCACCAGGATCGTCAGCAGCACCAGCAACATCGGCGCGTTGACTTGGGCGGGATCCGCCTTGCTCGGATAGCCGGCGGTCTTGAGCGCGTCGCCGAGCGCCTTGGCGAACGCCTCGTTCTGCGTCTTGAACGCCGCCGGATCGAGCGCACCGCCCTCGAACGAGGCGATGGCCGTGTCGCCCACCTTCACCGCCGCCACGCTGCCCGCCGGCGCGGCCTCGTTGCGGTACGGCACGCCGGCCTTGGTCAGCGCGCTCTTGGCGATGTCGCAGGAATTGGTGAACACCTTCTTGCCGACCGGATCGAACTGGAAGCTGCACGTGGCCGGATCCGCCACCACCACCACCGGATGGCTGGTGCTCGCCGCCTCGATCGCCGGATTGCCGAAATGGGTGAGCCCCTGGAACAGCGGGAAATAGGTGAGCGCGGCGAGCAGGCAGCCAGCCATGACGATCGGCTTGCGGCCGATGCGATCGGACAGCCAGCCGAACACGACGAAGAACGGCGTGGCGATGAGCAGCGCACCGGCGATCAGCAGGTTGGCGGTGACCGCGTCGAGCTTGAGCGTCTGGCTGAGGAAGAACAGCGCGTAGAACTGGCCGCCGTACCAGACCACCGCCTCGCCGGCGGTGGCGCCGAACAGGGCGAGCAGGACGATCCTGAGATTGCTCCAGCGCAGGAACGATTCGCTGAGCGGCGCCTTCGAGCCCTTGCCCTCGGCCATCATCTGCTGGAACAACGGCGACTCCTGCAACTGCAAGCGGATGTAGACCGAGATCAGCAGCAGGAAGAACGACAGCCAGAACGGGATGCGCCAGCCCCAGTCGTCGAACTCCTTGCCGAGCGCGCTGCGGCAGAGCAGGATCACGATCAGCGACAGGAACAGGCCGAAGGTCGCGGTGATCTGGATGAAGCTGGTGTAGAAGCCGCGCCGGTCGTGCGGCGCGTGCTCGGCGACGTAGGTCGCCGCGCCGCCGTATTCGCCGCCGAGCGCGAGGCCCTGCAGCAGGCGCAGCGTGATCAGGATCGTCGGCGCCGCCGCGCCAATCGTCGCGTAGCTCGGGATCAGGCCGACCAGAAAGGTCGACGAGCCCATGATGACGATGGTGATCAGGAACGTGTACTTGCGGCCGATCAGATCGCCGAGCCGGCCGAACACCAGCGCGCCGAACGGCCGCACGAAGAAGCCGGCGGCGAAGGCGAGCAGCGCGACGATGTAGGCGCTGGTCGGATTCAACGCCGAGAAGAACTGCTTGGCGATGATGGCCGCGAGCGAGCCGTACAGATAGAAGTCGTACCACTCGAACATCGTGCCGACGCTCGAGGCCGCGATCACCCGCACGTGGCTGCGGGTCAGCGTGCCGCGATCGAGGTTGCCTGCCGTCGTTGCCATGATCCTCTTCCCCGTGGGTCCGGTACGCCCAAGTAGCGCCGGCGCATGACGCGCGCGTGACAGCCTGCCGGGGCGGCGGCGTGCCGGCCATTCGCCTTTGGTCGTAGGCTTGCGCGGGATCGACGAAAGTCGTATTGGTCGCGGGGTCCGTCCGGTTAGTGTGACTGGGCAGAACCACTCCTTTCGACCTTCGCTCCGGAGGCCCCATGGCGCACCTGCACCCCGTTCCCCCCGAATTCGCCGCACGCGCGCGCGTGCGCAAGGCCGACTACGAAACGCTGTACGCCGAATCGGTGCGCGATCCGGAAGGATTCTGGGGCCGCATCGGCCGGCGCCTGGACTGGACGCGGCCGTACACCCAGGTCAAGGACGTTTCCTTCGCCGCGCACGATCTGCACATCCGCTGGTACCACGACGGCGAGTTGAATCTCGCCGCGAACTGCCTCGACCGCCACCTCGCCACGCGCGGCGACAAGACCGCGATCCTGTGGGAAGGCGACGATCCGAACGAATCGCGCGCGATCAGCTACCGCGAGCTGCACGCCATGGTGTGCCGCGCGGCGAACCTGCTCAAGCACCTGGGCGTGCGCGCCGGCGACCGGGTCACGATCTATCTGCCGATGATCCCGGAGGCGGCGGTGGCGATGCTCGCCTGCGCGCGCATCGGCGCGATCCATTCGGTCGTGTTCGGCGGCTTCTCACCGGATTCGCTGGCCGGCCGCATCGCCGATTCGACCTCGAAGCTCGTGATCACCGCCGACGAAGGCGTGCGCGGCGGCAAGAAGGTGCCGCTCAAGGTCAACGTCGACGAGGCCCTGACCCGGCCGGGCACGGCGAGTGTCGAGACCGTGCTGGTGGTCCGGCGCACCGGCGCGCCGGTGCCGATGCAGGCGCCGCGCGACCGCAGCTGGGAGGCGCTCGTCGCCCTGCAGAGCGCCGACTGCCCGCCGACGCCGGTGAATGCCGAGCATCCGCTGTTCATCCTGTACACCTCGGGATCGACCGGCAAACCGAAGGGCGTGCTGCACACCACCGGCGGCTACGGCGTGTTCGCGAGCTACACCCACGAATGCGTGTTCGACCTGCGCGAGGACGACATCTACTGGTGCACCGCCGACGTCGGCTGGGTGACCGGGCACAGCTACATCGTCTACGGCCCGCTCGCCAACGGCGCCACCGCGCTGATGTTCGAGGGCGTGCCGAATTATCCCGACGCCGGTCGCTTCTGGCAGGTGGTGGACAAGCACAAGGTGACCCTGTTCTACACCGCGCCGACCGCGATCCGCGCGCTGATGCGCGAGGGCGAGGCGCCGGTGAAAAAGTGGAAAAGGAGCACTTTGCGGCTGCTCGGCACGGTCGGCGAGCCGATCAACCCGGAGGCCTGGGAATGGTACTGGCGCGTGGTCGGCGACGGCCGCTGCCCGATCGTCGACACCTGGTGGCAGACCGAGACCGGCGGGATCCTGATCACGCCGCTGCCCGGCGCGATCGACCAGAAGCCGGGCTCCGCGACCCGGCCGTTCTTCGGCGTGATGCCAGCGATCGTCGATGCCAACGGCACGATCCTCGACGGCGCCTGCGAGGGCAACCTGGTGCTGACCGATTCCTGGCCCGGCCAGATGCGCACGGTGTACGGCGATCACCAGCGCTTCATCGACACCTATTTCAAGACCTATCCCGGGATGTACTTCACCGGCGACGGCGCGCGCCGCGACGCCGACGGCTACTACTGGATCACCGGCCGCGTCGACGATGTCATCAACGTCTCCGGCCATCGCCTCGGCACCGCCGAGGTGGAGAGCGCGCTGGTCGCGCATCCGAAGGTCGCCGAGGCCGCGGTGGTCGGCTGTCCGCACGACATCAAGGGCCAGGGCATTTATGCCTACGTCACGCTCAAGCTCGGCGAGGAGCCGAGCGAGGCGCTGCGCCGCGAGCTGATCGCCTGGGTGCGCAAGGAGATCGGCCCGATCGCGACGCCCGACTATCTGCAATGGGCGCCGGCGCTGCCGAAGACGCGCTCGGGCAAGATCATGCGCCGCATCCTGCGCAAGATCGCCGAGAACCAGCCCGACCAGCTCGGCGACACCTCGACGCTGGCGGATCCGGCGGTGGTGCAGAATCTGGTCGCCGAGCGGTTGCTGCGGTGAGGGGGCTGAGGGCTGAGGGCTGAGGGCTGAGGGCCGAGGGCCGAGGGCCGAGGGCTGAGGGCTGAGGGCTGAGGGCTGAGGCCGATGGCTGTAAGGCATTTTCCACTCCCCACTCCCTACTCCCCACTCCCCTCCCCATGCGCGAAATCCTGATCGCCGACGACCATCCGCTGTTCCGCGATGCGCTCGCGCGCGCGGTCACCCAGGCGGTGCCCGACGCGCGCCTGCACGAGGCCGACAGCGTCGCCGCGCTGCAGAGTCTGATCGAGCTCCACCCGCACGCGGAATTGCTGCTGCTCGACCTCAGCATGCCGGGCGCGAATGGCTTTTCCGCGCTGGTGCACGTGCGCAGCCAGCAGCCGGGGCTGCCGGTGATCGTGGTCTCGGCCGAGGAGAACGCGCGCGTGATCGAGCGCGCGATCGGTCACGGCGCCTCCGGCTACATTCCGAAGTCGGCCTCGGCCGAGACCATCGTCGGCGCGATCCGCCGCGTGCTCGACGGCGAGGTCTGGCTGCCGCCGCATCTCGCCGCCGGCGCGGCGCCGCTCGCCGCGGCGGAAGCGCACGCGGCGGCGCACGTCGCCGCGCTGACGCCGCAGCAGTTCCGCGTGCTCGGCCTGATCGCCGAGGGCCTGCTCAACAAGCAGATCGCCTACGAACTCAACGTGTCGGAAGCCACGATCAAGGCGCACATGACCGCGATCATGCGCAAGCTCGACGTGTCGAACCGCACCCAGGTCGCGCTGCTGGCGCGGCACCTGGCGATCCACCCCGCGCTCGACGATCCCGCCGACGCACCGTGAGTCACGCCGCAGTCGTCGCGCGCGCCGCGCCGCGGCCGAGCTGGGCGATCAGCGCGCGCAACGCCGCCGGCTTCACCGGCTTGCGCAGCAGCGGATAGCCGTGCGCGCGGGCGCGCGCCTGCAGTTCCGGGCTGGCGTCGGCGGTGATCAGCGCGCCCGGCGGCGGCGACGGCCAGCGTGCGCGCAGGCGCTCCAGCGCGGCGATGCCGTCGAGCGGCTCGTCCAGGTGATAGTCGGCGAGGATCAGGTCCGGGCGGCGGCGCGATGCGCAATTTGTCGCATCTTCCACATTGCTGCAATTCTCGCAGGTCACTCCCCAGCGCTCGAGCAGCGCGGCCATGCCGTCGAGGATCGCGCTGTCGTTGTCCAGGCACAGCACGTGCAGTCCGTCGACGCGGCCGGCGGCGAGCGGCCGCGGGCGCGCCGGCCGCGCGCTCGCCGCGGCCGCGCTCGCGCGCGGGAGCTCCACCGCGAACACGCTGCCGCGGCCGGGCCGGGAGCGCAGCGACAGACGATGCCCGAGCATGCGCGCCAGGCGCTCGCAGATCGCCAGCCCGAGGCCGAGGCCCTTCTCGCCCCACGGCGAGGTCTGCGTGCCGCGGCGGAATTCGTCGAAGATGCTGCGCTGTTGCGCGGCGTCGATGCCGGCGCCGGTATCCCACACCTCGATGCGCACGTTGCCGCCGCACCGCCGCACCCCGAGCAGCACCCCGCCCCGGCGCGTGTAGCGCAGCGCGTTGGAGAGGAAATTCTGCAGAATCCGGCGCAGCAGTTGCGGATCGCTGACCACGTGCACGCGGCTGTCCACGAAGCGCAGCTTCAGGTGCCGCGCCGCCGCGATCACGCCGAACTGGTGCTCGAGCGGCTCGAGAATCTCGGCGAGCGCGAACGCGCCGATCTCGGGGCTGAGCTTGCCGGCGTCGAGCCGCGAGACCTCGAGCAGGGCATCGAGCAGGTCCTCGGCGGCCTTGAACGCGGCATCGGCGCGCTCGGCCAGCCGCGCGCTCTCGGCATCGAGCGGGCGCTGGCGCAGCGCCGAGACGAACAGGCGCGCGGCATTGAGCGGCTGCAGCAGATCGTGCGAGGCGGCGGCGAGGAAGCGCGTCTTGCCGGCGTTCGCGGCCTCGGCCTCGCGTTTGGCCTGCTCCTGCGCGGCGAGCGCCTCGCGCAGTTCGCGGGTGCGCTGGGCGACGCGCTGCTCCAGGGTCTCGTTCGCCTCGCGCAGCGCCCGCTCGGCGCGCTTGTGATCGGTGATGTCGCTGAAAGTGGTGAGGTAGCCGCCGCCGGGCAAGGGTCCGCCGCGGGTCTCGATCACGCGCCCGTCCGGACGCTCGCGCACGGCGACGTGCGGCGTGCCGCGACGCAGGTGTTCGAGACGCCGCTGCACCTGGGCCTCGACGTCGCCCGGTCCGAGCAGGCCGCGCGCGGCGTTCCGCCGGATCAGCTCGGCCACCGGCCGGCCGACGTAGACGAAACCTTCCGGATAGTCGAACAGATCGAGATAGCGGCGGTTCCAGGCGACGATGCGCAGTTCCGCATCGACCACGCTGATGCCCTGGCTCATGTGCTCGAACGTGACCGCGATCAGTTCGCGACTGAAGCGCAGCTCCTGCGAGGTCTCGTCGAGCAGCATCGCCGCTTCGGACAGATCGAGGCCGGTGCCGCGGAGCGCGCTGGTCAGCATGCGCCGCGCCGACGCCGCACCGATCGCACCGGCGAGCAGGCGTTCGGTGAACTGGACCAGGGCGCGGTCGGCCACCGCGCCGGGCGCGTCCGGCAGCGGCGCGGCGGCGGCGTACTCGGCGAAGGCACGCGCGGCGTTGCGTTCGCCGAGGATGCGGCCGGCGAGCGCGCGCAGATCCGCGACCGGAACGCGGCCGCGCCACTCGCCGCCGGCGGCGCTGCGTTCGGCGTAGGGATCGAGGAACGGCGAGGCGCGCAGGCGATCGGCCACGCTCGGCCGGAAGCGCAGCGAGAGCAACACCAGGCAGCCGACGTTGGCGGCGAGCGACCAGAACGCGCCGTGCGTGACCGCGTCCCAGCCGTGCCAGTGGAACAAGGCGCGCGGTGCGAGCCAGCCGATGCCGAACGGTCCGGCGCGCAGCCAGGTCTGCGGCAGCCAGCCGGCCTCGGCGAGGCTCGGCAGCAGCAAGGTGTAGAGCCACACCGCGAAGCCGGCGGCGAGCCCGGCGCCGACGCCGACCCGGCTGGCGCCGCGCCAGTACAGGGCGCTCACGATCGCCGGCGCGAACTGCGCCAGGGCGACGAAGGCGAGCAGGCCGATCGAGGCGAGGTTGGCGTTCCGGGCGATCGCGCGGTAATAGCCGTAGGCGAGCGCGACCAGCAGCACGATGGCGACGCGCCGCAGCTGCAGCACCAGCGCCGACAGGTCGGCGCGGCGTTCGAGACCGAGCCAGCGCACGCGCAGCAGCGCCGGCATGATGAGATCGTTGCTGATCATGGTCGAGAGCGCGACGCATTCGACGATGACCATGCCGGTGGCGGCGGAAAAGCCGCCGAGATAGGCGAACGTCGCCAGGAGCTCGTGGCCGCCGGCGAGCGGCAGCCCGAGCACGTACATGTCGGCAGGCACCGCGCGGCCGCCGAGCGTAGCCGTGCTCGCCGCGACGATCGGCAGCACCAGCGCGCTGATCAGCAGCAGATACAGCGGGAACAGGCGCCGCGCGTGGCGCACGTCGCCCGGATCCTCGCATTCGACGATGCCCACCTGGAACTGCCGCGGCAAACAGAACATGGCCACCGCGGCGAGCAGGGTCTGGGTGAGAAAACCGTCCGGCAGCCCCTGCGCGGCGAATTCGCGCGCCGGCCGTTCCAGCGCCGGCGCCGCGCCGCAGAGGTGCAGCGCGTACCCGCCGATGGCGACAAACGCGACGAGCTTGACCACCGATTCGGTCGCGATCGCCAGCATCATGCCGTGATGGTGCTCGGTCGCGTCGATCTGGCGCGTGCCGAACAGGATCGCGAACACGGCGAGCAGCAGCGCGCTGTAGAGCGCGCCGTCCCGCAGCGGCGGCACCTCGCTCTGCACCTCGCCGCTCAATGCGCCGATGCTGAGCGCCACGGCCTTGAACTGCAATGCCAGATACGGGATCGATGCGGTCACCGCGATCAGGGTGACGAGCGCGGCCAGGCGGTGCGACTTGCCGAAGCGCGCGGCGATGAAATCGGCGATCGAGATGATGTTGCGCTGCTTGGCGATCCGGGTCAGGCGGCCGAACAGGCGGTGGCCGACGAGCAACAGCAGGATCGGACCGAGATAGATCGGCAGGTAGGCGAGACTCGCCCCGGCGGCGCTGCCGACCGCGCCGTAGAACGTCCAGGACGAGCAGTACACGGCGAGCGCCAGGCTGTACACCAGCGGTCGGAGCCAGACGCGGCTCGGATACAGCGGGCGGCGATCGCCGTAGTAGGCGAGGCCGAACAGCCCGCCCACGTACACGAGCGACACCAGCAGCAGCACCCAGCCGGGGATCACGGCGCCTCCGCGGTTCGAACCGCCGGATTCTAGTCGCCGCCGGCACCGCGCGCGCCTTGCAGCGCGGCAAAGCGCTTGACCTCGCGGCGGCGAGCGCCAAAGCTTGCCGGGTGCGTCGCCTCGAACCCCGCGATTTCCACCCCGCCGTGCCGCCGCAGCCGCTGGCGGACGATGAAATCCACTTGTGGTTTTTTCCACAATGGCCGGCGCTGCCGGCCGCGGAATCGGCGCCGCTGCGCCGGGTGCTCGCCGGCTATCTCGGCCGGCCCGCCGAGGTTTTGCGCCTGGCGCGCGCGCGCGGCGGCAAACCGGCGCTGGTCGATGCCCCGCTGGAATTCAGTCTCGCCCACAGCCGCGGCGCCTTGCTGCTCGGCCTCAGCCGGGGCCAGCCGCTCGGCGTGGATCTCGAACTGCCGCACCGCGCGCGGCCGGTGCTCGAACTCGCGCGGCGCTGGTTCGCGCCGGCGGAGGCGCGGGCGCTGGCGCGGCTGCCGGAAGCGCGCCGGCCGCAGGGGTTTCTCGCCATGTGGAGTCTCAAGGAAGCCGTGCTCAAGGCGGAAGGCACCGGCTTGGGCGGCGGGCTCGCGCGTGTTGCGGTGACGCTCGATGCGGCCGGCGTGCCGATCGCCGCCGGCGTGACGGACGCCGACCCGGCGACGGCGTGGCGCTGCGTGTACCTGGCGCCGCCGGCGGCCGGCGCGGTCGGCGCGCTGGCCTGGCGCGGCGCCGAGCGCTCGGTGCGCGCCTTTCTTGCGCCGTCCATACCGCCGGCCGTTGCGAGGCCGATCCAATCGGGCTAAGTTTCAGACTCGACGCCAGAGTTGCCCCGATGTGGAAACTGCTGCGTAATCTCGTGCTCGCCGGCGCGCTGCTCGCGGGCGCGTTGAAGCTGCTGGCGTGGTACGCCGCCCAGCAGGACGTGGAGCGGTTGCGGGCGGCGCTGGCGCCGGTCGCCGAACTCAAGTACGACGGTCTCGCCGCCGGCTTCGACGGCGGCATCCGCCTGAGCGGCGTGAGCCTGGCGCATCTCGCCGGTCACCGCATCTACCGCGCCGATCGGCTGACCCTGGAAACGCCGGGCTTGTTCTGGCTCCTCAAGCATGCGTTGTTGCGCGACACCGCGTGGCCGACGCAGTTCGCGCTCGAAGCCGAGGGCCTCAAGCTGCCGCCGCTGCCGTGGCTCGATCCGCGCTGGTTCGACAGCGCGATCTTCGTGCCGTTCGGCGGCGTCGGCTGCGGCACGATCGGCACCTTCGGCACGACCGACCTGCGCAAGATGGGCGCGCCGGACGCCGCTTCGCGCGTGCGCCTGGAGTATCGCCTCGCCGCCGACGCGCAGACGCTGAGCCTCGGCCTCGGCCTGTCCGCGCCGGGCATCGCCGACTGGACGCTCAAGGCCGATCTGCGACCGTTCGATGCGGCCGCCGCATTGCGCCCGGCGGCGTGGGAAAAACTGCACGTGGAGCGCGTCACCGCCGAGTATGCCGACCAGGGCTTTCTGCGTCTGCGCAACCAGTTCTGCGCCCAGCGGATCAAGGACACGCCGCGGCAATTCGTCGAGAGCCACCTCGAGGCGGTCAAGAATCTGCTCGCCGGCCACCGCATCGAGGCGAGCGGCGAACTGCTGCAACTGTACCGCGAGCTGCTGGAACAGGGCGGCACCGTCAGCGTGCTCAGCCTGCCGAATCCCGGTTTCACCCTCGCCGATGTGCGCCGCACGAGCCCGGCGGAACTGCTGCGCCAGTTGAACGTGACCGCCCGCTATCGGGCGCGACCGCCGATCATGTTCCGGCTCGCCTTCCTCGCGCCGCCCGAAACCGAACCCGCCGCGGCGACGGAACCGGTCGCCGCGACCCCGGCGCCCGCCGAACCCACGCCGCCGCCAGCCGCTACCGCGCCCGCCCAGCCTCCGCCGGCCGGCGCGGTCGCGAACGTGCCGGTCGCGCCGCCGCCGGCGGCCGCGGCGGTGGTGCCGACCCCGGCAGCGGCGAAACCCGCCGTCGCCCCGCCGGCGCCGAGTCCGCCGGTGCAAGCTCCGGTCGCGGCGGTGTCCAAACCGGCGCCGCCCGCGGCCGAACCCGCGCCCGCGGCCAAGCCGAGCGGCGACAGTCTCGGCCTGCGCGAGCTCGACCGCGCCATGGCGCGCTTCGCACCGCCGCCGGCCGCCACGCCGCCGCCGCGCAAGGAGAATGCCTCCGCGCCGGAACTCGCCTCCAGTCCGCCGCCGCCGCCGGATTCCACGCTCGCGCTGGTGTGGAAGCCGACCATCGAGCGCCTGCCGCCGGCCGCACCCGAACAGCGCGATTACGACCCGATCGAATTCGCCGGCCTGAAAAACCTGCCGGGTCGGCGCGTGCGCCTGGTGACCGACGGCGGCAAGCGGATCGAAGGCTACGTGATCGCCGCCGACGACAACAGCGTGCGTCTGCGCATCCGCCACCCGGACGGCGATTTCACCTTCGAGGTGCCGAAGGCGCGCGTCCAGGAAGTGCAGTTGCTGCGCGGCTGGCCGCCGGGCTGAGTGCGACGCCGGCGCCGCGTCGCGCGTCCTTAGGGCAATGAACGCCGCACTGGAACCGACCGCCGGATTCGATCAGCCGGTCGAGGCCGCGATCCTGGCGCGCGCCCAGCGCGGCGACATGCAGGCCTTCGCCGAATTGTACCGAGGCTTCGGCCGCGCCTGTTTCCAGCTCGCGCTGCGCCTGCTCGGCCAGCGCCAGGCGGCGGAGGATCTGGTCCAGGAAGTGTTCTTGAAGATGATCGACAGCATCGACAAATACCGCGGCGACGCGCCGTTCGGCGCCTGGCTCAAGCGCATGACGGTCAACGCCTGCATCGACCAGTTGCGGCGTCTGCGTCATCGCGCGGATGGCGATCCCGAAGCGCTGTTCGCGCAGACCGCGAGCGGCGCGACCGATGCGACGCCGCGGCTGGATGCGTGGACCCTGCTCGGGCACCTGCCGCCGCGGGCGCGGGCGATCGTCGCGCTGCACGAGCTCGAGGGCTACACCCACGCCGAGCTCGCCCAGTTGTTCGGCCAGAGCGAAAGCTATTCGAAGTCGATCGTGTCGCGCGCGCTCAAGCGGCTGCACGCGCTGGTCGAACCGAACCCATCGGCGGCAACGGAGCGGGTATGCGCGAGCCGGAATTGAGTTTCCGCGCGCTCGCCGCGCGCCTGCCGGCCGCGCCGGTGTTCGTGCCGCCGGCGGATCTGTGGCCGCGCATCGCCGCCGCCCACGCGGCGCGTCGGCGCCGGCGGCGCCGCTGGCGCGCGACGCTCGCCGGTCTCGGTCTGGCCGCGGCGCTGGCGGCCCTCTGGTTCGCGCCGTTGCGTGCCGACCGTGAGCGCATCGACTGGCAGGCGCGCGCGCAGGCGCTGGAACTCGAACTCGACGCGCTGCCCGGCGCCGGTCGCGCCGCCCCGGCGGCCGAGGCGGAGCTCGCGCGCATCGACGGCGCACTGCAGCGGGCCTACGACCGCGGCGCGCGCAGTGATGAAGTACGGCCGCTGTGGCAGGCGCGCAGCGAACTTCTGAGCGCGCTCCTGGCCGCGCGCCGCCAGCAAGTGCTCCCGACCCGAATCTGATCCGAGGTGACCGCAATGACTCCACGCATTCTCCCGCTGCCGCTGCTGCTGCTTGCCACGGCCGTCGCCGCACAGACGCCGCCGGCGGCCGAACAACAGTTGCGCCAGGACCTCGATCTCGTGCTCACGCGCCTGGCGGCGAGCGGCGCGCTCGGTGCCGATCCACAGCAGGTGAATCTGCGCGTGGAGCAGCCCGCGCGGCGCGTCGCCGATCTCGGCGTGCTGGTCGATTCCGGCAACGCCGAGCGGGCGCACGACGGGCTGCGCGTGCTCGGCACCACGCCGGGCAGCGCCGCGGCCCAGGCCGGCCTGCGGCCGGGCGACGTGATCGTCGCGGTCAACGGCGTTTCGCTGCGCCAGCTCGGCGCCGATGCCGACGGCCACGCGCTCGCCGCCGCGACGTTGCGCGCCACCGTCGCTGCCGCCCCGGACGGCGAGCCGCTGCGGCTCGAGCTGCTGCGCGACGGCCGGCGCCTCGTCGTCAACGCGCCGGTGCAGGGCGTGGTACTGCCGGCAATGCGCGTCGAACTCGGCGCCGCCGCGCTGGCCGCGGTGAGCGGCGACGCCGATGCCGCCGCGAGCGGCGGCTGCGGTCGCCTCAGCACGTTCGATGTCGCGCCGCGCGGCGAGCACCAGTATCACGCCCGCATCCTGCTGCTCGACGGCAGCACGCCCGGACCGACCGGCCACGAGACCTATCGGGTCCGCGCCGGCACGCACAAGCTCTTGGTGGCCGAGGACATCCCGACCGCAGAGATCGGCGTCGGCGCGATCGCCTCGCTGCGCAATCGGCACGACACGCACAAGGAACTGACGGTCACGGTCAAGCCGAACACCACGCTGATGATCGCCGCGCAGTTGCATCTCGACAAGGCGACCGACACCGCGCACGCCGGCTACTGGGATCCGGTGGCCTGGCGCGAGATCGCGGAAACCTGCCCGTAGCGGCGGCGCGCGGACGCGGCGGCGCGCTTGCGCTATGCTGCGCGCCGCGATGAAGGCGCGCACCGGCAACGGGCACATTTCCCTTTGTATACTCTTGCTGGCACTGGCCGGCGCGGTCGGCGCGCGCGCGCAGGATGCGGATTCCGCGCCGTACCGGCGGGCGCTCGAAGCCGGCGTGCGCTCCGGCGCGTATCATGCGGTGGCCGCCGGCTGGCTCGACCGCGACGCGCGCGCGAGCTGGTTCTTCGGCGGCGACGACAAGCCGGATGCGGGCAGCGCCTTCGAGCTCGGCGCGGTCAGCGAGGTGTTCACCGGCGTGCTGCTCGCCCGCGCCGCCGCCGAGGGGCGGGTGCGCTTCGCCACACCGGTGCGCGAGTTGCTGCCGGACGACTTCGTCGTCGCCGATCCGGCGCTCGGCGCCCTGCCGCTGGTCGACCTCGCCACGCACCGCGCAGGCTTGCCGGCGCTGCCGCCGAACCTGATGCCGGAGGATCCGGCCGATCCTTACGCCGGTTACGACGAACTCGATCTCGCCGCGCTGCTGGCGAACTACCGACGCGACGGGCCGCCGCCTGCGTCCGCCTACTCGCCGCTCGACGCCGGCCTGCTCGGCTATCTGCTCGGGCGCCGCTACGGGACAAGCTATGCGCAGGCGCTCGAGGAACAGGTGCTGAAGCCGCTCGGGCTGCGCCACACCGGTGTCGACGACGATCCCGCGCTGCGCACCGGACATGCCGCCGGCACGGTCGCGCCGCACTGGCATTTCGGCGTGCTGGCGGGCGCGGCGGGTTTGCGTTCCACGCTCGGCGATCTCATGGATTTTCTCGCCGCGAATCTGCATCCGCCGGCCTCGCCGCTGCGCGCCGCCCTGCTGCTCGCCCGGCAGCCGCGCGAGAGCCGCGGCCCGCAGACCGCGGGACTCAGCTGGTATCTGGTCGAGGCGACGGCCGACGGCCAGACCTGGCCGATCGTCTGGCGCGCGAGCGTGACCGCCGGATTCGCCGCGTTCCTCGGCTTCCGCACCGATCGCCAGCAGGCGCTCGTGCTGCTCGGCGACAGCGACGCCGATCTCGCGCCGCTCGGCCTCGCCTGGCTCAAGCACGAAGCGGCGCCGCCGCCACCGCCGGCGGCCGTCGCGCCCGCAACGATCGATCTCGCCGCCTACCCCGGCCTGTATCAGGTGCGCGACGGTCCGGCCGTCATCGTGCGCGCGAACGCGGGCACGCTCACGGCGCAGTGGCAGGGCGCGCCGCCGACGCCGCTGCGCGCGCTCGGCGAGGATGTCTTTGCGCCGCGCGACGATGCCTTCGTGCTGTCGTTCCAGCGCGAAGCCGGTGTGGTGACCAGCGCGGTGGCGAGCCGCAACGGCGTGCACGTGCTCGCCCAACGCCTGAGCCGGCAGGCGCCGCGGCTCGCGCGCGGCACGCTCGCGCTCGCGCCGGAGCGCCTGCATGACTACACCGGCGACTACCGGGTGGACGCCGACACCTTGGCGCGGATCAGCGTGCGCGACGATAGGCTGCGTCTGCAACTGAGCGGACAGGCGGCGATCGCGCTCGCCCCGTATGCACCCGACCGGTTCGCGGCGGACGACGGCAGTTGCGAGGCGAGCTTCGCGCGCGATGCGCGCGGCGCGGTGACCGCCGTGCGCGTCGACTTCGCCGGCATCGAGCGGATCGCGCCGCGCACGCGCTGGCCGGTGCCGACGTTCCGCGCCGTGAGCCGCCGCTAGCGCGCGCCGATGTGCTTGCGTATGCTGCGCGCGGCGACGCTTCCGGTGTGCGCATGACCCTGCTCAGCGTCAACCTCAACAAGATCGCGGTGTTGCGCAACGCACGCGGCGGCGCCGAACCGAGCGTGCCGGCCGCGGCGCGGGTCTGTCTCGAGGCCGGCGCCGGCGGCATCACCGTGCACCCGCGGCCGGACCAGCGCCACATCCGCGCCGACGACGTGCGCGCGCTGGCGCAACTGTGCCGCGGTCGCGCCGAGTTCAACATCGAAGGCAACGTGTTCGCGCCGCCGCGTCCGGGCTATCCCGGCCTGCTCGCGCTGGTCGCCGAAACGCGACCGACGCAATGCACGCTGGTGCCCGACGCCGACGGCCAGATCACCTCCGACCATGGGTTCGACCTCGCCGTCGACGGCGAGCGCCTGCGCCCGCACATCGCCGCGCTCAAGGCGCACGGCTGCCGCGTCAGCCTGTTCGTCGATGCCGACGCGCGCGCGCTCGAGCGTGCCGCCGCAATCGGCGCGGACCGTGTGGAAATCTATACCGGCCCCTATGCCGCGGCGCACGCGCGCGGCGATCCGGCGCGGGCGCTCGCGCAATGCGTCGCCGCCGCCGAACGCGCGCGTGCGGCGGGCCTCGGCGTCAATGCCGGACACGATCTCAATCAGGCCAATCTCGGCGCGCTGGTCGCGGCGATTCCGTATCTCGCCGAAGTCTCGATCGGCCATGCCCTGATCGGCGAGGCGCTGTACGCCGGACTCGCCGCCACGGTGCGGGCGTATCTCGCGCTCCTCGCCGGCGGCTGAAAGAAAAACGCCGCGGGGATACCGCGGCGTCGGTTCTTTCAGCCCCCTTGAGTCAAGGGGCGATCAAACCCTTGCACAGCAAGGGTTTGATGGGGGTTGTGGAGGTGCGGTGCCGCGGCCGAAGCCCGCGGCATCGGGGTTGGATCAGACCTTCCTCGGAGTGCGGTGCGCGTCTGCTACTCGCCCTGCGGCGAGACGAAGCCGATCTTGACCATGCCGGCGTTCTTGGCGTCGGCCATCACCGTGGCGATCAGTTGATACTTGGTGTTGCGATCGGCGCGGATCTTGAGCTCCGGCTGGTTCTCCGGCCGCGGGTCCTTCTTGGCGAGGATGCCGAGCTGGGCCTGCAGCGCCTCCTCGGTGATCGGCGTGTCGTTCCAGAACAACTGGCCGCTCGACTTGACCACGAGATTGATCGGCTCCGGCGGCGGCGGTGGCGGCACCGGCGGCGGCGGGGTCGGTTGCGGCAGGTCGATCTTGATCTTGTGCGAGAGCATCGGCACCGTGATCATGAAGATGATGAGCAGCACGAGCATGACGTCGACCAGCGGCGTCACGTTGATGTCGGCCATCGGTCCGCTGCTGCTGCCTGTGGAGAATGCCATGGGTTGAACCTCGGGTACGCGTTCAGCGCGGCTCGGCGCCGTGCGCCTGGGTGATGAAGCCGAGCTTGACCATGCCGGCGTTCTTGGCGTCGGACATGATGGTCGAGATCAGCTGGTACTCGGTGTCGCGATCGGCGCGGATCTGCAGCTCCGGCTGCGGCGTGCGCTGCGCGGCGACGCGCAGTTGCGCCTGCATCGTCGCCTCGGTGACCGGATCGTCGTTCCAGTACAGATCGCCGGTGGCCTTGATCGTCAGCGTGATCGGCTGGCTGGCGACTTCCTCCGGCGGTTTCTCCAGGCTGGCGATCGGCAGCTCGACCTTGATCTTGTGCGCGGCCAGCGGCGCCGTGATCATGAAGATGATGAGCAACACGAGCATGACGTCGACCAACGGCGTGACGTTGATCTCCGCCATCACCCCGCCCATGTTGCCGCTGCTGAACGCCATGGCTTACTTCCTCGGCGCCGCGCTCTGCTTCGGCGCGACCATGGCGGCGGCGGCGCCGGTATCCACGCGCGCGCCGGTGGCGAAGAAGTCGTGCAGATCGTGCGCGAATTCGTCGAACTGGGCGTTGGTCACGCGGTTGGCGCGGATGAAGACGTTGTAGGCCAGCACCGCCGGGATGGCGACGCCGAGACCGATCGCGGTCATGATCAGCGCCTCGCCGACCGGACCGGCCACGGTCTCGATGCCGGCGTTGCCGGACGCGCCGATGCGGATCAGCGCGTGATAGATGCCCCACACCGTGCCGAGCAGACCGACGAACGGCGCGGTCGAGCCGGTGGTGGCGAGCCAGGTCAGGCCGCCTTCGAGGCGTGCGCTCTCGCGCGCCACGCCCTGACGCAGAGCGCGATCGATGAACTCGGAACGGTTCAGCGCCTCCACCAGGCGGCTGCCTTCATGCCGCTGATGGTGCGCGGCAGCCGAGGCGCAATCCAGCGCGATCTTGGAGAACGGCTCCCACGAGGGCTGATCCTCCATGAAACGCACCGCGTCCTGCGCCGAGGTCGTCTCCCAGAACATCTGGCGGACGTGATCGGCGCGGCTGCGGATGGCGAGCACGCGCCAGGCATTGATGACGATGAACAGCCAGGAGCCGATCGACATCAGCGTCAGCACCAGGAAGACGACCCAGCCGAGCGCGTCGAAGTTGCGGATCAGATGGTCGAAACCCATCTGCGTGAGGGCAGCGGCATCGCTGTGCCCCGCGGCGGGCATGGCCGGATTCGCCGCCGCGGACGCGGTCTCGGCCGCCGGCGGGACGGGTTGAGTTTGAGCTGCATCTTGTTGCATAACGCTACCCTTGAAGTGTGGTGGTCTAGTGTGGCACTACGTCGTGGCGCTTGGCTACCGGCCGCGACGCTCAAAGCTCGTTCAAATTGAAATCAAAGGGCACCAGGGCATAGCCCTCATAGGGCTTGCCGTTGCGCACGCCGGGGTTGAAGGTCCAGGTCTTGACCGCGGCGATCGCGGCCTGATCCAGTTCGCGGAAGCCGCTGGATTTCTCCACGGTGATTTCCTTCGGCGAACCGTCCACGCCGATCAGCACCTTCAGGATCACCTTGCCGGCGTGATGCTCGCGCAGCGCCTGCGGTGGGTATTTCGGCGGCCGCCACTTGCGGTAACTGACGTTCTCGCTCGGCGCGATGTCCGACGGCGGCGGCGGCGGCGCGGGCGGCGCCGGCGGCGTCGGGATGGACATCGGGGTGGGCGGCGCTTCCACCGGCGCCGGCGGCGGCGCGGGCGGCGGTGGCGCCAACTTGATCTTCTCCACCACCTTCGGCGGCGGCTTCTTCGGCGGCTCCGGCGGCGGCGGTGGTGGCGGCGGCGGCGGCGGCGGCGGTTCGATGAACTCGACCCGCACCACGTTCTCCTTTTCCTTGTCTTTCGGCTTCGGCGGCGTCACCGGCGCGATCAGCATCATGAACGCGAACGCGTGCAGCGCGAACGTCGCGGCAAGGCCAATGGTGCGGCGCCAGTTGAACGGCTCGCGGGTCGGTTGGTACAGGTCGTACGCCATCAGTTTGGACCGGTATCAGTAATCGTTGCCCGCGTCGGCCGGCGCTTCGGCACGCAGGTTCACGGGTTCCTCGACGGAGGGCGCGGTACGTTACACCAGCGCCCCAGGTTTGTATAGATGCTCTAGCGTTCGCCGCTATCCTTCCTCACTTTTTCGCCGCCTGCAACTTCTGCAGTTGCTCGGCCGCCTCGGCGCGCGTCTCGGCGTCCGCCTCGGCCTGCTGGAAGGCGGTCTTCGCCCCAGCCTTGTCGCCGAGGGCGAGATCGAGTTTGCCGAGCAGCAGATAGGCCTTGCCCTTGTGGCTGACGCCGCGCGCGATCGCTTTCTGGATCACGCTCTTGGCCTCCGCCCAGTTCTGCTGCGCGCCCAGGAGCTGGGCACGGGTGTAGTCGATGTCGCCGTTGCTCGCCAGCGGCGCGGCCTTGTTGTACGCCGCGAGCGCCTTGTCCTGTTCCTGCGCCACCAGGTACAGATCGCCCTCGAGCTTGTAGTTGTCCGCGCTCGCCTTGACGATGTTCTTGGCGATGCCTTCCTGCAGCAGTTCGGCGCCCTTCACCGCGACGTCCGGCTTGTCGCCGCTCTGCGCGATGTTGGCGTAGAACTTGGCCGCCGAGACGTAATCGCCCTCGCTGTCGATCAGGCCCTGCTTGCGCTCGCGCTCGAGTAGGGCCAGCGCCTTGTCCACCTGATCCGTCTGGATGTAGATCACGAGCGCGTTGTGGATGAGCTGCTTGTTGGTCGGATCCTTCGCCAGCTGCTCGTCGATCACGCCCGCCGCCTGCGCGCTCTGGCCGGTCTCGGCGTAGCTCGCCATCAGAATGCTGTTCCACGATTCCTTCGGATGATCGCTGAGCGATTGCGCCTTCTTGATCGCGGCGATCGCCTCGGGGTACTTGTGCAACTGGTAGTAGGCATTGCCCTCGAGCGCATAGGAATCGGCGGTCTCGCGTTTGCCCTGCTCGCGCCAGGTCTTCAATTGGTCGAGCGCCGCCTGGTATTGGCCATCGGCGGCGTAGGCCGCGGCGAGGTAGTACATCGAGTCGAAATAGGCGTCGTTCGGAACCGAATTCAGTTCGAGCAACTGCTTGAACGCCGCGATCGCGCCGGCGTAGTCCTGGGAGTTGTACTTGGCGTTGCCGATGCCTTCGAGGGCGATGCCGCGGGCGTACTTGCTCTTGCTGGTGTCGAGCACCTTCTGCAGCAGTTCCAGCGCCTTGGTGTCTTCGCCGGCATTGAGCGCATCGAGACCCGCCTGCAACGCCTTCTGATCGGAGGAACTGGTCAGATCGCTCTTCGGTGCGGTGCGGCTGGCGTTCGGATAGCGGCTCTCGTCTTCCTTCTTCGCCAATGCGACGCCGCTCGTCAGCGCCAACAGCAGCGCCATGCCGATGCCGCACAAGGTTCGCATCAGCCCGCTTCTCGCTTTCGTCATGATCGGCTCCTCGAAATTCTTGTTGGTTGCTGGAACGCAGCCGGGAGAAAACGAGGGTAACCCTGCGCCCGGCCAAGCTCAAGCTGCCGCCGCACAAAATTCGTGGCCGACGATTGCGTTAACGAAATCGCAACGGGTGGACGGAATTCAAGCTGAGGGCTGAGGGCTGAGGGCTGAGGACTGAGGGCTGAGGGCTGAGGGCTGAGGGCTGAGGGCGGCGCAGCTCTTTCCGCTCACCGCTCACCGCTCACCGCTCACCCGCTTCCGATTCCCGTCAGCTCGTCCCACTCCCCACTTCCCACTTCCCACTCCCCCAACCTCAGACATCGAGATTGGCGACCCGCAATGCATTCTGTTCGATGAAGTCGCGGCGCGGGTGAGGCCCGGTGCCGCACGGCATGCGGCCTGCCGGTGGCAGGCCGCAAGGGCCGAACGCCCGAGGCAGGAGGCCGAGGGCCGGGGCACTTGGCGAGCGCGGGAGGCGCGAGCCTAGTGCCGACTCGAGCCGCGCCGCTCAGACATCGAGATTGGCGACCCGCAATGCATTCTGTTCGATGAAGTCGCGGCGCGGCTCGACCACATCCCCCATCAGCGTCGAGAAGATCTGATCCGCGGCGACCGCGTCCTCGATGCTCACCTGCAACAGCCGGCGGGTATCCGGATTCACCGTCGTTTCCCAGAGCTGATCCGGATTCATTTCGCCGAGTCCCTTGAAGCGCTGGATCGTGCGCCCCTTCTTGGCCTGTTCGAGCAACCACGCATCGGCCTCGGCGAATGTCGTCACCCGCGCCGCGGCGTCGTTGCGCCGGATCTCCGCGCCGGCCTGGAGGAGACCGTCGAGCTTGGCGGCGATGTCGGCGATCGGCCGGAATTCCGAGCCGGCGAAGAACGCCGCAGGCAGCGCTTGCGTGTGCCGCAGGCCGTGATGCTCGCGCTCGATCACGAGCGCCGCCGGATGCTCGAGCGTCGCCGCGCGCCATTGCAACCGATACACCGGACGGCCGAGGCCTTGCGCGTTGAGCTTGGCGGTCAGTCGCGCGATCCAGCCTTGCAGGACTTCGGCGTCTTGCCATTGCTCGGCGGCGGGCGTGGCCACGTCGAGCATCGCCTGCAGCACGCTGGCATCGCAACGCTGGCCGAGGCGTTCGATCTGGTCCAGCGCGGCGTGATAGTCGAGCAGCAGCCGCTCGAGGCCGGTGCCGGTGAGCGGCGGCGCATCCGCGGCGTAGCGCAACTGCGCACCATCGACGGCGCTGGCGATCAGGTACGCGTTCAGCGCGGCGGCGTCCTTGAGATACAGCTCCTGCTTGCCTTGCTTGACCTTGTACAGCGGCGGCAGACCGATGTAGACGTGGCCGCGTTCGATCAGCTCCGGCATCTGGCGGTAGAAGAAGGTCAGCAGCAGGGTGCGGATGTGCGAGCCGTCGACGTCGGCGTCGGTCATGATGATGATGCGGTGGTAGCGCAGCTTCTGGATGTTGAATTCCTCCTTGCCGATGCCGCAGCCGAGCGCAGTGATCAGCGTGCCGACCTCGGCGGAAGACAACATTTTATCAAAACGCGCTTTTTCCACATTTAGAATTTTACCCTTGAGCGGCAGCACCGCTTGGTACTTGCGGTTGCGCCCCTGCTTCGCCGAGCCGCCGGCGGAATCGCCCTCGACGATGAACAGCTCGGACAGCGCCGGATCCTTCTCCTGGCAGTCGGCGAGCTTGCCGGGCAGACCAGCGATGTCGAGCGCGCCCTTGCGTCGGGTCATCTCGCGCGCCTTGCGCGCCGCTTCGCGCGCGCGCGCGGCGTCCACCACCTTCGCGGCGATCGCGCGCGCCTCGGCCGGATTCTCGAGCAGGAATTCCTCGAGCTTGGCGTTGACGATCGATTCGACCGCACCCTTGACCTCGGAGGAAACGAGCTTGTCCTTGGTCTGCGAGGAGAACTTGGGGTCCGGCATTTTCACCGACAGCACCGCGATCAGGCCCTCGCGCATGTCGTCGCCGGACAGCGCGACCTTGGCGGACTTGAGCAGATTGCTCGCCTCGATGTAATTGCCGAGCGTGCGCGTGAGCGCGGCGCGGAAACCGGCGAGATGGGTGCCGCCGTCCTTCTGCGGGATGTTGTTGGTGAAGCAGAACACCGTTTCCTGATAGGCGTCGGTCCACTGCATGGCGACGTCGACCCGGATGCCTTCCTGGGCGGAGCCGAGCGTGATCACGCTGGGGTGCAGCGGCATCTTCAATTGCGCCAGGTGCTCGACGAACGAGCGGATGCCGCCTTCGTACTGGAACACGTCGCTCTTGCCGACGCGCTCGTCGATCAGTTCGATCTTGACGCCAGAGTTGAGGAACGACAGCTCACGCAGGCGTTTGGCGAGGATGTCGTAATGGAACTCGGTGTTGGAAAAGATCTCGCCGCTCGGCTTGAAGCGCACGGTGGTGCCGCGTCGGTTCGAAGGGGCGACGCGGCGCAGCGGATACAGCGGCTCACCCAGACGGTATTCCTGTTCATGGCGATGGCCGTCGCGGTCGATCGAGAGCCACAAATGTTCCGACAGCGCATTGACCACCGACACGCCGACGCCGTGCAGGCCGCCGGAGACCTTGTAGGAGTTGTCGTCGAACTTGCCGCCGGCGTGCAGCACGGTCATCACCACCTCGGCGGTGGAGCGGCCCTCCTCGTGCATGTCCACCGGGATGCCGCGGCCGTTGTCGGCGACGCTCACCGAGCCGTCCGCATGGACGGTCACCACCACATGGTCGCAGTAGCCGGCCAAGGCCTCGTCGATCGAGTTGTCGACCACCTCGAACACCATGTGATGCAGGCCGGTGCCATCGTCGGTGTCGCCGATGTACATGCCCGGCCGCTTGCGGACGGCGTCCAGCCCCTTCAAGACCTTGATTTTACTGGCGTCGTATTGATCGGTTGCGGGGTTTGGCTGGCTCATCCGGATCACTTTCGGCAGGCGCCGTCCAGGGCGGAGTTGGGGAAACACACTCAATCGATCGATTATACCAAGCATCGCGCCATGCCATGTTCCACATGGAACACGCGCAGCGGCCCAGCCGCCCGCAGACTTTCCGGTACCTCGATACCCGAGACCAGGATCTGATCCGGCCCTTCGGCAAGCAATCTGGCGACGGCGGTCTGGTGTGCGATGTCGAGCTCCGACGCGAAATCATCCAGCACGACCACCGGCCACTCGCCCTGCTCCCTCGCATACCATCGCGCCTGCGCGAGCACGCAAGCCAGGGCGCACAATTTTTCCTGGCCGCGGGAGAGTTCGTCCCGGCCGGGCGCCAGGGCAAAGGAGATGTTCCAGTCCGCCCGGTGCGGTCCCAGCGTTGTGTGTCCGCGCTGACGATCGCGGCCATGGGCCCGACGCAATGCCCCCGCCAGGTCTTGGGCTTCCGGCCAGCCGCGATGGAGGCTCGCCCGCGGTTCGCCCAGTTCCGGAAGCAAGCCAGCCAGAACTCCCTGAAGTTCCTCGGCGAAGTTGGCAAAGTGGCGTTCGCGAGCCGCTGCCATCATCGTGCCGGTGAGTGCGAGCTCGGCGTCCCACGCCTCGAGCTCCGAATCGGCACCTGGCTGCCGGAGCCAAGCGTTGCGCTGCCGCAGGGCGCGCTGATAGCGCCGGGCCTGCAGCCAGTAATCCGGTTCCACGTGGAACACGCTCCAGTCCAGGAAACGGCGCCGCAACAGGCTGCTGCCGGAAATCAGGCTATGGCTGCCTGGCTCGAAGCACACCAAGGCGAATTCGCGCAGCAAGGCGCCTAGATTCGCCGCGGGTGCGCCGTTGACCGCTGCCTCCCAGCGGCTATCGCGCCGGGCGAGACCGAGCCGGACCGGCCCGATCCTGCGCTCGACCTCCGCGTACACCGACAAGCCGCCGGCGCCGCGACGAATCAGCACCTCGGCGCGGGAGGCGCGAAAACTCTCCGCGTGCGAGAGCAGGTAGGCGCCTTCCAGGATGCTGGTCTTGCCGGCCCCGTTGGCGCCGATGAAAATACTGATGCCGCGCTCCAGCGCGACGTCGAGCGTAGCGATGTTGCGCAGGTCGCGCAGGCGCAGCTCACGCAGATGCACGCCTGCATCCCGCGTCGGACGCCCGCCTCGAAGGAATCGCGATCAGAGCCGCAGCGGCATGATGACGTGCCGCGACTTCTCGCTGTCCGGCGTGCGCAGCAGGCAGCTCGAATTCGCGTCGCGCAGGCACAGCAGCACCTCGTCTCCGGTCAAGGCGTTGAGCGCGTCCAGCAGATAGTTGACATTGAAACCGACGCTGAGCTCGCTGCCGCCGGTCTGCGCCTCCAGTTCCTCGACCGCCTCTTCCTGCTCGGGGTTGTGCGCGACGATGCGCAGCCGATTCGGCCCGACGTCCAGCTTCACACCGCGATACTTCTCGTTCGACAGGATCGCCGCGCGCTGCAACGCACCGCGGAAGGCTTCGCGCTCAATCCGCACTTCCTTGTCGGCGCCGATCGGGATGACGGCCTCGTAATCGGGGAAGCGGCCGTCGATCAACTTCGAGGTAAACACCACGCCGTCGCGCCGTATGCGCAGGTGGTTGCGGCCGAATTCCAGCTCCACCTCGCCCTCGCCGGCGGCGAACAGGCCTTGCAGTTCCAACACACCTTTGCGCGGGATGATGATTTGCCGGGGCGAGGCGCTGATCGCGCCCAGTTCGGTCTCGCACAGCGCCAACCGATGCCCGTCCGTCGCCACGCAGCGCAGTGCCCGCTCGCGCAGGTCGACCAGCAGACCGTTCAAGTAGTAGCGCACATCCTGGTTCGCCATGGCGAAGGCGGTGCGATCCATCAACTCCTTCAACGTGCCTTCGGGCAAGGTTACCCGTTCGACCAGTTCGATTTTGTCGATCACCGGAAACTCGGTTGCCGGCAGCGTCGCCAAGGTAAAGCGGCTCCGCCCGGAACTGACCGTCGCCCGATCCCCCGACAGTTTGAATTGCACCTGGCTGCCGTCCGGCAAGGCGCGGCAGATGTCGAACAGCTTGCGCGCCGGCAAGGTGATTTCGCCCGCCTGTGCCCCTTGCGCCGCGATGCTCGCCGACATCTCCACTTCGAGATCAGTGCCGGTGAAAGTCACCCGGCCGTCGGCGGCGACCACCAGCAAATTCGACAGCACCGGCAGCGTTTGCCGACGCTCGACCACGCCGATCACTTGCTGCAGGGGCTTGAGCAAGACTTCACGCTGAATGCTGAATTGCATAGCTCTCCCTAGAAATGAGCTTTTGTAATAGGGGCTGTGGATGACAGAGTTTGGAGATATTTTCTTTCTAATTCAATGAATTATTCGATTCTAGCGGCTCGTGTTCCCAGCGCTTTCCCTGTGCGTCTTTTGTGGATAACCGCGCGGTGCGAATTGTTGCACAGTTTGTCCACAGCTAGCCGGTCAATTCGCGCAAGAGTTTTTCCCAATCCTGGCGGATCTTGCCGTCGATCTGGCGCAATTCGCGCACCGTGCGGCAGGCGTGCAGCACGGTGGTGTGATCCCTCCCGCCGAAGGCCTTGCCGATCTCCGGCAGGCTGTGCTCGGTGAGCTCCTTCGCCAGTGTCATCGCGATCTGTCGCGGTCGCGCGAGCGAACGGCTGCGATTCATGGACAAGAGATCCGACAGGCGCAGTTGGTAATAGTCTGCCACCGTCTTCTGGATGTTCGACAGCGTGATCGCCTGGCTGTGTACCGTCAGCAGATCGCGCAAGGTTTCCTGGGCGAATTCCTCGGTGATCGGCTGGCCGAGAAAATTCGCGCGGGCGGCGAGCGTGTTGAGCGCCCCTTCCAGGTCACGCACGTTCGAGCGCATGCGTTTGGCGATCAGGAACGCGACCTTCTCCGGCATGTCCAGGCCGCGGGCGGCCGCCTTGCTCAGCAGGATCGCGGCGCGGGTCTCGAAATCCGGCGGCTCGATCGCGACCGACAGGCCCCAGCCCAGGCGCGACTTCAGCCGCGGTTCGAGGTTGTCGACCTCCTTCGGATAGCGATCACAGGTGAGGATGATCTGCTGCTTGCCTTCGAACAGGGCGTTGAAGGTGTGGAAGAACTCCTCCTGGGTGGTGTTCTTGCCGGCGAAGAACTGGATGTCGTCGATCAGCAACGCATCCACGTCGCGGAAGCGACGCTTGAAATCGTCCATGCGCTTGGTGCGCAGCGCGTCGATCATGGCGCTGACGAACTGCTCGGAGCGCAGGTACATCACCTTGGTCGCCGGATCGTTGGCGCGGATCAGGTTGCCGGCGGCGTGCATCAGATGCGTCTTGCCGAGCCCGGTGCCGCCGTACAGCAGCAGCGGGTTGTAGGCGCGCCCGGGGTTGTTCGCCACCTGGATGGCGGAGGCCTTGGCGAGCTGGTTCGACTTGCCTTCGACGAACGAATCGAAGGTGTAATGCGGATCGAGATTGGTCTCGAGTTCCGCCGCGTCGTTCGCCGGCGTCTTGCCGCTCGCCTTCTCGGGACGCCGCCCGGCGAGCGCACCCACTTCGAGCCGGAGTTTCATCGGCGCGCCGTGCAGATGGTTCAACACCTGGCCGATGCGCGGCAGGAATTCCGCCTTGACGATGTCGAGCGTGTAGGCGTTCGGCGCGAGCAGACGCATGCCCTCCGCGTCTTCGCTGGCCTGCAGCGGCAGAAGATAGGTGTGCATGTCCTCGACGCTGAACTCGCCTTCCAGGCGATCCAGACAGCGCCGCCACAACTCGCTCATCGCTTGCGTCGTTCGGATTGCGTAAGAGCGGCAGTCTACCCCCAGCTTGCGGGCCGCGCCAAGCCGCCTTGCATTGACACCGTCGCCAGGCAGCCTCTACACTCTCCCGCCTTTTTGATCGCACTTGGACGCTGCCATGAAACGCACCTTCCAACCCGGCAAGCTCAAGCACGCCCGCACCCACGGCTTTCGTGCGCGCATGAAGACCCGCGGCGGCCGGCTCGTGCTCAATGCGCGCCGCGCCAAGGGACGCAAGCGCCTGATCCCCTGAACCCGGCCGCGGCGATGGCGGATCTTGGTCTGCCGCGCCACGCCCGTCTGCTTCGCCGCGCCGATTTCGCCGCGTTGCGCGCGGCGAGTGCGCGTTGTGCGACACCCTGCTTCGCCGTCGAATATCGCCCGAGCGCCGCGGCGCTCGCGCGGCTCGGCATCGCCGTATCGCGG
Source organism: Rhodanobacteraceae bacterium (assembly GCA_021325475.1). Lineage (GTDB taxonomy): Bacteria > Pseudomonadota > Gammaproteobacteria > Xanthomonadales > Rhodanobacteraceae > Rudaea. The sequence goes on along the minus strand of JAJPHA010000027.1, from coordinate 12,532 downwards.
CGGGTCAGCAAACACGCCGTGGTGCGCAACCGCATCCGCCGCGTGATCCGGGAAAGTTTCCGCCTGAATCGCGCCGCGCTGCCGGCGCTCGATCTGCTGGTGGTGGCGCGCGCCCGCGCCGCGGCCGCCGACAACGCCGCGCTGCGCGCCGAACTCGCCGCGCTCTGGCGCCGGCTCGCCGCGGCGTTGAACGAAACCTCCGCGCCCGGCACAATGCGCGCCGGTTCGTGATCCCACCGGCGCCGCCGCGCCCGCTCCAGCGAATGCGGCGCCTCCGACGGTCTTCCGACAGCAATGCCCGCGGCGCGCACACGCGCGGCGGTCCCGACAGCAGCCAGGCACATGTCCTCGACCCGATCGTTCCTGCTCTTCGCCCTCGCTTTCGTCGCCTTCCTGCTGTGGCAGGCCTGGGAGCAGGATTACGGCCCCAAGCCGGCGGTTGCGCCGGACACGGCCAAGCCGACCGCCGCGGCGAGCGCGAGCAACCCGAGCGCGGAGATTCCGCGCGCCAGCGGCAGCGCCGCGCCGGTGCCGGTCGCGCCGTCGCCGCCGGCCGCACCCGCGCCGCGGATCGAGGTGCGCACCGATGTGCTGCATCTCGTCATCGACACCCGCGGCGGCACGATCGTCGCCGCCGATCTGCTCGCCTATCCGGTCGATCCGAACGAGAAGGACCGCCCGGTGCGACTGCTCGACGATCAGCCGGCAACGTTCTTCGTCGCCCAGAGCGGACTGGTCAGTACCGACGCGCCGGCGCCGGATCATCAAACCGTCTACCGCGCCGAGGCCGAACGCTACGCGCTCGCGCCGGGCACGGACCGCCTCGAGGTGCCGCTCGCCTGGCAGGACGCGAGCGGCGTACAAGTGCGCAAAGTATACGTTTTCACCCGCGGCAGCTATCTCATCGAGAGCCGCGTGGAGATCGCCAACGCCGGCACCCAGGCCTGGACCGGCAACGAGTATCGCCAGTTGCAGCGCGTGCCGCCGGCGGTGCCGGGCGGGCTGTCGTTCAACAATCCGGAACGCTACGCCTTCGTCGGCGCCGCCTGGTACAGCCCGCAGGACAAGTTCAAGAAACTCGCCTTCGACCAGTTCGCCGGCAACCCGCTCAAGGCGACGTTCGCCGGCGGCTGGGCGGCGATGCTGCAGCACTATTTCTTCGCCGCCTGGATTCCGCCGGCGGCCGAGACCGACGAGTATTCGAGCGCGCTGGTGACGGCGCCGGATGGCACCACCCGCTACCGGATCAGCACGCTGTCGCCGGCGATCCGCGTCGAACCGGGGGCGCAGCGCACGCTGGTCTCGCACCTGTACCTCGGTCCGACCCTGGAGAGCCAGCTCGACGCGATCGAACAGGCCGGCATCGCCAAGGGGCTCGGTCTCACCGCCGACTACGGCCTGCTCACGCCGATCGCCGAGCCGATGCACTGGATCCTGGTCAAGTTCCACACGCTGGTCGGCAACTGGGGGCTCGCCATCATCTTGCTGGTGCTCGTGATCAAGCTGGCGATGTTCAAGCTGAGCGAGGCGCAGTTCCGTTCGATGGCGAAGATGCGCCGGCTGCAACCGCGGCTGGAAGCGCTCAAGGAACGCTATGGCGACGACCGCCAGAAGATGAACGCGGCGATGATGGAGCTGTACCAGAAGGAAAAGATCAATCCGCTCGGCGGCTGCCTGCCGATCCTGATCCAGATCCCGGTGTTCTTCGCGCTCTACTACGTGCTGCTGGAAAGCGTGGAGCTGCGCCAGGCGCCGTTCTTCGGCTGGATCCAGAACCTGTCCGCGCCGGATCCGTACTACGTGCTGCCGATCATCAACGGCGCGATCATGCTCGGCGCGCAGTGGCTGTCGCCGACCTCGCCCGGCATGGATCCGATGCAGGCGCGCATGATGAAGACCATGCCGCTGATCTTCGCCGTGCTGTTCCTGTTCTTCCCGGCCGGCCTGGTGCTCTATTACGCGGTCAACGGCGGTCTCGGCCTGTTGCAGCAATGGATCATCACCCGCCGGCTGGAGACCGCGGAGGCGAAAGCGCGCTGAGGCGGCGCGGCCATGCGCGCGGCCAGCGCCACGATCGCCGCGATCGCCACGCCGCCCGGCGCCGGCGGCATCGGCATCGTGCGCGTGTCGGGGCCGCGCGCCCGCGCCATCGCGCGCGCGCTCACGCGCCGCCGCCCGCGGCCGCGCGTTTTCCACTTTTGCACTTTTTACGACGCCGCCGGCGCGCCGCTCGACCGCGGCCTGATGGTGTACTTCGCCGCGCCGCACTCGTTCACCGGCGAGGACGTGCTCGAGCTGCACGCCCATGGCAGCCCGATCGTGCTGCAACTGCTGCTGGCGCGGGTCTGCGCGCTCGGCGCGCGTCCCGCCCGCCCGGGCGAATTCTCCGAGCGCGCCTTCCTCAACGGCAAGCTCGATCTGGTGCAGGCCGAGGCGGTCGCCGATCTGATCGCCGCCGGCTCGGAAGCCGCGGCGCGCGCGGCGCTGCGCAGCCTCGAAGGCGAATTCTCCGCGCGCGTGCAGGGGCTGTTCGCGGCGCTGGTGCGGCTGCGCGCCTGGCTCGAGGCGGCGCTCGACTTCCCCGAGGAGGAGATCGATTTCCTGGGCGCACCGGAGCTCGGCGCCGAGCTGGCGGCGCTGCGCGGCGCGCTCGCCGACCTGCTCGCCGCGGCGCGGCGCGGCGTCGTCCTGCGCGACGGTCTGCACGCGGTCATCGTCGGCGCGCCGAACGCCGGCAAGTCGAGTCTGCTCAATGCGCTGGCGCAGAGCGAGCGCGCGATCGTCACCGCGCTGCCCGGCACCACGCGCGACGTGCTGCGCGAAAGCGTGACGCTCGACGGCATCGCCCTCACCCTGGTTGATACCGCCGGCCTACGCGATTCGGCCGACCCGATCGAGCAGGAGGGCATGCGCCGCGCACGCGCCGAGCTGGCGCGCGCCGACGTCGTGCTGCTGGTCACCGAGGACGGCGAGGCCGATCGCGCGCTGCTCGGTGAAGTGCCCGCCGGTGCGACCCGGCTGATCGTGCACAACAAGATCGATCGCTCCGGCGAGCCGGCGCGCGTCGAACGGCGCGACGACGAAGTACATTTGTATATTTCCGCGCAACGCGGCGACGGCCTCGACCTGCTGCGCGGCGAGCTGGTGCGCCTGGCCGGTCGCGGCGAGGCCGCGGAGGGCGCGTTCAGCGCGCGCGCGCGCCACGTCCAGGCGCTCGAGCGGGTGGCGGCGTGTCTCGCGGCGGCGGAGCGCCGCCTCGGCGAACGCGCCGGCGAGCTCGCTGCGGAGGAATTGCGGCTGGCGCAGCAGGCGCTCGGCGAGATCACCGGCGAGTTTCGCAGCGACGACCTGCTCGGCGCGATCTTCGCCACGTTCTGCATCGGCAAGTGAGGCGCTTGCAAAGCCGCGCGGCCGACCGCACCGGCGCAGGAATCCGGCCAGGACGCCCCGCGCTGAGCGCCGCTGGCGCCGCGGCGCGCCGGCGTCGATAATCACCGCGTTCCGGTCGGGGAGTGCGGCATGCGCGGCGTCCTCTGGTTCGGTTGGCTTGCGCTCGCCGCCGCCGCGGCGCACGCGGAGAAGCTCAGCATCGAGCGCATCTACGGCGGCGGCAGCCTGAGCGGCGCGGCGCCGCTGCACCTGAGCATCGCGCCCGACGGCCAGCGGGTGACCTTCCTGCGCGCCCAGGCCGACGACCAGACCACGTTCGATCTCTGGGAGTACGACGTACGCCGCGGCACGACCCGCCGCCTGGTCGATGCGCGCGTGCTGGCGCCGCACGGCGAGCGGCTGTCGGCGGAGGAACTGGCGCGCCGCGAGCGCGCGCGCAGCGCCGGCCGCCACGGCATCGTCGACTACGTCTGGGCGCCGGATGGCAAGAAATTGCTTTTTCCACTAGGTGACAAATTATACTTGTACGATCTGACCGTGCCGCCAGCGCGCGCCTTGCGCGAACTCGCCACCGGCGGCGCGGTGCTCGATCCGCAGGTCTCGCCGCGCGGCCGATACGTGTCCTACGTGCGCAAGGGCAATCTCTGGCTGATCGACCTCGCCGGCGGCCCGCCGCGGCCGCTCACCGACGACGGCGGCGGCACGGTGCACAACGGCGAGGCCGAGTTCATCGCCCAGGAGGAACTCGGTCGCGCCCACGGCTACTGGTGGGCGCCGGACGAATCGGCGATCGCGTTCGAGCGCTACGACGAGGCGCCGGTGGCGGTGGTCAAGCGCTTCGAGGTCTACGCCGATCACACCGCGGTGATCGAGCAGCGCTACCCGGCCGCCGGCGGCGCGAATGTCGCCGTGCGGCTCGGCGTGATCGCGCCGACGGGCGGCGCGGCGCGGTTCGTCGCTACCGGCGACGGCGACTTCTATCTCGCCCGGCTGGACTGGCTGCCGAACGGCCAGGCCTTCGCCTGGCAGCGGCTGACGCGCGACCAGCGACGCCTGGACCTGATCCGGGTCGAGGCGGCCAGCCTCGTCTCGCGCACATTGCTCACCGAAACCAGCGACACCTGGATCGACCTCAACGACGACCTGCGCTTTCTCGCCGACGACGCCGGCTTCCTGTGGGGCAGCGACCGCAGCGGCTGGCATCATGTGTATTTGTATACCATGGCCGGCACGCTGGTCCGCGCCGTCAGCGCCGGCGACTGGAACGTCGATGGCGTGCTCGCGGTGGACGAACGCGCCGGGCTCGTCTACGTCGACAGCAATCGCGACTTCGTCCCCGATCGGCAGCTCTACGTGCTCACGCTCGACGGCCGCACCGCGCAGGCGCCGCGCCGCATCAGTCGCGAGGACGGCGTGCATGCGGCGGTGTTCGCCAGGGACGCGCGCTTCTATGTCGATACCTTCGCCGATCCGAACACGCCGCCGCGGGTCGCGGTGCACGAGGCCGACGGCCGGCTGCGCGCCTACGTCGAGCGGAACCCGCTCGATGCGCGGCACCCGTACTGGCCGTACCGCGACGCGCACGTCGTACCGGAATTCGGCACCCTCGCCGCGGCCGACGGACAGACGCTGTACTATCGACTGTACCGGCCGCTCGGCTTCGATCCGGCGCGACGCTATCCGGTGGTCGATACGTACTATGGCGGGCCGCACGGCCAGGTGGTCGTGCGCGGCTGGGTGGATTACTTCGCCGAGTACCTGGCGCAGCACGGCTACGCCGTGTTCTCACTCGACAACCGCGGCATGGCGCGCCGCGGCCGGCGTTTCAGCGACGGCATATACCGCCAGTTCGGCCGGCTCGACGTCGAGGATCAAGCGACCGGCATCGCCTGGCTCAAGCGTCAGCCGTGGGTGGACGGCGCGCACATCGGCGTGTTCGGCTGGAGCTACGGCGGCTATCTCACGGCGATGCTGCTCGCGCGCGATTCCGACGAGATCGCCGCCGGCGTGGCGGTGGCGCCGGTGGTCGACTGGCGCCGCTACGATACCGCGTATACCGAGCGCTACCTCGACACGCCCGAGCGCAATCCGCGCGGCTACGAGCTCGCCGACGTGCGGCACTGGCTCGACGGCCTGCGTTCACCGTTGCTGTTGATGCACGGCATGGCCGACGACAACGTGCTGTTCACCCATTCGACCGAGCTGATGGCCGCCTTGCAGGAACGCGGCAGCTTGTTCGAGCTGATGACCTATCCCGGCGGCAAGCACGGCCTGTCGACGCCGGCGATGCGCACGCACGCCTATCGCACCATCGCGGACTTCTTCGCGCGCCGGCTCGGGCCCACCGACGCGAATCGCTGAATCCGCGGCCGTCGCCGCGCAGCGACCGTTCAATGCAACCACTTGCCGCCGCGGCGCCGCCGCGCGGCGTCGTCTTCGCCGGCGGCGCGGACGCTGGCGAGCTCCTCCGGCGTCGGCGGCTGTTCGCGCCAGTAGTGCGCGATCGCGCCGACCGCGTTCGGCAATTGCGCCAGGCATTCGTCGTATTCGCTTTCCGACAGCGGCGCGAAGTCGGCATCGGTTTCGAACACGCCTTCGTCGACCGCCAGCGCCATGATCGGCCCGAGCAGTTCGGTCAGTTGCGTATCGACGCCGAGCCGCGCCTCCCACAGCCGCGCGCGCAGATCGACGCCGCGCGCGAAGCCCTCGCACCAGCCCTGGGCGCTCAACGCGGTGTCGCCGTCGTCGAGTTCGATCTCGCCGAGGATGGGTTCGTATGCGCCACCCTCAAGCTCGAGGCCCACACCTTCGTTGAGACGCGCGAGCAGTTCCAGGATGCGCCGCGCCTCGGTCTCGTCGGCGAACGGTTCGTGCAGCACTTCGGGCAGCCACTCCTCCGGAGCGGCCGGTTGCGGCCCGATCGCGTTGGCGGTGAGCAGGCCGTGCACGCCGTCGAGCAGCAGCGCGTCCTCGCCGGCGTGGGCGCGCAGGAACTGATCGAGTTCCTCCAGCTCCGCGTCGGCCAGCGTGGCCGGCCAGTCGGGCAGGTCCGGGGTCTCAGCCATCGGCGAGTTCCAGCGTGACGGGGGCGTGATCGCTCGGCCGTTCCCAACTGCGCGGCGTGCGGTCGATGCCGGCGCCACGGCAGCGCGCGCGCAGCGCCTCGCTCGCCAGGATCAGGTCGATGCGCAGGCCGAGATTGCGCCGGAACGCGGCCTGGCGATAGTCCCACCACGAATAGTGGCCGCCGGCCGGCTCGAACAAGCGGAAGCTGTCGTGCAGTCCGAGATCGAACAACCCGCGCAGCGCCGCGCGTTCCGGCGTCGAGCAGAGGATCCGCTCGCGCCACAGTTCCGGATCGTGCACGTCGCGGTCGTCCGGGGCGATGTTGAAATCGCCCAAAACGATCATTTGTGGAAAACGCTGCATCTCGGCGGCGAGGTAGGCACGCACCTTGGCCAGCCAGTCGAGCTTGTAGGCGTACTTGTCGCTGCCGACGTCCTGGCCGTTGACCACGTACAGATTGACCACGCGCAGATCGCCGACGCTGGCGGCGAGCACGCGCCGCTGCGGATCGTCGAAGCCCGGAATGTCGGCGCGCGACTCGCGCGGCGGCTCGCGCGCGAGGATCGCCACGCCGTTGTAGGTCTTCTGTCCGGCGCACACGGCGTGGTAGCCGAGTTCGTGGAACGCGGCGTGCGGAAATTTCGCGTCCTCGGTCTTGGTTTCCTGCAGCGCGACCACGTCCGGCGCCTCCCTGGTCAGCCACTCGCATAGGTGCGGCAGGCGCACGTGCAGCGAGTTGACGTTCCAGGAGGCGATTTTCATGGCGTTGCACCGTGGCGGTCGTGCACGACCGCACGAGCCGGAATGCGATCCTGCATGATCGCACTTTTCCGATCCACCGGCGCGGTACGGCGAGTCACGCGGCCAGCCCGTAGCTGCGCAGCAGGGCGTCGATGCGCGGTTCGCGGCCGCGGAATTCGACGAAGGATTCGAGCGCCGGACGCGAGCCGCCGACGGCGAGAATGCTGCGCCGGAACGCCTCGCCCGCGGCGCGATCGAAAATGCCGGCTTCCTCGAACCGGGCGAAGGCGTCGGCGGACAGCAGTTCGGCCCACAGATAACTGTAGTAGCCGGCGTCGTAGCCGCCGCCGAAGATGTGGCCGAAGGCGTGCGGCAGGCGCTGCCACGGCGGCGGAAACACCACCGCGATCTCGCGCCGCACCTCGTCGAGGAGCTCGAGCGCGCGCGCGCCGCGGCGCGGGTCGTAGTCGAGATGCAGGCGGAAATCGAACAGCGCGAATTCGAGCTGGCGCACCAGGAACAGGCCGGCATGGAACTGCCGCGAGGCGCGCAGGCGCCGGTACAGATCCGCCGGCAGCGGCGCGCCGGTCTGCCAGTGGCGGGCGAACAGATCGAGCGCCTCGCGCTGCCAGGCGAAGTTCTCGAGGAACTGGCTCGGCAGTTCGACCGCGTCCCACTCGACGCCGGCGATGCCGGAGACGCTCGGCAGGTCCACCTCGGTCAACAGGAGGTGCAGGCCGTGGCCGAATTCGTGGAACAGCGTGGCCACCTCCTCGTGGGTCAGCAGGGTCGGGCGATCCGGCAGGGGCGGCGCGAAGTTGCAGGTGAGGAAGGCGATCGGCGGGTGCGTGCGGCGGCCGTCGTCGAAGCGCGAGCGACACACGTCCATCCAGGCGCCGTCGCGCTTGCCGGCGCGTGTATACAAATCCAGATAGGCGCCCGCCCGCACCCGCCCGGCGCCGTCGCGCACCTCGTAATAGCGCACGTCCGGATGCCACACCGCGACGTCGTCGCGCGCCTGCAGGGTGATGCCGAACACGCGCGCGGCGATCGCGAACAGGCCGTCGAGCACGGCGGGCAGCGGAAAATAGGGCTTCAGGTCCTCCTCGCGCAGGTCGAGGGTGCGTGCGCGCAGTTTCTCGGCGGCGTAGGCGAGGTCCCACGGCGCGAGCTCGGCGAGACCGAGCTCGGTGCGCGCGAATTCGCGCAGCTCGGCGAGCTCGCGTGCGGCCACCGGTTTGGCGCGCGCGGCGAGATCGTGCAGGAAGTCGAGCACGCGCTTGGGTGTCGCCGCCATCTTCGTCGCCAGCGACTCCTCGGCGGCATTGGCGAAGCCGAGCAGGCGCGCGCCTTCGTGGCGCAGGGCGAGGATGCGCTCGATCCGCGCGGAATTGTCGAAGCGACCGGCGTGCGGACCCTGGTCGGAAGCGCGCGTGTGGTACGCCGCGTAGACGCGCTCGCGCAGGGCGCGATCCTCGGCGTAGGTGAGGATCGCCTGCACGCTCGGCTGGCGCAGGGTGACGAGGTAACCCGGCTGTCCGGCCTCGGCGGCGTCGCGCGCCAGCGCGGCGCGTTCGGCCTCCGGCACGCCGGCGAGCGCGCTCGCGTCGACGATTTCGCTCCACGCTTCGGTCGCATCGAGCACGGCGTTCTCGAACTCGGTGCCGAGCCGCGCGAGTTCGGTGGCGATGGCGCGGAAGCGCGACCGCGCGGGTTCGGCGAGCGCCACGCCGGACAGGTGGAAATCGCGCAGCGCGTGTTCGACCAGGGTGCGCGCCGCCCGCGGCAGCGTGGCGAACTCGGCGCCGTCGGCGACGGCCTTGACGGCCTCGTACAGGGCGCGGTTCTGGCCGAGTTCGGCGGCGTGCTCGGTGACGCGCTGCTCGGCTTCGGCATACGCGGCGCGCAACGCCGCGCTGTCGCGCACCGCGTGCAGGTGCGCCACCGGCGCCCAGATGCGTTCCAGCCGATGCTCGAGTTCCTCCTGCGGCAGCATCGTGTTGGCAAAGGTGCGCGGAGCCGTCGCCGCGGTCAGCGCGTCGATGCGGGCGCGGTATTCGGCGAGCACCTTCGTCACCGCCGGCAGCACGTGTTCCGGCCGGATCGCGGCGAACGGCGGCAGGTCCGCGTCGGCGAGCAGGGGATTGGTCTCGGTCATCGGTGTACGGGAGACGTTGGCGGCATCGCGACCGCGTCGGGCCGGACAACAGTGGCAGCGCGGCGGCGAAAATCAAGGGACCGGGGCCGCCGGTTTGCGCTAGCATGACCCGGACGCTTCGGAGTGGCAATGAGCGAATCGCAGGCCGGCGGCGAAGTCTACGATGCGCGCAAGCTGTTGCGCGAGCTCGCCCTGTTCCGCCATCTCGACGACGCGGCGCTGGCCGCGCTCGCCGCCGAACTGGAGTGGTTCGTGCTGCCGGGCGGCGCCACCCTGTTCGAATACGGCGATCCGTCCGATGCGCTGTACGTGCTGAAATCGGGCAGCCTCGGCGCGTTCAAGCCGGACCCGAGCGGCGCGCTGCACCTCGACGGCGTGGTCGCCGCCGGCGAAACCGTCGGCGAGCTCGGCCTGATCGTCGATCAGCCGCGGTCGGCGACGGTGCGCGCGTTGCGCGATTCGGAACTGCTGCGCCTGTCGCGCGCCGGTTTCCAGGAGCTGGTCGCGCGCAATCCGCAGGCGATGCTGCAAACCGCGCGGCTCGCGGTGCGGCGGCTGATCGAGCGACGCAGCGGCACGTCGTCGGCGCCGCGCACCTTCGCGATCCTGCCGCACGACGCGGCGAGCGATGCCCGCGCCTTCGCCGCGCGCCTGCGCGCGGCGCTGTCACGCTACGGCGAATGTGCGTTGATCGAGGCCGACGCCGCGCGCGGCGAGACCAGCGCCTGGTTCAGCGCGCTCGAGGAACGCGTGCGCTTCGTCATCTATCTCGGCGCGAGCGGGGACCGCGACTGGCGCGAGCTGTGCGTGCGCCAGGCCGACTGCCTGCTGCTGCTCACCGACGCGGGCGCGCCGGCCAGCCCCTGGCCCGACGCGGCCGGGTTCGACGCCGAACGCGCGCTGCACCGGCCGCGCCATCTGCTGCTGCAACACCGCGACGGCGCGATCGCCGCCGGCGCGGCGCTGCGCTGGCTGGCGCAGGTGCCGGGCGCGCAGCATCATCACGTGCGCGACGACCGCGACCTCGAGCGCATCGCCCGCCTGCTCACCGGACGCAGCATCGGCCTGGTGCTTTCCGGCGGCGGCGCGCGTGGCTTCGCCCACCTCGGCGTGGTCCGCGCGCTGCGCGAGGCGGGCATGCAGATCGACTACGTCGGCGGCACTTCGATCGGCGCGATCATCGGCGCGGGGGTCGCGGCCGACTGGTCCGACGAGGAGATGTTCGACAAGTACCGGCGCGCGTTCGTCCTCGGCAAGCCGCTGCGCGATTACACCTTCCCGTTCGTCGCGCTGGTCGCCGGTCGCCGCGTGGCGCACCTGCTGCGCGAAGCCTTCGGGCCGCGCGACATCACCGATCTCGCCTTGCCCTACTTCTGCGTCACCGCCAACCTCACCGCTGGCCGCGCCGAATGGCACCGCGCCGGCCCGTTGTGGTTCTGGCTGCGCGCGAGCTGCGCGATCCCCGGCGTGCTGCCGCCGGTGTTCCACCGGCGCGAGGTGTTCGTCGATGGCGCGGTGATCAACAACCTGCCGGTCGACGTGATGCGCACGCAAGGGGTGGGCGAGGTGGTCGCGGTCGACATCGGCGCCGACGACGTGCTCTACGCCGAGGTCGAGGAGTACGCCCTGCCGCCGTGGTGGCGGCTCGCCTGGCAACGCCTGTTCCGGCGTCCGCTGCGGCCCGGGATCCTGAGCATCCTGCTGCGCTCGGGCATGGTCAACGCCGAGGCGGCGAGCCAGGAGCGGCGTGCGCTGACGAGCCTCCTGCTGACGCCGCCGCTCGACGACATCGACCTGCTCGACTGGCATGCCTACGAACGCGCCATCGAGGCCGGCTACCGCCACGCCCAGCAGGTACTCGGCCGCGCCAACGCGCCGCGCGAGCTGCCCTGAAGAATTCGCCGGCGCGTGCGGCCGCTCAACCCTTGCCGTGCTTCGGTCGATAGTCGACCAGGTGTTCCTCGACCTCGCGCAGCATCGGCTCGATCGCCTCGTTGGCCTGCTCGGTGGCGTTGAGCGTCGTGTAGTTCACCCGCTCCGACCAGCCCGGACCGAGCATGCGGCGCTGGTCGATCGAGTAGGCGCGCACGCCGAGCTGGGCGGTGTACAGGGTCGAACTCTGGCCGTAATAGGTGAGCTGCTGCGTGCCCACCGGCCGTGCATTCACGAACACCACGGCATCCACCCGGCCGTGCTTGGCGAGCAGCTCCAGGGCCTCGGCGAAACGCGGCCGCTCGCCGCCGAGCAGATGCTCGATGCGCGGCATCGAGGCCTGGTCGAGCACGTGGTAGCCGTGCCGCTGCAGCATCTGTTCGATGGCGCGTTCGGCCGGCTCGGCGATGTTGACGTCGCCGCCGCCGATGACCGCCACGGTCGGGATGTGCGGCTTCGGCGGCGCGCTCACCGGCTCGGGCTCGGTGACGCGGGCCACGCGTTGCGGCGCGGGTGGCGCGTGCGTCTCGGCCGCCTGCGCGGCGGCCAGCTCCTTGAGCGGCTGCACCTCCGAGGCGCGGGCCGCCGGCGCCGCGGATTCGGGCGGCGGCGCGCCGGCCGGTGCGCTCGCGGCGACCGGTGCCGCGTTCGCGGCCGGCTGCGACTGTCCGAGCACTTCGTTGACCGAAGCGCCGCCGGCCGGTGCGGCGGGCGGCGCGGCCGTCGGACTCGTCGCGGCCGCAGCTGGCGCGGGTGCCGAATTCGGCGCCGCGGCGGCGACGGTGTTGGTCGCGCCGAGCTCGGTCGGCGTGGTGTGACTCGTGGCGTTCGCGCCGCCGAAGTATTGTGCGAGGAACGGGATGCGGTCGCGGAAGGCGAACGCGCCGCCGGCCACGCCGAGCAGCAGGATCGCGGCGATCGCCCACGGCAGCGCCGAGGCACCCTTGCCGGTGGGCGCGGCCTGCCGCGCCAGCACCGGCTCGTGCGCCGCGCCGGCCGGCGCCGGTGTGGCGGCGCCGGCGATCGGCATCGGCTGCGGGGTCGGCGTCGTGCTCGGCAGCGGCCGCTGGCCGGACACCGGCGTCTTCTGGCCGACCACCGTCGCCGCGGCGGGCGAGAGTTTGGTCTGCAAGGTGATCGGCCCGCCCTTGGCCACCAGCGGATGCCTGGCGAGATCGGCGATCAGCTCGTGGCAGCTCTGGTAGCGATCGGCCGGGTCCTTCGCCACCATCTTCGCCAGGATCC
>JAJPHA010000059.1 GCA_021325475.1 Rhodanobacteraceae bacterium | reverse complement strand
GGATCCTGGCGAAGATGGTGGCGAAGGACCCGGCCGATCGCTACCAGAGCTGCCACGAGCTGATCGCCGATCTCGCCAGGCATCCGCTGGTGGCCAAGGGCGGGCCGCTGGGTTTGTCGCCGGTGTCGGCCAGACTGGAGCCGATCCTGCGCGCGCCCGGAGCATCGCTCGCCGTCGCCCAAGCCGGGTCGACCGCGATTCCGCCGAAGGACGCGTCCTTCGGCGACGGCTTGCCCGCGCTGCGCGCAACGCGCGACAGCGCTGTGGCGCCGACACGGCTGGCCCGCCGGCATCGCCATGTCTTCGCTTCGCCCTGGACGGCGGCGGCGATCGTGCTGCTCGCGGCAGCGAGTGCTTGGGCATTTCGCAGCCATCTGCCGTTCGGCGCGTCCGCGCCGGAAACACCATCGGGCGGCGCATCGGTGGACGAGATTCTCCGATCCTCGGCGACAGCCGCTTCGGATTCGGCACCGCCGCAAGCATCGCATGACACCGCGGCGAGCCCCGCTGCCGCCGCCAACGGCGCAACGACGCGAACCGCCTCGACCGCGCGCGGCACGGCCGAGGCGGTCGATCCCGCACTGCTCGATGCGCTGTGGTTGAACGACATACCCGAGGATCTGTTTGACGAGGCGACGCACGGCGGCACCGGCGGCTCGCCGGCGTATGCCGACTCCGCTTCATTCGCCCCTGCCGGGTATGCGGCGCCGGTCTACGCCGGGCCGCTGCCCTATTCGCCGCCGCCTGCCTATTATTCCGTTGCGCCGTGGCGATTCGGCTTCGGTTTTGGCATTGGCATCGGCTATTGGGCTGCGCATGTCGTTGCACCGCCGGAGCTTGTCACCGTGCCACTGGTAACACCGGTCCGCGTGTTCCGCCCCGTGGCGAGCGCGCCATCGACACCAGCAATGCCGGTTGCGGGACCGGTTCCATACACGCCGCCTTCGGTCCCGCATCCGGTGAATGCGGCCGCGACACCCGGCGGCGTGGGCACAACGCCAGCGCCGGCGAGCCGACCGCTGACGACCGTTGCCAGCGCGCGTACCGCGGCGCCGCCGACGTCTGGCGGGGCTGCCGCACAAGCCGTTGCGCACGCGTCGCCGACGTCCGCGAATGCGGTCGCGGCGAAAACCTCCGCGCCGTTGGCGACGGCGGCGCATCCCGCGGCAACCTCGGCGACACCCGTCCCCGCCGGCGCGAGCACGATTTCGCCGAACGCCAATGTCCATCGCGCACGCGCTGCGGGGCATGCACCGCCAGCGTCCACTGCAACACCGATGATGAATCGTCCGTTGGCCGCGGGATTCCACGCTCCTCCCGCTGCCAAGCCCGCGACGAGAGTCCCGGCGAAACGCCCGCCGCCGGAGCGCCCGAAGCCGCACCACCGCGAGCATTGAGTTCTCGCCGGTGATCCGGCGCTTGTGGCGTCGCGCGCGATGGGGTTGGTCGTTGCCGAACACGCGCCCCAAGGACCACAGCGCGGTGACAGGCAATTGCCCGCGTCCCGCCACGCCGCCGTCGCCTCACTCTTGACCTCGGTCAATGCGTGCCGCGCTCGCGCGCCTATGCTGCGACATGGATTCGCCGCAGCCGCTCGTTGCGGCGAAGAGAACGCGGCCCTGTCGAGCCGGGCGCGCCGGCGCCACCGGCACAGTTGGAGGAACGATCATGAACACCCTGACACGCTGGAATCCGTTCAAGACGATGACGCGGTTCGATCCGATCGCGAGCTTCGACGATCTGTTCCGCGGTTTCGGCACGCGCCCCGCATGGCGCGATTTCGAGCTCGCCGACGTCGCGCCGGAGGTGCGCCTCGACGTCACCGAGAACGACAAGTCCTACCAGGTGAAGGCGGAAATTCCGGGAGTCGACAAGAACGACATCGAGATCTCCGTCGAGGGCAACCAGGTCGCGATCAGCGCCGAAGTCAAGCGCGCGACGAAGAAGAAGGAGGACGAGAAGGAGCTCTACACCGAACGCTATCATGGCAAGGTGTATCGCGCGTTCACGCTGCCGAACGAAATCGACAGCGCCAAGGCGGATGCCCACTACGACCAGGGCGTGCTGACGCTGACGCTGCCGAAGAAGGCCAACGGCGGCACGCGCCGGATCGCGGTCAGTTGAGGAATCGCCGAACCAATGGCGGACATCGCCTTCGCGCTTTATGCCCCCTTGAGTCAAGGTTTTGATGGGGGGTGTGGAGGTGCGGCGCCGCGGCCGAAGACAGGAACATGGGGTTAATCAGGTCGTCCTCAAATCGGGGTTGTGGAGGTGCAGTGCCGCAGCCGAAGACGGCAACATGGGAATTCGGTCGGACCTTCCTTGATTCCTTCGCGTGCCGTCGCCCCGGCGGGGCCGGTCGGTGTCCGACCGGTTGCGGGCGGCGGCACGCGGTTCCCGCGCGCGGGCGCTGCGGCGATCCGCGGAAAGCGGCGGGCGACGTCGCGTGATCGCGAACCGGAGTATACTTTTTGCCGACGTGGCGCGGCGGCGCGCGTCGAGAATGCACGATGTTCGAGGAATCGCTCCGCTTCGTTGATCGCGCCGATGCCGCGCGCCGGCTGGCGGCGGCGCTGGCGCACTACCGCGGCGCGAACCCGCTGATCCTCGCGATTCCGTGCGGCGGTGTGCCGATGGCGCAGATCCTCGCCGCCGCGCTCGGCGGCGAGTTCGACGTCGTCCTGGTGCGCAAGCTCGGCGCGCCGCACAATCCGGAACTGGCGATCGGCGCGATCGACGAGAGCGGCCGCGTCGAGCTCGCCGCGCATGCCTGCCGGGTCGGCGCGGATGCGGCTTATGTGCAGCGCGAAGCGGCGCGGCAGCTCGAGGTGCTGCGCGCGCGGCGCGCGCAGTACAGTCCGCGTCGACCGCCGCGCGATCCGGCCGGACGCACGGTGATCGTGGTCGACGACGGTCTGGCCACCGGCGCCACCATGCGCGCGGCGCTGGCCGCCGTGCGCGCGCGCCACCCGGCGCGGCTGATCTGCGCGGTGCCGGTGGCGGCGCGGGACAGCCTCGCTGCGGTCCGGCCGCTGGCCGACGAAGTCGTGTGTCTGGCGGCGCCCGCCGATTTCTACGCGGTCGGCCAGTTCTACGCCGATTTCGGCGCCGTCGAGGACGCCGAGGTGATCCGCATCCTCGGCGCCGACGCCGCGCCGGGAGCGCGGCGGACGATGACCACCGCGGTGGAATTGGCGCTCGGCGCGGCGCGACTCGACGGCGATCTCGACCTGCCCGACGGCGCGTGCGGGCTGGTCGTCTTCGCGCACGGCAGCGGCAGCAGCCGGCGCAGTCCGCGCAACCGGTTCGTCGCCGGCGAATTGAACCGCCGCGGTCTGGCGACCTTGCTGTTCGACCTGCTGACCGAGGCGGAGGACGCCGATCGCGGCGCGCGCTTCGACATCGGCCGGCTCGCCGATCGGCTCGACGCCGCGGTCGCCTGGAGCCGGCGCGACGAGCGCGTCGGCGCGCTGCGTCTCGGCCTGTTCGGCGCCAGCACCGGCGCGGCGGCGGCGCTGCTCGTCGCCGCGCAGCGACCGGAGGCGGTGGGTGCGGTGGTCGCGCGCGGCGGCCGGCCCGATCTCGCCGGCGCGGAGGCGCTCGCGCGGGTGCAGGCACCGACCCTGCTGATCGTCGGCGGCGCCGACGACCCGGTGCTCGAACTCAATCGTCGCGCGCAGGCGCAACTGGCATGCCCGAACGCGCTCGAGATCGTGCCGCGCGCCACCCATCTGTTCGAGGAGCCGGGCGCGCTCGAACGCGTCGCCGAACTCGCCGGCGCCTGGTTTCAGCGCTGGCTGGCGCGCCGAGCGGCAATACCGGGTTGATCCAGGTCAAGCCGCGCGGCCGCGGCTTTGCTAGCGTGCCGGAAAACCCGCAAAGGCCGCATCGATGATCCGCCACATCCTCCTGCCCACCGACGGCTCGCAACGCTCGCGCAACGCGATCCGCTACGGCATCAAACTGGCGCGCGCGCTGCGCGCACGGGTGACCGGTCTGCACGTGATCCCGCCGTTTCATCCGTTCACCTACCGGCCGCAGATGCTGCTTGCCTACCACGCCGCGCTCGCCGAGGACAGCGAAGCGGCGTACCGGCAGGCGACCCTCGCATTCGCGCGGCGCTACCTGCAAGTGATCGCGCGCGCAGCGGCCGCGGCCGGCGTGCGCTGCCGCACGCTGCACATCGAGGACGATCAGCCGTTCCAGGCGATCCTCGCGACGGCGAAGAAGCAGCGCTGCGATCTGATCCTGATGGCCTCGCACGGCTACAGCGGCATCGGCGCGGTGCTGCTCGGCAGCGAGACGCAGAAGGTGCTGACGCACAGTCCGATCCCGGTGCTGGTCTACCGTTGATCTCGGCGTGCCGGTGCTACGCTTGCGCCGGCGCCGGCCGCTGCGGCCGGCGCACTGCGGGACGGCATGGTCACGACCGGCGACAAACTGCGGGCCTTCGCGCTGGCGCGACTCGACGCCGCCGCGAGCGCGCTCGATCCCGGCGCGGCGGATCCGCACACCGGCATCCATCGCGCGCGCAAGGCCATCCGCCAGACGCGTGCGGCGCTGGAGCTGGCGCGCAAGCCGCTCGCGCCGCGGGCCGCGCGCGTGTCCGCGGCGCTCGGCCGCTTGTGCCGTCGCTTCTCGCGCATCCGCGACGCGCATGCCGCGATCGAGACGCTCGACGAACTCGTCCTCGAAACCGAGGCGCCCGAGTATCGCCGCGCGCTGCGCGCGGCGCGCCGGGCGCTCGTGCCGCACCGCGCCGAGACCTTGGCGCAAGCGCTCGCCGCGGATCCCGACTGGCGCGATGCGCGCCGGCGTCTCGCCGTGTTGCGCGCGGCGGCGGCCGGGCTGGACTGGCGGATGGTGCGCAGCGACGATGTGCGCAAGGCGCTCCGCCGCGGCCGGCGGCGGGTCGCGCGCGTGGCGGCGCGGGCGCGGGCTTCGGCGGATGCCGCGCTCAGGCATCGCTGGCGCCGGCGCGTGCGCCGCCTGCGGCAACAACTGGCGATCGTGGGCGAGATCCTCGCGGCGAACACGGCGCGGCGTCCGCTACCGCTGCCGGCGCGCGAGCGCCGCGCACTCGCACGGCGGAGCGACGCGCTCGGTCGCGAACACGATCTGATCGTCCTGCGTCGCCTGCTGGCGCGCGCGTCCACGCTGCCGCCCGCGACCCGCACGACGCTGCGCCGATTCCTCGCCGCGGCGCTGGCGCGCTCGCGTGCGGCGACGGGGCGGCGGTAGCGGGCGCGAACCGGCCCGCGATCGACGTTGCGCCGGCGTTGCTCCCGCTCAACCGCGCCGGATGGCGGCGAGGCGGCGCTTCAGTTCCGCCAGCGGCAGGGTGTTGACCACCTCGCCCGCGGTCAGCCAGGCGCGCCGCGCCTGGCCGATGCCGAAGCGCAGCGCGGCGAAGCCGTTGACGTCGTGGGCATCGCTGCCGATCGCGATCGGCACGCCGGCCGCGGCGGCCACGCGCGCCTGGACGTCGTCGAGGTCGAGCCGGTCCGGATGCGCGTTGAGCTCGAGGAAGCAGCCGCGCTCGCGCGCGTGGCGGACCACGCGCTCGAAGTCCAGCGCGTACCCTGCGCGTTCGCCGAGCAATCGTCCCGTCGGATGGGCGAGCACGCTGAAGCAGGGACGATCCATCGCCCGCAGGATGCGCGCGGTCTGGCGCGCACGCGACAACTGGAAGTGGCTGTGCACGGCGCCGACGACCAGATCCAGCCGCGCCAGCACCGCGTCGGGCAGATCGAGTTCGCCGTGTTCGAGGATCTCGACCTCGACGCCGTGCAGGACGACGATGCCGCGGTGTTCGGCGTTGAACCGATCGATCGCCTCGCGCTGCCGTGCCAGCCGCTCGGCGTCCAGGCCGTGGGCGATGCGCAGGCCCCGCGAATGATCGGTCACGGCAAAATAGTCGAGGCCCGCGGCCTGCGCCGCCGCCGCCATGGCGGCGAGGCCGGCATGGCCGTCGCTGGCATCGGTGTGCGCGTGCAGATCGCCGCGTAGGTCGGCGCGTTCGATCAGGCGCGGCAGGCGCTGTGCGCGCGCGGCGTCGATCTCGCCGCGGTCCTCGCGCAGTTCCGGCGCGATCGGCGGCAGGCCCACCGTGGCGTAGATCTCGGTCTCGGTCGCGCCGGCGATGCGCCGCTCGCCGCGGAACACGCCGTATTCGTTGATCTTGAGACCCTGCTGCCGGGCGATGCGGCGCAGCGCGATGCAATGCGCCTTGGACCCGGTGAAGTAGACCAGCGCCGCGCCGAAGCTCTCCGGCGGCACGACGCGCAGGTCCACCTGCAGGCCGCTCTTGAGCACCACGCTCGAGCGCGTCGTACCGTGCGCCAGCACACGCGCGATCGCCGGATAGGCGAGGAAATGCGCAGTCGCCTCCGCGCCGCGCCGCGACGCCACCAGCACGTCGAGATCGCCGACGGTCTCGCGCATGCGCCGGAAGCTGCCGGCGACGGCGAGTTCGAGCACGGCGTCGCTGGCGCGCAGGTGCGCGGTGATCGCATCGGCGAACGCCGCGGCCGCGGCGATCTTCATGCGGCGCGCGCTGCCGAGCCGCGCCGTCGCCGCATCCAGCAGGGCGCGCTCGGTACGCGGACCGAAGCCGCGCAGCGCGCGGATGCGTCCGGCGCGCGCGGCGCGCACGAGCTTCGCCACCGAGGTCACGCCGAGTTCCTTGTGCAGCCGCGCGATGCGCTTCGGTCCGACGCCGGGCAGCTTGAGCAGTTCGGTGAGCCCGCGCGGATGCGCCCTGCGCAACCGGCGCAGCAGCGCGCAGTCGCCGCGGCGCAGGATCTCGCCGATCTTGCCGGCGAGGTCCGCGCCGATCCCCGGCAGGTCGTCGAACCCGCGGCCGTCGCGCGCGCGCAGCGCCAGCGCTTCCGGCCAGCTGCCGATGGTGCGCGCGGCCGTGCGGTAGGCGCGGATGCGGAACGGATTGGCGCCGTCGAGCTCGAGCCAGTCGGCGATCTCGTCGAACACCGCGGCGATCTCGACGTTGGTCACGCCCATGTCCGCCTCCTCCGCCCTCGCGCGATGGCCGCATCCGTCTGCCGGGCGGCCCGCCTGGCTACATCGGTTCGGCGGCGCGGATCTGCGAGGCGCGGATGACGATGCGCGGCTCGTCGTGCACCGGCACGAAGCGACCGCCGCGATAGTTTGCGCAGAGCGTGATCGTGGCGTCGATCGCGGCGTCGTCGGCGTCGCGCTCGATCGCCGGCTCCTCGACCACGGTGCCGACGATCTCCTCGCGCCCGCCTTCGGGCGCCTCCTCCTCCGCGGCGACGAGCTCGAGCCGACCGCGCCAGCCCGGCCGCAGCGTGTCGAGCCAGCGGCCGAGCCAGTCGTCATCGTTCTGGCGCATGGCGGTTCTCCGATTCACGATCGCGTTCACTGGCGCAGCCGCGCCGGCAGGCGGGCGCGGATCTCCGCGGCGGGCAGCGCGGTCAGGTTGCGCCGCACCTCGCCGACCACGGTATCGCGCAGCGGCTTGTCGAAGTGGTCGTGCAGCGCGCCAAGAAAGCGCGGCGGCGCGACCAGGATCAGGCGCGCGTAGCGGCGTTCGCAGCGGCCGCGGCTGAGCACGTCGCTCAGGTTTTTGGCGAAGCGATCGGTGACCTTCTCGCGCGCCGTGGTGTGCGGCTCGATCGCGTGCCGCGCCGGGCCGACGCTTTCGTTCACCGTCGGCGGCCGGTCGGTGGTGAGCCGGCGCGCGCCGGCGCGACCTTCCGGATTGGCGTAGCAGCCCACTTCCGTCAAGGCGCCGTCGGCGACCGCGCTCTCGAACAGCCGCGCCCGTGCGCCGTCGGCGACCAGGATCCAGGTGGTAGTCATGACACCCTCCGCAGAAATGCGCTAGCAGCATAGTCCCGACGCGCGCGCTCCGGTTTGACGCACGTCAACCCGGCGGCATCCGCGCCGCGCGCCAGCGGCGGGTGAGGCCGTGCAGCAGCGCCACGCACGCCCACGGCAGCGTGAGCGCGAGGGCCAGTGCGCCGGGCGGCGGTGTGGAAAAGTGGAAAATGCGACGAAGCGGCGCGGCGTACAGGCTGAGCGCCAGCGCCAGCGCGGCCGCGCCGGCGACCCACCAGAACGCGGCGTTGCCGGCGCGCAGCGCGCCGCGCAGGCCCTCGCCGCGGTTGAGCGCGATCAGGCCGAGGTTGCCGGCGACCACGCTGGCGAAGCTGAGCGCGGCGACGTCGGGCGCGGCGAGTCCGGCCTGCCACGCGGCGAGGTACACGGCCGCGGCCGCGGCGAGCGCGCCGAGCCCGTCCAGCATGCCGAGCGCGAGGGTGCGCGCGCCGAGCAGACGCCGGCGCGGATCGCGCGGCGGCCGGCGCATGACGTCGGCGCCGGCCGGCTCGCGTTCGAACACCACCGCGCAGGCGGGATCGATCACCAGTTCGAGGAACACGATGTGGATCGGCCAGAACACCAGCGGCCCGCCGAGCAGCAGCGGCAACAGGGCGAGGCCGGCGACCGGCACGTGCACGGCGATGATGTAGCGCATCGCCCGTTCGAGGTTGTCGTAGATCGCGCGGCCGAGGCGGATCGCGCGCACGATCGAGACGAAGTTGTCGTCGAGCAGCACGATCGCCGCCGCCTCGCGGGCGACATCGGTGCCGCGCCGTCCCATCGCCACGCCGACGTGCGCCGCCTTGAGCGCCGGCGCGTCGTTGACGCCGTCGCCGGTCATCGCCACGATCTCGCCGCGCGCCTTCAGCGCACCGACCAGGCGCAGCTTCTGCTCCGGCGCCACGCGCGCGAACACGTCGTGGGTGCGGGTCAGCGCGGCGAGCGCGTCCGCGTCGAGCGCGGCGATCGTCTCGCCGGAGAGCGGCGTGTCGGCGTCCGGCAAGCCGGCGGCGCGGCCGATGGCGCGGGCGGTTTCCGGATAATCGCCGGTCAGCATGATGGTGCGCACGCCGGCGCCGGCGGCCTCGGCGACCGCCTCGCGCACCCCGGCACGCAGCGGATCCGCGAATGCGATCAGACCGAGCAGGGCGAAGGCGAAGCCGCGCTGCGTATCCGGCAGCGCCTCGCCCTCGCCGTGTTCGGCAGCGGCGACCGCAATCACGCGCAATCCCGAGCGAGCCAGCGTGCGCACCTCGGCGAGCAGCGCGGCGCGCGCGGGCGCCGCGAGTGCGCACAGCTCGGCGATCGCCTCGGGCGCGCCCTTGCAGGCGACGACGCGCCGATCCACGGCCTGCCAGACGTGGGTGTGGGCGAGCAGCGCGGGCGTCAGCGGATATTCGCGGATCAGCCGCCAGCGGTCGCGCGCGGCGTGCCAGTCCGGTCGCACCGCGAGGATCGCCCGCTCCATCGGATCGAACGGGTTGAGCTCGCTGGCCAGCGCGGCATGCTGCAGCAGCGCCTGGAACTCGACCGGAATCGCGGTGCCGACGTGCGCCGACCAGCGCCGCTCGCCCGCGGCGAGCGCGGCGATGCGCATGCGGTTATCGGTGAGCGTGCCGGTCTTGTCGGTACACAGCATGGTGACGGCGCCGAGCGTCTCGATCGCCGGCGCGCGCCGGGTGAGCACCTGCTGGGCGGCGAGCCGCCAGGCGCCGAGCGCGAGGAACACCGTCAGCACCACCGGAAATTCCTCCGGGATGTTGGCGATGGCGAGGGTGATGCCGGCGAGCAGCGCGTCGATCCAGCCGCCGCGGAAGGCGAGATACAGCGCGGTCACCGCCGCGCACAGGGCGAGGCCGATGGCGGCGAACACCAGCACACTGCGATCGACGTCGCGTTGCGTCGGGCTGCGTTCGCCGACGATGGTGCCGAGCGCATGGCCGATGCGCCCCATCGCCGTGCGCGGTCCGGTGGCGACGACCTCGACCGTGGCGTGTCCGGCGACGATCAGCGTGCCCGAGTACACCGTAGCCGAATCCGGCGCGCCCGGTGCGGCGGACGCTTCGGCGCCGCGCGCGGCACGCTTGCCGACCGGCACCGATTCACCGGTGAGCAGCGATTCGTCGGCACGCAGATCGTGGCAGGCGAGCACGCGCGCGTCCGCCGGCACCCGATCGCCTTCGCCGAGCAGGACGATGTCGCCCGCCACCAGTTCGCGTGCCGCGATGCGCGCCAACGCACCGTCGCGCACCACCGCGGCGCGCGGGCTCGCGAGATCGCGCAGCGCCTCGAGCGCGCGCTCGGACTTGCCGGACTGGTACAGCGACAACGCCACCACCGCCGCGACCGAGGCGCACAACACCAGGGCCTCGGCGAGATCGCCGAGCAGCAGATACAACGCCGCGGCGACGCCGAGCAGGATCAGCATCGGCTCGCGCGCGAGTTCGAGGAACCGGACGAGCAGCGAGCGCCGTTCCGCGCGCGGCAGTGCGTTCGGCCCGTCGCGGTCGAGACGGCGCGCCGCCTCCGCCGCGGACAGGCCGCGCGGTCGCTCGGGCGGCAAGGCGGCGTCGGGCGCGACGGCGCCGCGGCGCTGGTTCATTCCAGGGTCAATTCGAAGGTGTCGACCAGCGGATCCTCCGGATCCGGGCGGCGACGGAAGCCCAGCCGCTCGGCCAGATGATGCACCTCCGCGCAGCGCGCCGCGTCGGCCGCGTACATCCGCTGGACGCCGCGCGCGCGGGCGAGCTCGATCAGGCGTTGCATCAGCCGCCAGCCGACGCCGCGCCGCTGCCAGGCCGGATCGACGGTCACGGCGCAATCGCCGTGCGTGCCGTCGGCGCCGGTGCAGCAGCGCGCCACGCCGATCTCGATCTCGCCGTCGGCGGTGTCGGCCAGGGCGACGAGCGCGGTCTCGCACGCCGGATCGACCGCAGTGAGCTCGCGCGCCACGCTCTCGTCCGGCGGCTTGATCAAACCGAGAAAGCGGTACGCGCGATACTCCGGCGACAGCCGCGCGAGGAAGGCGTGCTCGCGCCGCAGGTCGGCCGGCGCGATCGGGCGGATGCGGATGACGCTGCCGTCGCGCAGGCGTTCGGTCCATTCCCGCGCCGGCGGCGCGGCGTGCGAGGTGGCGGCGGCAGGCGACGGCATGGCGGGCTCCCGTGGTGCCCGACCACTGTAGGCGCGCCGGACCGCGCGGTATTGATCGAAGTCAACCGGTTCCGCCGCGCGGTAGTGGTCTAGTTTGAAATGTGCTGTTCGTTCTTCTTGTAAGGGCCGCGCTTCTTCGCGACTGGCTCGGGCACAAGCGCTGCAATTTCTTCTAGCGACCACACATGGTCCGTCAAGCCAGCCTGCATGGCAGGCGTTACTCGCAGCGTCTTATGGATGCGCCCGAAGTTGTAGTACATGAAGTGCAGCGCGATAGCGTGCGCGTGGTTTTCGATCTTCTTTGAGAACGCATTGGTCAGGCGCGTGAAGCGACGGCATGACATGCGCAGCGTTAGGTTCTGGCGCTCAACGTAGCTGGTTGAGACGTGGCGCGGGTCCGGGTCGCCCTCGATGCGCTGTTTTTGTGCGCAAACAAATTCGCTCGGGCTGTACCGGCGCTCCGGCGTCTTGGGCGCGCCGTCGTCGCCGTACACCTTGACCAACATCGCGTAATCAACGTCAGCGCCGAACGCCCGCTCTACGGCATCCACGTACACCTTATGGCCGTCCGTGGTGAGCTGCACCCGGTTCGCAAGGCGCTCGGATAGGTCGCTAATGAACGTGCGAGCCGCGTGACCATCCCGCGAGCCGACCATCCAAGAGGCGATCAGCTTGGTATCCGCGCAAAGCGCGGTCCACGTCCAAACATCGCCCATGCCGAACACGCCTTGCAGGTGCGCCGGCACGTTCTTTTTCTTGGCGCCGACGAACGACCAGACTTCGTCGCATTGGATGCGGCGACATGGCAGGTTGCGTAGGTTTTCGTCCTGGTACTTAGCACATGCCTCCCCAACATCAGCAAGGAGTTTCAGGACCGTCGCCTTAGCAGCACCAGAGATTCGGCACGTCGCATTGATCGAATTGCCTTCGACCAGCAGGCCGAGGATTTGGGCGCGTTTTGCAAGCGGCATTTTGTTCATAATGAACATTATACTTGACCGCTTAAGGATAGCCAACAATAAAAAGGGCGGATCGCTCCGCCCTATCTTGTTAACGTAGCGAGACCAGATCACGCCACCGGTCGCGGCCTCCAATTTCCATTCTTCTTCTCAAACAGCATCGTTTCTTCTCGTGGCGCGTCTTGCTCTTCCAGCTTGGTCAACAGTTCCCTGAGATTATCCGGCAGCCTGCCGATATGCTCCAAGTAGAGCAGTCTCACCACAATGTCAGCCGCAGAGGTAATCGGATATTGATCCTTTTCCCAACGCGCAACTGTTTGCGCATCTAGACCCACATACTGACCCAGCTCTGCTTGGGTAAGGCCCATTTCCTTCCTTAGGAATCGCAGCTCTTTGCCCGTTAGAGTCTTCTCTTCGGTCGCAAGATAAAAGCCAATCGCCGCATGCAGCTCATCAGCTTTTTTGATGCTTACGGTTTCCCCATACTCAGTTGTCTCGCATTCATAGCCACTCACCAAGTACACGTCATCCAGACCGCACTCAGTGTAGTGATATGGCTCTTGGTCGCATTCGCCCTTCAGCCGGTAAATGTTTTGGTTCATTTGCCGTCTTCCCACTCCACCGTGATTACGACCATCTTGCCCTTTTGCGGCAGCGCCACGACGACGCCCGCTTTCCTTCTGCCTCTCAATTTCAGTGTGATTTTGCATTTCCATTCACCCCCTTTCGTTTCAGTAGGGGACTCTTCGACTTGTCCACATCTCAAAATTTCATAGAGTTCGCGGACACTGATCTCTCGTTCTGCCATCCGCTCTTTCGCATGAGTGGTCAACGCGACTCGCGAAGTTTCCTTCGCGACTTCATGGATACGTTGTTCTGCGATAGATGACGTAAGACGTAGCTTCGTCACAGTGGAAGGCTCGGACATCAGGGGGATTTCCGTTTCGCGCCTATCAAAATGATAGGCCGAAATGGTGACTTGTCAAGCCCTATTTTCGCCAACAAAAGACTTTCGTTCATTTTTTAGCCCAGCGACTGGCGGCTGCTTTCTTGGCAATGGCTCTGCGCTTCGCGGCGGATAGCTTTTCCGCCCGCGCCTTCCCGCCCTTGAGTCCGCCCTTGCGACCCAGCGCTACGGCTGCCGGGTCTTTGCCGTCCTCGGTCTTGACGTCTGCCAGCTCACCCGTGGCAAGCTGGGCGATGACGTGCGCGAGCTGGTTCGTGTCACGCGGGCGCTTGGGATGTTTGGCCATGCGCACAGTATGCAGGCGCATGTTTGAACGCTCAAGCATCAAAGATTTCAAACTAGACCACTACCCGCCGCGCGTGGCGCTTGACCTCGATCAAGCGGCGCGCTGCCGGCGCGTGGCACGGTACCTGCGTCGTCCCGCCGATCGTCCGCCGTGAGCTCGTCGCCTCATCGTTTCCGCTGGTTCGTCGCCGCCGCCGTGCTCGCGAGCGGCGCTGTCGGCCTGTGGTGGTGGCAGCCGCCGCGTGTCGTGGTAGTGCGGCCGACGCGTGGTCCGGCAGTGCAGGCGGTGTACGCCACCGGCACGGTGGAGGCGACGATCATGCTGCCGATCGCGCCGCGCAGCGCCGCGCGCCTGGCGGAACTGGATGCCGACGAAGGCCAGACGGTGACGAAAGGCGAAGTGCTCGCCCGACTGGAGGACCAGGATCTCGCGCAGGCGTTGGCGCAACTGCGCTCACAGGAGGCATCGACACGGCGCGACTACGAGCGCAGTGCGACGTTGGTGCAGCGCGGATTGATCGCGCAGTCGATCTACGACCATGCGCGTTCGGACTGGCAGGCGGCACGCGCGGCCAGCGCCCGCGCCGCGGCGGAGGTGGCGTTCCTCCGTCTCGTCGCGCCGGCCGATGGCGTGGTCATCCATCGCGATGGCGAGATCGGCCAGTTGATTCCGGTGAACCAGGCGGTGTTCTGGATCGCGGTCGATTCGCCGCCGCGCGTCTCCGCGGAGGTGGACGAGGAGGACATCGCCCGCGTGCAGACGGGCCAGGAAGTGCTGATCCGCGCGGATGCCTTCCCCGGCCGCGTGTTCCGCGGCGTCGTGCAGCGCATCACGCCGAAAGGCGATCCGGTGGCGCGCAGCTACCGCGTGCGCATCGGCCTGGCCGAGACCACGCCGCTGCGCATCGGCATGACCGCGGAAACCAACATCGTCGTCCGCAAGGACGAACACGCGCTGCTGCTGCCGCCGGGCGCGATCGAGGCCGATCGCGTGTTCCGCGTGCGCGACGGCCGCCTCGAGGCGCGGCCGGTCGCGATCGGAGCGAAGGGTGCGGAGGCAGTCGAGATCCTCGCCGGTGTGGCCGAGGACGATTGGGTGGTCGCAGCGGCAGATGCGTCGCTACGCGAGGGCGAGGCGGTGCGCGCCGTGCCCGCACCGGCGCCGCCATGATCCGCCTCGCCGCGTCGGTGGCGGTGCGGCATCTGCTCGCGCGCAGGCGGCAGAGTCTCGTGTCGCTCCTCGGTATCGTGCTCGGCGTGGCGTTCTTCCTGTCGATCTCGGCGATGATGCGGGGCTCGGAGAAGGATTTCCTGCGACGCCTGGTCGACAACGCCCCGCACATCACCATCAGCGACGAGTTCCGCAACGCCAGCGTGCAGCCGGCGAGCGTGCGCTACCCGCACGGCGCGGTCGAGGTGAGCCGGGTCAAGCCACAGACCGAGACGCGCGGCGTGCGCGGCTACCCACAGGTGCTCGCCTATCTGCGTGCGCAGCCGGGTCTGCGCGCCTCGGCGCTGCTGATCGGTCAGGCGCTGGTGACGTTCGCCGGCAAGGATGTCGCCATCGCCCTCAACGGCGTGGTGCCGGCGGAGTACCGCAGCGTCTCGACCATCGACCAGTACATGGTGCAGGGCTCGCTCGCCGACCTCATCGCCAATCCGAACGGCATCCTGATCGGCGACGAGCTGGCGCGGGTAATGTCGCTGCGGCTCGACGGCAACCTCAGCGTGGCGACCACCACCGGCCAGGCGCGCACGTTCAAGATCGTCGGCCTGTTCCACACCGGCCGCGCCAGCATCGATGGCGGCCAGGCGTTCGTGGCGCTGAAGCGCGCACAGGCGCTGCTCGACCGGCCGAACCGCACGAACAGCATCGTCGTCAAGCTGGACGATCCCGAGACGGCGCGGAGCTTCGCCGCGCGCATCGAGAGCCACATCGGCTACAAGAGCGTGTCCTGGCAGGAGCAGTCCGAGGACCTGATGAACACGCTGCTGATCCGCCGCATCATCATGTACACGGTGGTCGGCGCGGTGCTGGTCGTGGCCGCGTTCGGCATCTACAACGTCATCTCGACCGTGGTCCTGGAAAAGCAGCGCGACATCGCCATTCTCAAGTCCATGGGCTTTCGCGCGCGCGACGTCGAGCGCATGTTCCTGGTGCAGGGCGTGCTGCTCGGCCTCATCGGCGACGTGTTCGGTCTCGCCCTCGGCAGCGTGCTGATGGCCGGCCTGATGCAAATCCGCTTCAAGTTTCCCGGCAGCACCGACACCGTCCACATGGCGATCGATTGGGGCATCGCGCAGTTCGCGCTCGCCGCGGCGGTCGCGCTCGCCGCGGCGACAATCGCCGCGCTGCTGCCGGCTCGCAAGGCCGCGCGCGTGGATCCGGTGGACATCCTGCGCGGCGGCACATGAACGCGGCGGCGATCCGGGTCGAGCACGTCACCCGCCGCCTCGCCGCGGAAGTGCCGGTGACGCTGGTCGAGGATGTCAGCCTGGAAATCCGGCGCGGCGAGTGCGTGGCCATCACCGGGCCGTCGGGATCGGGCAAGTCGTCGCTGCTCTATCTCATGGGCCTGCTCGATGTACCGAGCAGCGGGCGCATCTGGCTGAACGGTGTCGACACCTCGGCCTTCGACGAGGAACGCATCGCGGCGGCGCGGCTCGGCGAGATCGGCTTCGTGTTCCAGTCGCACTTCCTGCTGCCGGAATTCTCGGCGCTCGAGAATGTGCTGCTGCCGATCGAGCGGCTCGGCCGCCTCGCTCCGGCGGCGGCGCGACACCATGCGGAGGAGCTGCTCGCCGGCCTCGGTCTGGCCGAGCAGGCGCACAAACTGCCGAAGCAGTTGTCCGGCGGCCAGAGCCAGCGCGTCGCCATCGCCCGCGCGCTCGCCAACGACCCGACACTGATCCTCGCCGACGAGCCGACCGGCAATCTCGACACCGCCTCGAGTGCGCTGGTGCAGACCATCATCCGCGACCTCGCCCACCGGCGCGACCGCGCGGTGGCGGTGATCACCCACGACGCGCGCTTCGCCCAGACCGCGGACCGGATTCTCACCATCGTGGATGGCCGCCTCCGCTCCGAGCCCGCGGCGCTGACTCCGGGCTGAGCGGACTCAGAGGCGTCGCAGCCGAAGCGCATTGCCGACCACCGACAGCGAGCTCGCGCTCATCGCCAGCGCCGCGATCATCGGCGACAGCAGCGTGCCGGTCAGCGGATACAGCACGCCGGCCGCCAGCGGCACACCGAGCGCGTTGTAGACGAACGCGAAGACCAGGTTCTGGCGCATGTTGCGCACGGTCTGCGTGGAGATCGTGCGCGCGCGCAGGATGGCGCCGAGATCGCCCTGGACCAGGGTCACGTGTGCGCTGTTCATCGCGACGTCGGTGCCGGTGCCCATGGCGATGCCGACATCGGCGCGCGCCAGCGCCGGCGCGTCGTTGATGCCGTCGCCCGCCATCGCGACCTTGCGACCCGCCGCCTGCAGCCGCGCGATGAGCGCGACCTTGTCCTGCGGCGAGGCTTCGCCGATCACCTCCTCGATGCCGAGCCGCGCGCCGACCGCGCGCACCGTGGTCCAGCCGTCGCCGCTCGCCATGATCACGCGCATCCCGCTGCGCCCGAGTTCACGCACCGCGGTGGGCGCGCCCGGCTTGATCGGATCCGACACCGCGAGCAGGCCGGCAAGGCGGCCGGCGATCGCGACATGCACCACGCTCGCGCCCTCCGCGCGCAGGCGCTCGGCCGCGTCGTGCAAGGGGGCGACGTCGATGCCCGCTCGCGCCATCAGCGCGGTACCGCCGAGCAGGACTGCGCGACCCTCGATCGTGCCCGCGACGCCGATGCCGGGCTCGTTGCGGAACCCGGCCGGCTCGGCGAGCGGCAGGTTGCGCCGCCCGGCCTCGGCCACGATCGCCTGCGCCAACGGATGCTCGGACGCCCGATCCAGGCTCGCGGCCAGGCGCAGCACCGCGTCCTCGTCCTGGCCCGGCGCCGGCACACAGCGCGCGAACACCGGCTTGCCGGCGGTCAGCGTGCCGGTCTTGTCCACCACCAGCGTGTCGATCGTGCGCAACGCCTCGATCGCGGCGGCATCGCGGAACAGGATGCCGGCGCGCGCCGCTTGGCCGGTCGCGACCAGGATCGACATCGGCGTGGCAAGGCCGAGCGCGCACGGGCAGGCGATGATCAGCACCGCGAGCGCGTTGAGCAGCGCGTAGGCGACGCGCGGTTCGGGGCCGAGCGCGGCCCACGCGACGAAAGTGATCGCCGCGACCGCGATCACCGCCAGCACGAATCCGCCGGCGACGACATCGGCGAGGCGCTGCATCGGCGCGCGCGAACGCTGCGCCTGCGCCACCATCCGCACGATCTGCGCGAGCACGGTCGCGGAACCGACGCGCTCGGCGCGCATGACGAATCCGCCGGTCGTGTTCAAGCTGGCGCCGATCAGCTTGTCGCCGACGCGCTTGGCGACCGGCACCGGTTCGCCGGTGAGCATCGATTCGTCGACCGTGCTCGAACCGTCGAGCACGACCCCGTCGGTCGGCACGTTTTCGCCCGGCCGCACGCGCAGGCGATCGCCGACGCGCACCTCGGCCAGCGGCACGTCCTCCTCGGCGCCGTCGGCGCGCAACCGGCGAGCGGTCCGGGGCGCCAGGTTCAGCAGCGCCTCGATCGCCGTCGAAGTGCGTGCGCGCGCCCCGAGCTCCAGCATCTGGCCGAGCAGCGTGAGCGAGGTGATCGCCGCGGCGGATTCGAAATAGACGCCGACCCGGCCGTGCTGCGCGAACGATGCCGGGAACGCCTGCGGGATCAACGTCGCCGCCACACTGTACCCATAGGCGATCGCCACGCCGAGACCGATCAGCGTCCACATGTTCGGGCGCCGGTCGCGCACCGACCGCGCCGCGCGCGCGAAGAACGGCCAGCCGCCCCACAGCACGACCGGCGTGGCGAGCGCGAGTTCGAGCCACGAGCGCAGCGCCGGCGCAAGCCCGCCCGGACGATGTCCCGCCATCGCCAGCACGACGGTGAGCAGAGTCAACGGCAAGGTCCGCCAGAAGCGGCGCGAGCCGTCGTCGAATTCGCTGGTGTCCGCGTGGCCCGCGGCCGGCAGCAGCGGCTCGAGCGCCATGCCGCAGATCGGGCAATGGCCGGGGCCCGGCTGCCGGACCTCTGGATGCATCGGACACGTATAGACCGCGCCGGGCGCGGTTGGCCCGTCGCCATGCGGCGCATGCCCGCAGGTTCCCTCGCGCGTCTTCATGCGCCCATCGCAGCGCATTCCGCGCCTGCGCGCTTGATCGGGATCAAGCGTCCCGGCCGACGCGGCGTGGCTTCAGTGGCCGTGATCCGCGTCGGCGTCGTGGGGTTCGCCGCCCGCGGCCTCGTCGTGGTCGTCGTGATCGTGGTGATGATGTTCGTGCGCGCCGGCGGCGCTCGTCGCCTGCTGGTATTGCTCGGGGGTCATCTGCGGCAACCGGCGCAGGAATGCGACCAGGCCCCAGATCGCCTCGTCGCCGTGGGTCTTGCCCCAGGCCGGCATCGCAGTGAGTTTCACGCCGTGCTTGATCACCCAGAACGCCTGCGCCGGATCGATCCGGCTGCCGGGTGCGCTGAAGTTCGGCGGCTGCGGGTACAGGCCGGCGCGCAATTCGGAGTCCGTCATGCCGGGCGCGAGATGGCAGCCGGTGCACATCGCGGCGTAGTGTTCGGCGCCCTCGGCGAGAAGTTTCGGATCGTCCAGATTCGGCACGGCGATGCCGCGCGCCTGGGTTTCGATGGCGCGGCTGCGCAGGAGCGCCAGCGCGCGTTCGGTGAGCGGCCAATGCGGCACGTCGGCGCCGATCGGATACACGCCCGCGGCGACGAACGCCGCAGCGCCGACCAGCGCGAGCGCGACGAGCAGGACGAGCGTCTTGAGGAAGTTCATGGCGGCCTCCTTTCGCGATCGAGGCGGACGGGTCGGGACCCCGCCCGGTCCGGGCATTATTGCGCAAGCGCAGCGGGGCGGAGCATGACTTTAGCCCTATCCCCCGCCCGGCGCGAACGAGTAAGCTCGCGCTCCGGCACGACACCGTCCGAACCAGGAGCCGTCCATGCGCACGAAGTCGGTTGTACTCGTCCTGCTGGGTCTCGCCGGCGTGAGCGCCCACGCCGCGAGCGTCGATGAACTGATCGCGAAGAACGTCGCGGCACGCGGCGGCGCCGACAAGATCGCCGCGATCAAGAGCCTGAAGTTCGAGGGCCAACTGCGTTACAGCGGCCGCTTCGGTACCCTCGATCTCGGCTATCTGCAATACCGCAAGGCGCCGGATGCGGTGCGCACCGAGGCCTCGGTGCAGGGCCTGACCCAGGTGACGGCCTGGGACGGCAAGGACGCCTGGCGCATCTCGCCGTTCCAGGGACGCAAGGATCCCGAACGCATGACCGCCGACGACGCCAGGGAACTGGCCGATCAGGCCTGGCTGAGCGGCGCGCTGGTCGATTACCGCGCCAAGGGCAGCACGGTCGAGTATCTCGGCACCGAGGACGTCGACGGCACCGAGGCGCACAAGCTCAAGGTCACGCTCAAGAACGGCGACATCGAGTACGTCTACCTCGATCCGGATCACTATCTCGAAATCCGCACCGTGACCCACCGCAAGGTGCGCGGCACCGAGGCCGAGGACACCACCGACTATGGCGACTACGAGCAGGTCGCCGGCGTGTACTTCCCGTTCTCCATCGTCAGCCGCAGCAAGGACGATGGCGGCGAGTCGCAGATCACCATCGACAAGGCCGAAGCGAACGTGGCGCTCGCCGACGCGCTGTTCGCCTTCCCCGCCGCCGGCGGCGCCAAGTGAGCGAGGAGACCGACATGAACCGCACCTTCCAGCATTCCCGCATCGCGCTGCTGCTGCCGGCGCTGCTCGCCACCGCCGGCACCGGACTGGCCGCCGAGAGCGCGCCGACGAAATCGGCCGCGCGCTTCGATTCCGGCGTGATCTCGGGACTCGGCATCCGCAACATCGGCTCGGCGATGATGAGCGGGCGCATCGCCGCGCTCGACGCCGTGGCCGGCAAGGACGGCAAGACGCTGCTGTACGTCGGCGCCGCCTCGGGCGGCGTGTGGAAATCCGAGGACGGCGGCACCACGTTCAAGCCGGTGTTCGACAAGCAGCCGGTGCAGTCGATCGGCGCGATCGCGATCGATCCGTCGAACCCGCAGACCGTGTGGGTCGGCACCGGCGAGGGCTGGACGCGCAATTCCACCTCGATCGGCGACGGCATCTACAAATCCACCGACGGCGGCGCCAGCTTCACCAACGTCGGCCTGCCGAATTCCGAGCGCATCACCAAGATCCTGGTCGATCCGCGCGCCAGCGACACGGTGTATGCCTGCGTGCCGGGCAGGCTGTGGAGCGACTCGGCCGACCGCGGCCTGTACAAGACCGAGGACGGCGGCAAGAGCTGGAAGCTGGTGCTGAAGGGCGCGAACCTCTCCACCGGCTGCGCCTCGATCAGTCTCGACCCGAAGAATCCCGACGTGATCTTCGCCGCGCTGTGGGATTTCCGCCGCAAGGGCTGGACCTTCCGCTCCGGCGGCGACTCGCCGACCGCACCGTCCGCCAGCGGCCTGTTCCGCTCCGCCGACGGCGGCAAGACCTGGACCGAGATCACCGAGGCCGCGAACCGGGGCTTCCCGAAGAAGCCCTATGGCCGCATCGCCGTGGCGGTGGCGCCGTCGGATGCCAACATCGTCTACGCCTTCGTCGAATCGACCGACTCGGCGCTGTTCCGCTCCGACGATGGCGGCAAGACCTGGGACAAGCGCGACAAGAGCCAGATGATGGTGTGGCGGCCGTTCTACTTCGCCAACCTGATCGTCGATCCGCACAATCCCGACCGGCTGTTCAAGCCGGATCTCAATCTGATCATGAGCCTCGACGGCGGCAAGAGCTTCGCCAACGTCGGCGGCGGCACGCACGGCGATCATCACGTGATCTGGATCGATCCGTCCAACACCCAGCACGTGATCACCGGCGACGACGGCGGCCTGTGGCAGTCCTACGACGGCGGCAACAAGTGGTGGAAGCAGAACAACCTGCCGGTGTCACAGTTCTATCACGTCAGCGTCGACGACGCCGATCCGTATCACGTCTACGGCGGCCTGCAGGACAATGCCTGCTGGGTGGGCGACAGCGAATATCCGGGCGGCATCGGCAACGGCCGCTGGGAGAACGTGTGCGGCGGCGACGGCTTCTGGATGTTTTCCGATCCGGCCGATCCGGCCTATCTCTACGCCGAGACCCAGGGCGGCGAGATCACCCGCGTCAACCGGCTCACCCACGAGGGCCGCGAGATCAAGCCGCAGGCGGGCTATCACGAGAAGCTGCGCTGGAACTGGAACACGCCGATGGCGCTGTCGCCGCACGAGAAGGGCACGCTGTATCTCGGCGCGCAGTTCCTGTTCCGCACCCGCGATCACGGCCAGAGCTGGGAGCGCATCTCGCCGGATCTCACCACCAACGATCCGGACAAGCAGAAGCAGGAGGAATCCGGCGGCGTGACCGTGGACAACTCCGCGGCCGAGACGCACACCACGATCTACTCGATCAGCGAATCGCCGAAACAGGCCGGCCTGATCTGGGTCGGCACCGACGACGGCAATCTCCAACTCACCCGCGACGGCGGCAAGAGCTGGAGCAACCTCGTCAAGAACGTCCACGGCGTGCCCGAACACTCCTGGGTGTCGTGGGTGCAGGCCGGCAACTTCGCTGCCGGCACCGCCTACGTCGCCTTCGACCGCCACAGCTTCGGCGACATGGCGCCGTACATCTACAAGACCACGGATTTCGGCAAGACCTGGACCGCGCTGGTGACGCCGAAGGAAACCAAGGGCCTGCGCGGCTACGTGCACGTGATCAAGGAAGATCCGGTCCGACCCGACCTGCTCTACGCCGGCACCGAGTTCGGCCTGTGGATCTCGATCGACGGCGGCGCCAGCTTCGCCCAGTTCAAGGGCGGCAACTTCCCCGCCGTGGCGGTGCGCGACGTCGCCGTGCAGGCGCGCGACGCCTCGCTGGTGCTGGCCACCCACGGCCGCGGCATCTGGATCATCGACGACCTCACCCCGCTGCGCGCGCTCGACGCGAAGACGCTGGCGAGCGAGGCCGCGTTCCTGCCGGTCAAGCCGATCCAGCAGCGCATCGACGGCATCGGCGGCTGGCCGGAAGGCGACGCCGCGTTCTCCGGACCGAATCCGAAGAACGGCGCCGACATCGCCTATTACCAGAAGTCGCGGCACCTGTTCGGCAAGCTCAAGATCGAGGTGCTGGACGCCAAGGGCAACCTCGTCGACACGATCCCGGCGAGCGTGCGGCGCGGCATCAACCACGTCTACTGGTCGATGCGCGCCAAACCGCCGCGTGTGCCGCCGGCCGCGCAGGTGGCATTCAACTCCACGCAGGGACCGCTGGTGCCGCCCGGCACCTACACCGTGCGCATGACCAAGGGCAAGGACGTCTACCAAACCAGGCTCGAGGTCGGTCTCGACCGCCGCGCCGCCTACACCGCGGCCGACCGCGAGGCGCAATACGCCGCGCTGCTGCGCGTGCGCGACCTGTTCGGCGAGATGAGCGACCTCGTCCACAAGATCAACGCCGTGCGCACGCAGGCCGACGCCACGGCGGCGAAGCTCGGCGAGCACGACGCGCTGCGCCAGGAGCTCGCCGAGCTCAGCGGGCAGGCCGATGCGATCCGCAGGAAGATCGTCGCCACCAAGGAAGGCGGCGCGATCACCGGCGAGGAGCGTCTGCGCGAGTACGCCGATCAACTGTACGGCGCGATCGCTTCCTACGGCGGCCGGCCGGGCGAGTACCAGCTCGCGCGCATCGACGTGCTCAAGCGCGAGACCGACGACGTCGCCGGCGAATTCGCCCGCTTCGAGCAGACCGATCTCGCCAAGGCCAACGCAGCGCTCAAGGCCGCCGGACGCGACGCCATCCAGGTGCCGGCCGGCGCCCCGCCGGATGCGGCCGGTGCCGGCGCGCACCAGAACGGCGAGGCGTTCCGCCTGCCGTTCGAGCGCGACTGAGCGTCGCTGCGCTGAAACCCGCAACCGGGGTCCGCCGCCGCGGGCCCCGGTTTTTTTGTGTCCCGCCCACACCGCACCGCTTTACTGCACGGTGCGGCGGAGTACACTCGCGCCGGCAATTCCCGCAACCAAGACTTTCGGGGAGGAAGGACATGGTTTCGCTCGCTCAGCTCTGGCTGCCGATCGTGCTGTCGGCCGTGCTCGTGTTCGTCGCCAGCAACATCCTGCACATGGTATTGCGCTTCTGGCATGGGCCGGATTCCCGGCCATTCAGCAACGAGGACGAGGTCGCCGCGGCGATCCGCAAGGGCAACGCCGGGCCCGGCAAGTACATGCTTCCCTACTGCACGCCGGAGGCGATGAAACAGCCGGAGATGATGGAAAAGCTGAAACAGGGTCCGGTCGGCGTCGTGTTCCTGCGTGCGCCCGGGCCGATGAACCTGGGTGCGTTCCTCGGCCAGTGGTTTCTGTTCTGCCTCGTGGTATCGCTGTTCGCGGCCTATCTCGGCGCGCACGTGCTCGCCGCCGGCACGGCGTATCTCGTGGTGTTCCGCGTCGTCGGCACCGCCGCGTTCCTGGCCTATGCGATGGGCGTGGTGCCGCAGGCGATCTGGTGGGGCCATCCGTGGCGAAGCGCGATCAAGCACATCATCGACGGCCTGATCTACGCCCTGCTCACCGCCGGCACCTTCGGCTGGCTGTGGCCGCACGCGGCCTGAAACATCAGCCGAACATCGCGGCGAACGCGGGCGCAAGCTCGGGGTAGCGAAACTGGAAGCCTTGCGCCGTGGCGCGCGCCGGCAGCACGCGCTGGCCGGTGAGCAGCAGCTCGGCCATCTCGCCGAACAGCAGGCGCAGTGCGAATCCCGGCGCGGGCAGCAGCGCCGGGCGATGCAGCGCGTGGCCGAGCGTGCGCGCGAACTCGGCGTTGGTCACCGGATTCGGCGCGGTGGCGTTGTAGGCGCCCTGCGCGCCTTGGTTGCCGAGGAGCCAGCGGATCAGGGCGACCAGATCGGCGCGCACGATCCAGCTCATCCACTGGCGGCCGTCGCCGAGCGGACCGCCGAGCCCGAGCCGGAACGGCAGCAGCATCTTCGCCAACGCGCCGCCCTCGGGATCGAGCACGAGGCCGGTGCGGATGCGGCACACGCGCACACCGAGCGCTTCGGCCTTCACCGCCTCGGCTTCCCAGTCGCAGCACAACTGCGCGGCGAAGTCCTCGCCCGGCGCGGCGTCCTCGCCGAGCGTCTCGTCGCCGCGCGGCCCGTACCAGCCGACCGCGGAGCCGGACACCAGCACGCCCGGCCGGCGCGGTTGCGCTTCCATCCAGGCGAGCAGCGTGCGCGTGGTGTCGAGG
Organism: Rhodanobacteraceae bacterium; assembly: GCA_021325475.1. Classification (GTDB taxonomy): domain Bacteria; phylum Pseudomonadota; class Gammaproteobacteria; order Xanthomonadales; family Rhodanobacteraceae; genus Rudaea. The sequence goes on along the minus strand of JAJPHA010000059.1, from coordinate 32,737 downwards.
CGCGAATCGCGCAGCGCCTGCTTGCGCGTGGGAGTCCAGCGGCCTTCGGCGAGATTCTCGCCGGCGAGATTGACCACCGCGTCCACCGCGCTCGCCTCGGCCAGCGTCTCGACCACGCCGGCGGCCTCGGGCAGGCGCGCGCGGGTGCGCGTCGCGTTGCGCGTGAGCACCGTCACGCGATGGCCGTCGGCCAGCAATTCGCGGGCGAGCGCCCGGCCGATGAAGCCGCTGCCGCCGGTGATGAGCACGTGCATGGCTGTCCTCCGCGGAGCCCGATGTCCAGTCTACTCCGCGGCCGCCAGGCGTTCGAGCGCACGCCGCCGCGCCGCCGGGTCGAGACGGGCGAGTTCGCGCGCCGCGGCATGGAACGCCGCCCAGTCGTCGTGCCGCATTTTATACAATGCCGCAAAACTGCCCAGCCAGCGGCGGTACAGCGCGAACGGCACCAGCGCGGCGTTGTTGATCTCGCCGGCGATCCAGCCGTCGTAGTCGCCGCGGCCACCCCACGCGCCGTCGCGCAGGCGCCGGTAGTCGGCGCGTAGGCGTTCGATTTCGTCGTGCTTGCGTGAGCGCATCTCGGTCGGCGGCAGCGTCGAGGCGTACAGCGCGCGCAGGCGCTCGCGGGTCGCGGCGATCAGCGCCTCGAATTGTTCGGCGCGGCGCGCCGCCGCTTGGTCCGGTGGCGGCAGCCCGCGCGCGGCGCGCCACTGGCACAGCCCCTCGCGCTCGACGAAACCGGCGAAGGATTCGTTGAACTCGTCGTCGTCCTTCACGTACAGCTCCTGGTGCGCGAGTTCGTGGAAGATCGTCGCGGCGAGCGCGTCGTCGTCCTCGCCCAGCATCGTGTTCAGGATCGGATCGGCGAACCAGCCGAGCGTCGAATACGCCGTCACCCCGCCGATCCAGGTATCGAAGCCGCGCGCCCCCAGGCGCCGCGCCTCGGCTTCGGCGCCGGCGCGATCGAAATAACCGCGATAGGCCACGCAGCCGGCGAATGGGAAACAGTGCCGCAGCGGTTCGAGCGAGAACTCCGGCGCGGCAAACAGGTTCCAGACCGCGTAGGGCCGGCCGAGATCGGCGTAGCGCGTGAAGCTCCGATTGCGCGGCAGGCCGAGCGCGGCGGACGCGAACGCGCGCGCGTCCTGCGCCAGCCGCAGTCGCGCCTTGAGTCCGGCATCGACCGCGGGGTCGGCGAGCATACGATCGATCGGCCGGCGCGCGGCGAGCAGCGCGGCCTCGCCGCGCACGGCTTGCGCGTAGTAGCCGAGCGTGGCGCAGGACGCGAGCGGCAACGCCGCGGCGGCGGCGAATGCCTTGGCGAGAGCGGCGCGGCGGAGCGGTGCCACCGCGCCATTCTACGCGGCGCTCATTCGCCGCGCAGGCGTTCGATCAGCGCATCCGCAAACGTCTCCGTGGTGCCGCTGCCGCCGAGGTCTGGCGTGACGCGGTCGCGCGCGGCGAGCGTGGCGCGGATCGCGGAGCGCAAACGCTGCGCCTGCGCGGTCAGGCCGAGGTGGTCGAGCATCTGGCCCGCCGCGAGCAGCAGCGCGCAGGGATTGGCGATGCCGCGGCCGGCGATGTCCGGCGCCGAGCCGTGCACCGCCTCGAAGATCGCCGCCTCGGTGCCGATGTTCGCGCCGGGCGCGACGCCGAGACCGCCGACCAGACCGGCGCACAGATCCGAGATGATGTCGCCGAACAGGTTGGTGGTGACGATCACGTCGAACTGGTGCGGATTCATCACCAGCTGCATGCAGCAGTTGTCGACGATCATCTCCTGGCAGGCGATCTCGGGGTAGCGCGCCGCCACTTCGCGCGCGACGCGCAGGAACAGGCCGGAGGTGGATTTGAGGATGTTCGCCTTGTGCACCACGGTGATCTTGCGCCGGCCGAGGCTGCGGGCGAGATCGAAGGCGTAGCGCACGATGCGTTCCGAGCCGCGGCGCGTGACCTTCTGCGTCAGGGTCGCGGTCTCGCCGTCGGCGGACAGTTGCTGGCCCTCGCCGACGTAGGCGCCTTCGGTGTTCTCGCGCACGGTGATGATGTCGATGTCCTCGTAGCGCGATTTCGTGCCGGGCAGGGTCAGCGCCGGGCGCACGTTGGCGTACAGATCGAAGCGCCGGCGCAGCTCGACGTTGAGCGAGGCGAAGCCCTCGCCCACCGGCGTGGTCAACGGGCTCTTCAGCGCCACGCGATGGCGGGCGATGGCATCGAGCGTGGCCTGCGGCAGCAGCTCGCCGCACTGGCGCTGCGCGGCGAGACCGGCCTCGACGAAATCGTAGGCGAGACCGGCGTCGAGCGCGTCGAGCACGCGCAGGGTGGCGTGCATGATCTCCGGGCCGATGCCGTCGCCGCGGATGACCGCGATCGTCTTCTGCATGAGCGGGTATCCTTCGCGATGGGAGGCGCCGCGCCGGCACGCGGCGAGCCGCGCATTATCCTGTATACTCGCGGTCCGGACAAGGAATCGAGGTCGTCGAGGATGCGCACCGCCGGTCTGCCATCACGCATCCGCCGCGTCGCGGCGCTGGCGTTGCTCGCGCTCGCGGCGCCGACCTTCGCGCAGGTGGCGGAGCCGGGCTACACGATCGGCGAGCACGCCTCTGCCGCCGGCTGGAATCTTTCCATCCGCGGCGAATGGCCGACGCAATGCGCACCGGCCCTGGACGGCGTGCGTCTCGACGGCAACGATCTGCGCATCGACGTGCGTTCGCCGCTCAGCCTGTGCGAGCGGCGACCGATGCCGTTCGCGATCGAGCTCGACCCCGCGCTCGCGCTCGATCGCGCCGAGCTCGCACCCGGCGTCTACCGGGTGAGCTTCTACGCCGCCGACGGCGCGCAAGCGGCGCCGAAGCTGCGCGCCTTCGCCCTGCTCGAGCGCGGCGCGCCGGACGGCGCCGCAGTCGTGCCCGAGGCGGGCTTCTGGTGGAGCAGCGGCGACGTGGACGCCGGCCGCACCGTGCTCAGCCTCGAAGCGCAGGGCGGCGAGCTCAGCGTCGCCCTGATGAGCTACGATCGCTTCGGCCAGCCGCTGTGGTATTTCGGCGCGGCACCATTGCGCGGCCACGTCGCGCACGTGCCGCTGCTGTATCTCGCCGGCGGCCACGAGCCGTTCGCGGCGGCCGCCGCGCCGCCGCGCGGCGAGCCGGCGCTCACGCTCGACCTGCAGTTCGAATCCGGCGCGCACGCGCTCGGCTGGCTGAGCCGCGAGCGCGGCGACGGCAGCCTGCAATTGCAGGGATTCGATCTCGTGCGCCTGCCGCTCGCCGAAGCCGCCGACGGGGCGGCCTGGCGCGGCGACTGGGTGCTGGTCGCCGACAGCGACGAGACCGCGCCGCAGCGTCTGCGTCTGGCGCAGTACCGCGACCTCGATGCGCAGCATTTCGAGCTCCGCGACGCCGCCGGCATCGTCCTGCTGTGCACGCGCGAGCCGACCCAGCCGGAATGGCCGCCGTCGTCGTGCGGCGTGCGTCGCGCCGACGGCAGCCTGCTCGGCACCCTCGATTCGGTGGCCCTGACGCGCATGGACGGCGTGCGCGGCGACGGCGTGGCGCTGCACCTGCTGCGCGTCACGCGCTGAGTCGCCGCCGCCGGAGCTCAGCCCGGCGCGGTGTCCGCGGCTTCGAGCCGATCGAGAAAATCCACCGCCCGGCGCAGATGCGGAATCACGATCGAGCCGCCGACCACGAGCCCGACGCTGAACACCTCGAAGAACTCCTCGCGGGTCACGCCGGCCTTGCGGCATTCGGCGATGTGGTAGCTCACGCAATCGTCGCAACGCAGCACGAGCGAGGCGACCAGCCCCAGCATCTCCTTGGTCCGGACCGGCAGCGCGCCGTCCTTGTAGGTCTGCGTGTCGAGCGCGAAGAAGCGGCGCACCACCTGGTTGTCGTGCGCCAGGATGCGTTCGTTCATGCGCCGCCGGAATTCGGCGAACGCGCTGACCCGATCGTCGCTCATGCCGCGCTCCCGGCCGCCTTCGGCAGCGTGCCGTTGCGCTCGGCGGCGACCAGATCGTCGTAGCCGCCGATGTGGCGGCCGTCGATGAAGATCTGCGGCACGGTGCGCTGGCGCGTGCGCGCGATCATCTCGTCGCGGCGCGCCGGATCGGTGTCGACGCGCAGCTCGGTGTAGTCGAAGCCCTTCTGCTTGAGCAGGATCTTGGCGGCGACGCAGTAGGCGCAGTTCGCACTGGTGTAGATCTCGACGTTCGGCATGTTGTGATCCGCGGCAGACGATTCTTCCCGGGGCGCATGCGCCCGGCATCCAGTGTAGCGTGCGGCCGGGTCGCGGGCGAAGTGAATCGCGCCTGAGCGCAGCGGGCGCCGCAGTGGCCGCGACGGCGCATCTGCGCTATGTTGTCCAAGTTCATCGCCACCCGCCATGCGCCGCCCGTCCCTCCTCGTCCCCCTGCTCGCGATCCCGGTCCTGCTCGCCGGCGCGCCCGCGCGCGCGGTCGATCCGCAACTGCCCAACATGGGCAGCTCCGCCGGCGCCATCGCCTCGCCCGAGGAACAGCGCCGCTACGGCTTCTACGTCCTGCACGAACTGCGCAAGCAGGGCATGGTGCTCGACGACGCCCTGCTCAACGACTACATCAACACGCTCGGCTACCGGCTGGTGGCGTTCAGTCCGAAGCCCGATCAGCCGTTCACCTTCTTCGTGGTGCGCGATCCGTCGATCAACGCCTTCGCCCTGCCGGGCGGCTTCGTCGGCGTCAACGCCGGCCTGATCACGACCACCGCCAGCGAAAGCGAACTCGCCGCGGTGCTCGCGCACGAGATCTCGCACGTGACCCAGCAGCATCTGGTGCGCGCGGTCGAGGCCGAGCAGAAATACGCCCCGCTGATCGTGCTGGCGATGGTCGGCGCGATCGTCGCCGCCTCGCATCAGAGCCCGTACAGCACGAGCAACGCCGACATCGGCGCGATCGCGACCGTGCAGGGCCTGGCGCAGCAGTTGCAGATCAACTTCACCCGCGCCGACGAGGCAGAGGCCGACCGCATCGGCATCCAACTGCTCGCCAAGGCGAACTTCGATGCCAACGCGATGGCCGGATTCTTCGGCCGCATGCAGCAGGCGTTGCGGCCGGGCTTCGACGAAAACGACGTGCCGACGCTGCTGATGGATCATCCGGTGACCACCGAACGCATCAGCGAGGCCAAGGCGCGCGCCGAGGCGATGACGAAGGAAATCGAGGCGAGCGTGCGCGTCGGCGAAGTGCAGCCGGACGGCACGGAACGCACGCTCGCCACCTCCACCGAACACGTGACGGTGAGCAAGGCCGGCACCGCGCCGGCCGGCGGCGTGCCGCCGCTCAATCCCGCGCTGCCGTGGCCCGTGCTCGGGCGCGACTCGAGCGCCGTGCTCAACGCCCTGCTGCGGCCGAGCGAGAGCCGCGCCGAGCAGCGCGCGCGCTCGGAGGCGTACTACGAGCTGATGCGCGAGCGCACCCGCGTGCTCGCCTCCACCCAGCCGATGCAGACCGCGGCATACTACGGCGACAATCTGCGCAACGACCCGCAGTTCGTCGGCGTCGCGAACCGCTATGGCCAGGCGCTCGCCCTGATCCGCGCCGGCGACGCCAAGCAGGCACGCGCAGTGGCGGAGAAGCTCGTCGCCGAACAGCCCGGCAGCCTGGTGCTGCAGCTCGCGCTCGGCCAGGCCGAACGCATGGCCGGGGCGCGCGACGCCGCGCTCGCGCGCTATGCGCGGCTGCAGACGGAGTTTCCCGAGAACCGCGCGCTGGCGCTGGCCCAGGCGGAGGCGCTGCTCGAGATCGGCGACCAGGCGAGCGCCAAGCGCGCGCAGGAACTGCTGCGGCCGCAGCTCGCCCGCGACGACGAGGATCCCGATCTGCAGACCGTGTTCGCGCGCGCCTGCGAACTGGCCGGCGATCCGGTGCGCGCGGGCGAGGCGCACGCCACCGCGGCCTACCTCAATGGCCGCGCCGAGGATGCGCTGAACCAGCTCAAGCAACTGCTCAAGCGCAACGATCTCGACTACTACCAGCGTTCGCGCATCGAGGCACGCATCGCCGAACTCACGCCGATCGTCATGGAGCTGCGCCGGCGCAAGATCAAACCGGCCGACCAGGGCAAACTCGGCGCCGCGGTTTCCGCTTGCCCGCCGGGCACTTGCGGCACGCTGTCATCGCCGCGTAACAATTCGCCGCTGCAATAAACCGGACTGTCACGGCCGGACGGCAGCCACGACGTGCAAAAATACATTCTGATCGTCGAAGACGAACCCGCGATTCGCGACATGGTGGCATTCGCGCTGCGCAAGGCCGGCATGGAGCCCGCCCATGCCGCGGACGCGCGCGTCGCCCAGACCATGATCGCCGAGCGCGTGCCGGACCTGATCCTGCTCGACTGGATGCTGCCGGGCACGAGCGGCCTGGAACTGGCGCGGCGCCTGCGCAAGGAGGACCTCACCCGCGGCGTGCCGATCATCATGCTGACCGCGCGCGGCGAGGAGACCGACCGGGTCGGCGGCTTCGACGCCGGCGTGGACGACTACGTGGTCAAGCCGTTCTCGCCGCGCGAGCTGATCGCGCGCATCAACGCAGTCATGCGCCGCACCCACGGCGTGGACAGCGAGGGCGTGGTCGAACTCGGCGGGCTCCGCATCGACAGCGCCGCGCACCGCGTCTACGCGGGTGAGGCGACGGTGCCGATCGGACCCACCGAATACCGCCTGCTGCACTTCTTCATGACCCACCCCGAGCGCGTGTACACGCGCAGCCAATTGCTCGACTACGTCTGGGGCGGCAGCGTGTACGTGGAGGAACGCACCGTCGACGTGCACATCCGCCGCCTGCGCAAGACGCTCGAACCGTACCGCGCGGACGGCCTGGTGCAGACCGTGCGCGGCGCCGGCTACCGCTTTTCGACCACGCCGGCGGCGTGAGGGCCGTGCGCGCCGACGGCGCGGGCAGACAACCGGCGACCGGGGCGATAGCATGAGCGCGGCGCTTGTGCGCGAGGTGAACGATGCGCCTGGAGTTTCTGCAAAGCCACGCCTGGCAGGTCTCGCTCGGGCGCTTCGTCGTCCTGCTGGTGACGGCATTCGCCGTCGGCCTGCCGTGGCATGTGGAATTGTATACTCTGCTCGCGGCGCTGTTCGGCTACTGCCTGTGGTCGCTGGTCAGCCTGTACCAGGTGCAGCGCTGGCTGCGCTCGCGCCGGCGGCGTCCGCCGCCGGAGGATCGCGGCGTGTGGTCCGACATCTCCGCCTACGTCTACCAGCGGCTGCGCGCGGAACGCTCGCGCAAGCGCCGCCTGATCGCACTGCTGCGCGCGTTCCGCGAAGCGGCCGCGGCGCTGCCGGACGGCGTCGTGGTGCTGACGCGCGGCCGCAGCATCCTCTGGTTCAACGAGGCCGCCGCGCACCTGCTCGGCCTCGCCGCGCCGCGCGACCGCCATGCCCACCTCGACGCCTTCCTGCCGGCGCCGGCGCGGAACTGGATCGCCGCCGATCCGGCGGCGGAGCCGCTGCGCGAGGTGCCCTCCGCGCGTGATGCCGACGTGCGCCTGTCGTTCCGCCTGATTCCCTACGCGCGCGAGTACATGCTGCTGGTCGTGCGCGACGTCACGCCGCTCGCGCGCCTGGAGCAGGTGCGGCGCGATTTCGTCGCCAACGTCTCGCACGAATTGCGCACGCCGCTCACCGTGCTGCACGGCTACCTCGAGATGCTCGACGCCGAAACCGCGCCGCAGCTCGCGCCGGTGCTCGACGATCTGCGCAGCCAGTCGCGGCGCATGACCCAGATCGTCGAGGATCTGCTCACCCTGTCGCGTCTGGACGCGCGGCAGCAGCCGCCGCCGGAGCGCGTGCCGATGCGCGCGCTGCTGTCCACGCTCAAGCGCGAGGCGGAAGCGCTGTCGCAGGGCCGCCACCGCATCGAACTCGCGCGCGAGAGCGAGCTCGACCTGCTCGGTTCCGCCGACTACCTGCACAGCGCCTTCTCGAATCTGGTGTCGAACGCGGTGCGCTACACGCCCGCCGGCGGTCGCATCGAGATTTCCTGGCGCGCCACCGCCGACGGCGGCGCCCGCTTCGCGGTGGCCGATACCGGCGTCGGCATCCCGCCGGAACACCTGCCGCGCATCAGCGAGCGTTTCTATCGCGTCTCGACCAGCCGCTCGCGCGAAACCGGCGGCACCGGCCTCGGCCTGTCGATCGTCAAGCACGTATTGCAACTGCACGAGGCGCGGCTCGAAATCGAGAGTACGGTCGGCGTCGGCAGCACGTTCAGCTGCGTGTTCGGCCGCGAGCGCCTGCTCGCGCCGGCGTCGCTCGCCGAGGCCGGCTGAACCCAGGCGCGGACGCGCCCGTTCACCCGGGAACCTCTCAACAAGTGGAGGATGCCGCTCTGACTCTTGCAACCCCTTGAGTCAAGGGTTTGATGGGGGTTGTGGAGGTGCGGAGCCGCCACCGAAGACCGGAACCGGAGACGCAATCAGAAGCTTGCCTTGTGGAATAATGGACACAATGGACACCGCACTGAACCTGAAGGCGCCGGAGCTGTACCTGAACCGCGAGCTCGCCCAGCTCGAGTTCAACTTCCGGGTGCTCGCGCAGGCGGAGGATCCGAGCGTGCCGCTGCTCGAGCGCTTGCGGTTCCTGTGCATCTGCATTTCCAACCTCGACGAGTTCTTCGAGGTGCAGGTGGCGATCCTGCGCCACCACGTCGGCTCGGGCGACGCCAAGCCCGGCGCCGACGGCATCGCGCCGGCGGAGCTGCTCGTGCGCATCCGCCAGCGCGCGCTCGAGCTGGTGCGCGCGCAGTACGCGCTGTGGAACGAGGTGCTGCTGCCGGAGCTCGCGCGCGAGGGCATCCGCTTCCTCGCCTGCGAACAATGGTCGCCGAAGCAGCAGCGCTGGTTGCAGGGCTATTTCCAGAATCAGGTGCTGCCGGTGCTTTCGCCGCTCGGCCTGGACCCGGCGCATCCGTTTCCGCGCATCCTCAACAAGAGCCTCAACCTGATCGTCACCCTGCGCGGCAAGGACGCGTTCGGACGCGAGGGCGGCATGGCGGTGGTGCGCGCGCCGCGTTCGCTGCCGCGCATCGTGCGCCTGCCGCCGGACGTGAGCGAGCAGCCGTACGAATTCGTGTTCCTGTCCAGCATCCTGCAGCGCTTCGTCGACGAGCTGTTCCCCGGCATGCGCGTGAAGGGTGCCTACCCGTTCCGCGTCACCCGCAACAGCGAGCTGTTCGTCGACGAGGAGGACGTCGAGAACCTGGCCCACGCGCTGCGCGACGAGTTGCGCCAGCGCGGCTACGCCAAGCCGGTGCGGCTGGAGACCGCCGAGAGCTGTCCCAAGACGGTGACCGAATTCCTGACCCGCAACTTCGAGCTCGGCGAGGCCGAGGTCTACCGCTGCGCCGGCCCGGTCAACCTGCACCGCGTCGCCGCGGTCTACGACCAGGTCGAGCGGCCGGACCTCAAGTTCCCGAAGTTCACGCCGCGCGTGATCGCGCCGGTGGTGGCCGAGCGCAACCTGTTCGAGGCGATCGCCGAGCGCGACATCCTGCTGCACCATCCGTTCGAATCCTTCGCCGCGGTGATCGAGCTCATGAAGCAGGCGTGCGCCGATCCCGACGTGCTCGCGATCAAGCAGACGCTGTACCGCACCGGGCCGGATTCGTCGCTGGTGAATCTGCTGATCGAGGCGGCGCGCGCAGGCAAGGACGTGACCGTGGTGGTCGAGGTGCGCGCGCGCTTCGACGAGGAGGCCAACATCCAGCTCGCCAACCGCCTGCAGGAAGCCGGCGTGCAGGTGGTGTACGGCGTGGTCGGCTACAAGACCCACGCCAAGATGCTGCTGATCGTGCGCCGCGAGAAGGGATTGCCGCGCCGCTACGTGCACCTGTCGACCGGCAACTACCATCAGGTCACCTCGCGCATCTACACCGACTTCGGCCTGATGACCGCCGATCCGGACATCGGCAACGACACCCACAAGCTGTTCCAGCAGATCTCCGGACTCGGCCCGGTGATCGAGCTCAAGCACCTGTTGCAGTCGCCGTTCAGTCTGCACAAGGGCGTGATGCAGCGGATCGAGCGCGAGATCGCCCACGCCCAGGCCGGACGGCCGGCGCGCATCATCGCCAAGATCAACGCCCTGAACGAGGCGAGCGTGGTGGAGCTGCTGTACAAGGCGTCCTGCGCCGGTGTGCAGATCGACCTGATCGTGCGCAGCGGCTGCACGCTGCGCCCCGGCGTGCCGGGCATCTCCGACAACATCCGCGTGCGTTCCGTGGTCGGCCGTTTCCTCGAACACAGCCGCGTGTACTGGTTCGCCAACGACGGCGCGCCGGAAATGTACTGCGCGAGCGCCGACTGGATGGAACGCAATCTCCTGCGCCGCATCGAAGTGTGCTTTCCGATCCTCGACCAGGATCTCGCCCGGCGCATCTATGACGAGGCCCTCGACAACTACCTGCGCGACAACACCCAGGCCTGGATCCTGCACGCCGACGGCCACTACGAACGCGCCACGCCGGGCGACGCGCCGCCGCACTCGGCGCAGCAGTGGCTGCTCGAGCATCTGTGTTAGGCAAGATCCGATCAAGCCCCCGTGTTGCTGTCTTCGGCCGCGGCGCTGCACGGCGCGCCCGGCTCATGCCACAATAGCGCCGCCGCACCCGACGAAGGGGAGCCGCCTGTGAGCGACGGCGCCGATTCCGAAATCCGCGAAGGCGAACTGCTCGCCGCCGTGGATCTGGGGTCCAACAGTTTTCATCTGGTCGTTGCGCGTTTCGAACACGGCGAGCCGCGCGTGATCGACCGCCTGCGCGACGCCGTGCGGCTGGCCGCCGGCCTGCGCGCCGACGGCAGCCTCGACTCCGCGCGGCGCGACAAGGCGCTGGACTGCCTGTCGCGCTTCGGCCAGCGCCTGCGCACGCTGCCGCCGGAACGCGTGCGCGCGGTGGCGACCAACACGGTGCGGCGGCTGAGCGCACCCGCCGCGTTTCTCGGTCCCGCCGAACAGGCGCTCGGCCATCCGATCGAGGTCGTCTCCGGACGCGAGGAGGCGCGGCTGATCTATCTCGGCGTCGCCCACGGCGTGCCCGATACGCCGGAAAAGCGCCTGGTCATCGACATCGGCGGCGGCAGCACCGAGTTCATCATCGGCCAGCATTTCGAGGCGCTGGAGAAGGAAAGCCTGCAAGTCGGCTGCGTGGCGACCACGCTGCGCTTCTTCGGCGACGGCAAGCTGAGCGCGAAACGCTGGAAGCAGGCGCAGACCGAGATCGCCGTGGAGCTGCAACAGTTCGCCGCCGACTACCGCGCGATCGGCTGGAGCCAGACGATCGGCTCCTCCGGCACGGTCCGCGCCATCGGCAACGTGCTGCAGGCCACCGGCTGGAGCGAAACCGGCATCACCCGGCCCGCGCTCGAACGGCTGCGCGACGCGCTGCTGGATTGTGGAAATGTGGACAAAATCCACCTGCCCGGTCTCACCGAGGAGCGCGCCGCGGTGATCGCCGGCGGTCTGGCCGTGCTCGAGGCCTGCTTCGCCGTGCTCGGTCTCGAGAGCATGCGCGTGTGCGATACCGCCATGCGCGAGGGGCTGCTGTACGACATGATCGGCCGCGCCGCGCATCGCGATCCGCGCGCCACCAGCATCGCCGCGCTGGCGCAGCGCTACGCCGTCGACCGCGCCCACGCCGAGCGCGTCGAGCAGACCGCGCTCGTGCTGTTCGACCAGGTCGCGCGCGCCTGGCAGCTCGGCACCGCCGAGCGCGACTGGCTCGCCTGGGCCGCGCGCATCCACGAGATCGGCCTCGCCATCGCCCACAGCCAGCACCATCTGCACGGCGCCTACATCGTCGAGAATTCCGATCTCGCCGGCTTCGCGCGGCACGAGCAGCAGGTGCTGGCCGCGATCCTGCGCTGCCACCGCCGCAAACCCGACGAAGCGGTGCTGCGCCAGTTGCCGGAACGTCTGCGCCGGCCGGCCGCGCGCGTCACCGCCCTGCTGCGGCTCGCCGTGCTGCTGCACCGCGGCCGCGCCGCCGATCGACTGCCGCCGATCCAGTTGCAGGCCGACGATCGGCTGCTGCAGATCGGTCTGCCGCGCGCCTGGCTGGAGGCGCACCCGCTCACCCGTGCCGATCTCGAACAGGAACGCGACTACCTCAAGCACTACGACATCAAGCTGCAGGTGCGTGAAGGCGAGAAGCTGGCGGCCTGAGGGCCCGTCGGGCAGAGGCGCGCCGCGGGCAATCTGCGTATCATGCGCCTTTCGTTTCGTTCCGGGAGATCGAACATGCTCAAGTCCCTGTGCTGCACCCTCGCCCTGCTCGCCCCCTTCGCGCTCGCCGCGGCGGAACCGCAAGCGACCAAACCGGCCGCGACCAAACCGGCGGCGGCGAAGCCCGCACCGGCCGAAACCCCGGCCGTCGCCGGCCATCCCAGGGTGCTGCTGCACACGAGCCAGGGCGACATCACCGTCGAGCTCTACCCCGACAAGGCGCCGAAGACGGTGGACAACTTCCTGCAGTACGTCAAGGAAGGCTTCTACGACGGCACCGTGTTCCATCGCGTGATCGCGAAGTTCATGATCCAGGGCGGCGGCTGGACCCGCGACCTGCAACGCAAACGCACCCACGCGCCGATCCGCAACGAGGCGAACAACGGCCTGTCGAACCTGCGCGGCACGCTCGCGATGGCACGCACCGGCGATCCGCATTCGGCCGCCGCCGAATTCTTCATCAACCTGGTCGACAACAAGCGCCTGGATTACGTCGCCGATCCGAGCAGCCCGGCGCCGGTATCGTGGGGCTACTGCGTGTTCGGCAAGGTGGTCGCCGGCATGGATACCGTGGACAAGATCGCCGCGATCGAGACCGGTCCGCAGGGCCCGTTCCAGGGCGACGTGCCGAAGACGCCGGTGGTAATCGAGAAGGCGAGCGTGGTGCCGTGATGGCGCACGGATCCCGACACGTATATACTTGACCGTATCTACGCGATGGGACCCCAACCATGGCCACGACCCGTGTGTTCAAATCCGGCAACAGCCAGGCCGTCCGTTTGCCGCGGGAGTTCCGCTTCCGGGCAGCGGAAGTCGAGGTGTTTCGCCGCGGCGACGAGGTCGTGCTGCGCGAGAAGACGCGCGGCCTGGGTCGCGCCTTCGATCTGCTGGCGCGTCTGCCGGCAGACGCCTTCGCCGGGCCGCGCAGTGATCCGCCGCCGCAGAAACGCAAGGCCATCTAGTGCCCGCGCGATTTTTGCTCGACACCAACATCTGCATCTACATCATCCGGCACAAGCCGGCAGAGGTACGCGAGCGCTTCGAACGGCTCGAAGCGGGCGCGGCCGTGCTCTCGGTCATCACCTTCGGCGAATTGCAGTTCGGCATCGCCAAGAGCCGCCACGCCGCAGCCGCCGCACGCACCTTGTCGGAACTCATCACCCATCTGCCCGTGCTGCCCCTACCCGCTGAAGCCGGCGTGGAGTACGGCCGCCTGCGTGCGGCGGCCGAGGCCAAAGGCACTCCAGTCGGCAACAACGATCTGTGGATCGCCGCGCACGCGAAGGCCGCCGGCCTGACCCTGGTCAGCAACAACCTGCGCGAGTTCAGACGCCTGCCTGGGTTGCGGCTGGAGAACTGGGTGCGAGCCTGAGCATGCCCGCATGGATTGGGCCGCGCGCGCCGCTCCGCTCAAGCCCAGCGAGTTCGTGCGCCGGTGGTGATCGAGAAGGCGAGCGTGGTGCCGTGATCGTGTCATTGCTGGTGGTACGCCGCGGTGATACGATCACCTGATGACGCGGCGAATCCCCAGCCAAGTCCGTGGCCCTCGGCCGACCGTGACCAAGGAGACGCGCTATCGCCAGGCGATGAAGCAGCGCGGTTTCCGGCTGTTGTCCATCTGGGTGCCGGATACGAGAAGTGCGAAGTTGCGCGCCGAGCTCCGACGCCAGTCGCGACTCGTCGCGCGTGCCGAGTCCGTGCGCGATCGCGCGTTGCTGGACGCGGCCCTCGCGGACCTGGAGGGGTGGACGGCGTGAAACGCGGCGACGTGGTCACCGTCGCGCTGCAAGGCGATCACGGCAAGCCGCGTCCGGCGTTGGTGATCCAAAGCGACCTCGTCGCGGACCACCCGTCGATCGTCGTATTGCCGCTGACCAGCACGCTGACATCGGCCCCCCCTGTTCCGGATTGCGGTGGAGCCCGGTGCCGAGACGGGATTGCGTCGCCTCAGTCAGGTGATGGTCGACCGGCCGATCGCCGTGCGGCGTGAACGATTGGGCGAGGTGATCGGTCGCGTCGACGACGCCACCCTGGCGCGGGTCACGAGGGTCCTTGCCCTGTGGCTAGGAATCGGCTGAGCGGAGCCGCATGTCCACCCTGTTCATCTCCGACCTGCACCTGGACGAGAGCCGGCCGCACATCGTCGATGCGTTCGAACACCTCCTCGCCGGCGAGGCGCGTGCGGCGGATGCGCTGTACATCCTCGGCGACCTGTTCGAGAGCTGGATCGGCGACGACGACGACGCGGCCCTGCCCGCGCGCGTCGCGCAGGCGCTGCGTCGCCTGCGCGATCACGGCGTGTCGATACATTTCATGCACGGCAACCGCGACTTCCTGCTGGGCGCAGACTACGCCGCACGCGCCGGCCTGACCCTGCTCGCGGACCCGAGTGTGATCGAGCTTGCCGGCGAGCGCACGCTGCTGATGCACGGCGACACGCTGTGCACCGACGACGTCGACTACCAGCGCTTCCGCGCGCGCGTGCGCGATCCGCAATGGCAGCGCGCCTTCCTCGCCCGACCGCTCGCGGAGCGCCGCGCGTTCGCCGCGCAGGCGCGCGGCGAGAGCAGCCGGCAGACCGCGATGAAGGCGGCGGACATCATGGACGTGAACCCGCTCGCCGTCGCCGCGACGATGCGCGCGCACGGCGTGCGCCGTCTGATCCACGGCCACACCCACCGGCCGGCCACGCACCGCTTCCTGCTCGACGGCCAACCCGCCGAACGCATCGTGCTCGGCGACTGGTACGAGCAGGCGAGCGTGCTGACACGCTGAAGACCGACGATCAGGCGTGCGGGCGCCCCGGTCGTGTGACACGCGAGTTCACGCGACAAGGGGACGGCCACCATTTCCATCCGGACCGCTTCACGCAACCTGATTGGCGTCGGACGTGAGCAGGCAATTCCCTTCTCCCCCACAGGACCGGAACTTCCGCTCGGCCGCAGGCCGAACGGGTCGCTTCTTTGCTGACCAGAGCAGATCTTCCGCTGTCCTTTGACCTGCGGGTAACTTTCGATGGCCAAAGCTTCCGCTCGGCCCTCGGCCGAGCGGGTCACTTCTTTGCTGGTGCAAAGAAGTAACCAAGAAACACCTCGAAAGCAGAGCATCCCTCGGAGGACCTGCACAAGGAATCCGCGAGGGGATGAAGACTCCGTGTACAACTCGTCCGTCGCGGGCTGATACGTCGTTCGCTTCGCTTGCAAGACGGAATTTCAGCGCGAATCAGGATTTTTGAACGAGGTGACATCATGAGCCGGAACGCCTATCCGCTGAAAATGCCCAATTCCGTGAAGGCCGCCGCGGCCCGTCTCGCGAAGGAAGACGGCGTCTCGCTCAACCAGTTCATCTCGGTGGCCGTCGCCGAAAAAGTGGGGGCGCTGGAATCGGCGGCCGAATTCCTGCGTCGTCGCAGCGGCAAGTCCAAACCCAAGGATCTGTTGCGGTATCTGCGCCGCGCCCCGAATCGGAAACCGCCGCCGGAGGATGCCGGCTGACGCAAGCGGCCGATCCGCCGAACGCATCGTGCTCGGCGACGGGAGCGTACCGGAAGTGTGCGGGTGATGGATGGCCTCTAGGCGGCGCGACGCGGAATCTTCGCGAGGCTCGACCCCAAGGCGTCGCGGGCGCACTCCAGATCGTACCGCTGCTGCAGGTTCATCCAGCTCTGCGCTTCCGTGCCGAAATATCGCGCGAGTCGCAACGCCGTGTCCGCGGTGATGCCGCGCCGTTCCCGCACGATCTCGTTGATCCGGGCCGGGGTCACGCCAATCGCCCGCGCGAGTGCATTGCTCGACAATCCGAGCGGCCGCATGAATTCCTCGCGCAGGATCTCGCCAGGATGAATGGGATCAAGCCTTCTGGTCACGGCGTGCCTCAATGGTAGTCGACGATCTCTACCGCCTCGGCGTCCCTGCCCGTCCAGCGAAAGCACACGCGATACCGATCGTTGATGCGAATGCTGTATTCGCCGGCGCGATCGCCCTTGAGTGCTTCCAGGCGATTCCCCGGCGGAACCCGCAGGAAGTCCAGCGATGCCGCGGCATGAATCTGTTCGAGCTTGCGCCGCGCGACCGCCTCGATCGAACCAAAGCGCCGCACCGGCATGCGCTCGAACAACCGCTGCGTGTCCTTGCAACGGAACGATTTTATCGCCATGGCATATGTTATTTCGATAAGCGATATAAGGCAAGGCCAACCCGTGGCGGTCTGTCGAACACAGTGCGCGGCGACGGCTACGAACGGGCGAGCGTGCGGCGGATCGGCGCCGGCGATTCGAACCCCAGCCCCCAGCAATACGCCGGATCCACCATCGGCGTATGATGCCTCTCGATTGGTGCGCCCTTCCGAAGGCGCCGCGTCTTGCCAATCATCCTTTCACAACCCAAGGGGTTCGACATGAAACGACCCATCGTTCCGCTGTTGCTTTCCGCACTGCTGCTCCTCGCCCTGGCGCCGACGGCGTTTGCCCAGGCCACGCGTACCTGGATTTCCGGCGTCGGCGACGACGCCAATCCGTGCTCCCGAACGGCGCCGTGCAAGACTTGGGCGGGGGCGATCTCGAAAACCGCGGCGGGTGGCGAAATCGACGCCTTGGACCCGGGCGGATTCGGCGCGCTGACCATCACCAAGGCGATCACGCTCGACGGCGGCGGCGGTCAGGTGGCGAGCGTGCTGGTCGCCGGCACGAACGGCATCGTCGTCGCCGCCGGAGCTACCGATACGGTGATCCTTCGCAACCTGCGCCTGAACGGTCTGCTCACGCCGGGCAATGCCAATGCCGGCCTCAATGGCGTGCAGTTCCTGTCGGGCCAGCAACTGGTGGTCGAGAACTGCGACATTTTCGGCTTCGCGCAGAACGGCATCAACGTCAACCTGAATCAGGCCACCGTCGCGAACGTCGTCGTCCACAACACCAATCTGACCAACATCGGTCAGACGGCCGTGAACTTCACCAATGCGTCCACTGGCAATGTGTTCGGATCGCTGAGCAATATCGCTGTGCGTCAGGCAGGAACCGGCGTGGCGACCAGTGGCTCGGCGAACATCGCTGTTGATGTCAGCAATTCGACGATCGTGCAAACAACCGGTTTCGGGCTGCACGCTTTTCTCGGAAGCATCACCGCGGAGAACGACCTGTTCTCGAACAATTCGACTGGGATGCGCGCCGAATCCGGTGCAACGATCCGGCTGGCGAACGACGGCATCTACAACAGCGCAACCGGCATCCGGGCGATTGGCACGGTCCAGAGCGCAGGCAACAATCGCAATGCCGGCAACACGATCGCCGGTGCGCCCAACGGCACGATCACGATCCAATGACCCCTTTCCCGCTCGCGCCGCGACGGCGCGAGCGGGTCGCCGAGGCTACTTGGCGACAACCTTCTGCGGACCGGTGAGCTGCTGCTTGCGGCCATCGTTGTAGACGAGGCCGATGTAATACCAATACGTCTTGCCGGATTCGGCAGTGTTGTCGCGGTACTGGTAACCAACCGAGTCTTGGGTCTTGGCGATCGACGGGATCGTCTTCTGATTCAGCAGCACGAAAGGACCAGCTTCATCGCTGGCGCGGAAGATCTGGAACCCGTGGATCGCCAGACCGTTCGCCACACTCCACTTGAGCAGCGGACCCTCGCCCGATGGCGGCGCCTGGTTCGCGTTGCCGACTGCTTCTCTCACCGCACGCTGAAGATCAACGTCTTTCGAGGTCTGCGACTGCCCCGCAGCGGCAGCCGCTTGCTGCGCGATCGCGTCGGCATCAAGAGTCTTTACCTTCAAGTCGGCCGGAACGAGCAGACCCCACACGGCGAGATTGAGTCTCTGCTGATATTCGGGCAACTCGATCCAAACATGACCCTTGATCGGACCGGGCTGCTGGTCCGCCACCCGCAGAATCAGCATCTGGCAGCTCTTGCCGGTCTTCTCGCAGCTATCGACCTGCGTTGTGCCGTGCAAGCCTTCCAGCTCGATCTTGCCAATCTGGAATTCCCGACCCGACCGGCTGCGCAATGGAATGTGGAACTCATGCACACTACCGATACGCATCAGCCCAAGATCGTATGGGTTCAGATTCGGAACCACCTCGCCATGCACATCGGCCTTGACCTCGATCCAAGCTTGCGATTGTTGTGGCGCGTTGGTCGCCACCTTCAGGAAATCGACATGCAGGCCCCAGCCGGCATCCGGCTTCACCGAAGCCTCGAGTGTGTGGCCATCCGCGCCGATCGCGGCATTGATCCACGCGGGCGTCTCGATGATTTTCGTAATGCGGAAGTCGCTGACATCATGACTGACCAGATCGACGGATCGGCGCATGGGTTCCGCCAACGCCTTCACCACAGCGAAATCCAATTGCGGCCGCGGCTCATCAAGCACCGACATGACAAACGCGACAGCGCTGGCGGATCGTTCCTCGTGTCCGGGTTCGTCGGTGCGAAACCGGACCGAGTGGCGTACATGGCCGGCATCGTTGGCGGCGTTTAGCGTGAACTTCAGGTACGCCTTGGCATGGGCAGGAACGGTGGTTTCTGTGGGCTCGACATGATCGCCCGCTATCCCCGTTACGACGTCGAAAACGCGAACCGACCGGTCGCCCGTATTGCTCAACACGATTTCGCACTCGCCGTGGTTGAATGCGTAGATCTCGCCGACGTCGCAGTTCTCGATGGCAAGTTGCGAAGCCGGGGCCACGGGCGCTGCGACAAATAGCGCGGTGAATAGGGATGTGGCGATTATCGTCATGCAACCTCCGGATCAAGCGGGAATTCTTGCCAAAAAAAAACCCACCCGCACCGGGTGGGTTTTCAAGAATGCGCTGCAAGCTCAGTTGACGGAAAAACTCTCCAGCTTTACCGGCAGCGTGCCGGTGAAGCTGAGGTTGTATGCCCCGCAATTCGCGTCGGCCAGATCCGCCACAAATACAAAATACGAACCCGCGCTCAACCCCGTGGGCAGGGTACCACTCGCGGTACCACTTGCATTGGCTGCGCTGTTGTCGATCACGCAGGACGTGCTCGAAGAGCACGGTGAGCCAATTACAGCGAGTTCAGGCGTGAAGGACGATCCCACGCTTGTGAGCGAGAAAGTCACATTGCTGTAGCCAGCACCGAGGGTAAAAGTTATCACGTCCATGCCACCGCCACCCAAAGTGTCTGCATTTCCACAGATGGCACTGAAGTTCGTGTTGTTGCCGCAGTTGTTACCGCTAAAACTGCCAGACTGTACAGAACCTTGAGTCGCGCCACAAGCTTGTGCGGATGCGAGTTGCACATAGCCGAGACTACATCCCAACAACACAAGCGCACTGATAGTAGCTTTGAATTTCATCATCATCTCCTTATAGAGCTTTTTGTCAATGCATTTACTGGCCGATAAATGTCTGCCGCCGAGAGTCAAACTCATCGATCACAAGATTAGCGGCTGCGCTTGCGTTGTTTGCGCGGAACAACGCGGTCGTGCCATAGAGCCCCAAATTAGCCTGTTTGACACCGCTCCACCCAGCATTACTCAGTGAGCAGGTTCCCGTTGGCGAACTGTCCGACGAAGCAGTGCCTTCCGCCGTTACCCAGTACCGGAAACAACCCGCCGCGCCTGCTGTACAAGCGTTGCAAGTGACACCGGACACAGCACCAGAACCTGCACCACTCGTCAAGTCAAACTCAACATAATAGTGCCCAGGGGTGGTCGCGCTGGGGAGAGGAGCCGTTATGGTCTTAAATCCGCTTGACTGCGTGGCATCAGCCACCTTGAAGCGTAACGCTGGAGATCCTCCACCGATCAAGAAAATCTTGACCTCATCGGTGTTGAAGGTACCAGGCGCGGTATTAGCGAATGCATTAAACATCTCGGCTTGAAAGTTTGCTGCAGTAAGAGTCAAAGCCGATATGTTGAAGTAAAAGCGCGCACGATAACGAGGTTCATTCTGCGGACTGGTGTCCGAAACTAGCGCTTTAACGTTTGAAACCGGCGATGTGCCAATGTTCACAGCCAACGCGCAATTCGTGCCAGCGAGACCCGGAGTGATGATATCCATGAATCCACCACCACCAACGGTCTGCGAAGTCCACGCGCCACCGCCGCCGGGTGTGGCATTGCCCGTATGGTTGCTGATGGTCGGACACGCCGCCACCGCACTGCCCACACCGGCCAGACCGAGCACCGCTACCGCCAGCGCCTTCATTCGAAACGATTTCATGATTCTCTCCCACGCGAGTCGGGCGGAGCCGGCGGCCCCTTCCCCGTTGGATCACACCCGAACGGGCCGAGTCTAGGGGTTCGGCCGAGCGGCGTCAACCGCTTGGGCGACGCTCTTCGACCGATCCGTGACGCAGCCGTCGGAACCGGAATGCGTGCCCCCCGGCGGGGCACTCAACCCCTATAACGGAGGACGGCGCCGAAACTGGACAAGATCGGTCGACGCGGCCGTGCTGCGGTGCGACATCCGCGCCGCGGCGCTGCGCCCGGGTCAGCGCGTGGCTTCGGCCGCCTGCGCACGCGCGGACCTACCGATACACGGCGCGGCGGTGACCTACGCGAAGCACCAGGACGCAGATGCGCCGGTCATCGATGTGCGCGATCACCCGATAGTCCCCGACGCGGTATTTCCAGAACTCGCCCAGCCGCGATCCGCGCAGGGCTTCGCCGATCGAGCGCGGATCATCGAGCCTGGCCAGCCGTTCGTGCAGAAACCGCAGAATGCGTTTCGCCGCCTCCGGGCCGAGTTTGTGAAGTTCCCGTTCCGCGGCGCGCGCGAACTCAATCGCCCACGCCATACTTCTTCACGAGGTCCGCCAGCGGCACGGTCTCGCTGCGACCGGCGCGCACGTCCTGCCAGCGGCGCTCGGCCAGGTACCGGTCCTCGAGGTCCGCGAGATGTTCGAGTATGGCCTCGCGCGCGTAGTAGCTTTTGCTGCGCCCGGTGCGCTTGGCGAGCGCGTCGAGACGCTTTTCGATTTCGGCGGGCAGACGAAGCGCGAGCATGACGACCTCCACCAGCGAGCATAGCGCTGCTATACATGTATAGCAAGCGGCCGCCCGCCGGAGCGCGATCTTCCGCGGGATCGCCGCCCGCGGCGTGCTGCGCCCGGATCAGCGCGTGGCTTCGGCCACCTTCTCGGCCAGCCAGACCTTGATCAAGGATTGGTACGGCACGTCGCGTTTGTTGGCCTGCGCCCGGATGCTGTCCAGCAAGGCCGTCGGCAGACGCAACGAAATCGGCTTGGTCGCCGTGCGCAGTCGGGCGAAGGCCACCGGCTGCGCCCGACGCCAATCCACCCGATCCGCGCTGTCGTGGCGCTCCCAGTATTTCCGCTCTTCGGCCTCACTTCGGAATTTCGGGAGTCTGGAACGCTTCATGGATCAATCGCTCCTTTCGGCTCATCGGCCGCGCGGAAATGATGCTAATCAACGTGCCGTCCTTGCGGAGAGTGAATGTCACGTGCAGCTTGCGCCCCGAGTCGCTGCGCCCAAGCGCGTGATAGCGGGGCTCGGCGGCGCTGTGCGCGGGGTCGTGCGCCACCAGCGGGACGTTGAAAAACACCTGCTCGGCTTCCGCCTGGCTGACGCCGTGCGCGTCGTTCTTGCGCGCGTTGCCGGCGTCCCAGTCGAATCCGACGATACGCTCGGTGTCCACTAGTGTATGTTAACAACATATACAGCGTGAAACAAGACTACGAGCCGTTCCGCGACCTCGCATTGACATCCCTTTCGCGCGCCCCGGAAAATGCGGTTTTCCCGGGATCGGACCCTCGCGTGTACGGAAACCCTCGCCGCCTCGAGCCCATTCTCGCCGTCATCCCCGCGCGCAACGAGGCGGCTACCGTCGCCGAGGTGGTGCGCGGCGTGGCAGCGAGCCTCGCCTGCACGGTGCTGGTGGTGAACGACGCGAGCACGGACGCGACCGCCGCCGCGGCGCGCGCCGCCGGCGCGGTGGTGATCGACCTGCCCTGGCGGCTCGGCGCCTGGGGCGCGACGCAGACCGGCATGCGCTACGCGCTGCGCCGGGGCTTCCGCACGGTGGTCACGCTGGACGCGGACGGCCAGCATCATCCGCAGGCGCTGCCCGGCCTGCTCGAGGCGCTGCGCGCGAGCGGCGCGAACGTCGTCATCGGCACCTGCGCGGCGCGCCTGAGCGCGGCCAAGCGTCTGGCCTGGCGCTACTTCCGCGCCATCACCGGCATCGGCGTGGTGGATTTCACCTCGGGGCTGCGCGCCTACGACCGGCGCGCGCTGCGCGCGCTGGCCGCGCGCGAGGCCAGCCTGCTCGACTATCAGGATCTCGGCGTGCTGATGCTGCTGCGCAAGAAGGGGCTGCAACTGCTCGAGGTGCCGACGGCGATGTCGCCGCGCCGCAGCGGCGGCTCGCGCGTGTTCGGTTCCTGGCCGATGGTGGCGCGCTACATGCTGCACACCACGGTGCTGTGTTTCGCCCAGCTCGGCGCGCGCGCGCCGATCCGCCTGCGTCGGGCTGCGGAGACCCGCGCATGACCGCCGCCATCACCGCCGCCGTCATCGCCGTGCTGCTCGCCGGCTCGATCCTGTATCTGGTGCGCCGCGACCATCTGCACGGCAATCACGCGTTGTGGTGGCTGGTGGTGGCCGCGGCGATCCTGGCGCTCGGCGTGTTCCCGGGCGCGATCGACTGGCTGGGCCGCCTGACCGGCATCAGCTATCCGCCGGTGCTGCCGATCATCCTCGGCATCGGCATGATCCTGCTGCGGCTGTTGAAACTCGACATCGACCGCTCGCGCGCGGAACGGCAGATGCGGCGCCTGACCCAGAAGATCGCGATCCTGGAGCAGGAGTTGCGCGAGGGACGGGCGACGCCCGTCCAACCGGAGGCCACCGCTTCGGCCGGAGACCGAGCCGCCGAGGACGCCTGAGTGGGCAGGGACACGCGCCGGGCCGCGCCACCCTCACCCCAACCCCCTCCCGCCAGCGGGAGAGGGGACCAAGGCTGAGATGCGCGTACTCCACCTCGGCAAGTTCTTCCCGCCGCATCCCGGCGGCATCGAGCGCACCAGCGCCGAGCTCGCCGACGCGCTCGCCGCGCACGGCGTGACGAGCGCCCTGCTCGCCCACGCCGAGCCGCGCACGTGGCGCTCGCGCGCGCTGCGCGTCGGCGACACCGAGGTGGTGCTCGCCGCCTGCCTCGGCCAATGCCTGTATGCGCCGCTCAGTCCGACGTTTCCGTGGCTGCTGCGCCGCGAGATCCGCCGTTTCCGCCCGGACCTCCTGCACCTGCATCTGCCGAACACCTCGGCGCTGTGGGCACTCGCGCTGCCGTGCGCGCGCCGCGTGCCGTGGATCGTGCACTGGCACGCGGACATCCCGCGCGACAGCGCCCGGCGCGCGCTCCGTGCCGCCTACCGGCTGTACCGTCCGGCCGAGCAGGCGCTGCTCGCGCGCGCGCGCGCCGTCATCGCCACCTCGGCGCCGTATCTCGAATCGAGCGCGGCGCTCGCGCCTTGGCGCGCCAAGACGCGGGTGATTCCGCTCGGCATTCCGCCGGCGCCGCCGCCGCGTGCGAGCGCGGCGCCGCTGGCCTGGCCGGCGCCCGGCCTGCGCCTGCTCGCGGTCGGACGCGCGAGCTACTTCAAGGGTTTCGACGTGCTGCTGCGCGCGCTCGCCGGGGTCGCCGACGCGAGCCTGCTCCTGATCGGCGACGGCGAGGCGCTGCCGGCGCTGCGCGCGCTGGCGCGCTCGCTCGGTGTGGCCGCGCGGGTGCGTTTCGCCGGACGCTGCGATCTCGACGCCGCCGGCCAGGCGACGCTCGCCGCGGCGTATGCGCAGGCCGAGGTCTTCTGTCTGCCCTCGACCGAGCGCGCCGAATCGTTCGGCCTGGTGCTGCTCGAAGCGATGCGCGCGGGCGTGCCGACGATCGCCAGCGCGATTCCGGGCTCGGGCGTGGGCTTCGTCGTGCGCGACGGCGAAACCGGCGTGCTAGTGCCGCCGGGCGACGCCGCCGCGCTCGCCGCGGCGATCCGGCGGCTCGGCGCGGATGCGGACCTGCGCCGCCGGCTGGGCGAGGCGGGACAGCGCCGCTGGCGCGCGGAATTCACCTTGGAGACGAGCGCGCTGCGGGTGCTGGCGTTGTATCGGGACGTGCTGGCGAGCGATCGCCTAGCAGCAGCATGAGCAGGGTCAGCAGGGCCGGCACGAGGTGCATCACCAGGCGATTGATCGCGGTGTAGCTCTCGGCCCAGCGTGCGGCGTCGGTGAACAGGAACAGGAACAGCAGAAACGCCAGACCCAGCGCGAGCAGCAGCGCGAGCTGGCAGAGCGGCGCCGCGGCGCGGAGCCGGCGCCAGCGCCATGCCACGACCAGCGGCGCGAGCCACCACAGCAGATGCCAGTTCGGCTGCGCGAACAGGCTGGCGAGCGTGCCGGCGAACGCGCCGGGATGCCAGGCGATCGACAGCGCTCCGAGCACCGGCACGTCGATGGCGTGCGGGCCGACGCGCACCCAGCCGAGCATCACCAGCGGCAGCACCAGCTTGCCCAAGGCGAAACCGAGCAGCAACGCCGCCAGCACGCCGGCGACGACGTAGTGCCGCGAACGCCGCGGCAGCAGCCCGAGTCCGGCCACGGCCGCCATCAGCAGCAGCCACACCGCGCCTTCCAGCTTGAGCAATGGCAGCGTGAGCGCGCAGGCCGCCGCGACCAGCGCCTGCATGCGCTCGCCGCGCCAGCGGTAGCGCAACCAGGCGAGCACACCGAAGCCGAACACCGTGGCGACCCACAGATCCGCGTACCCGGCGAGCGCCACGTGCACGGTGAGCAGCGGCAGCGAACCCAGCAGATAGACGCCGAGTCCGGCGCGCAGACAATCGAGGCCGAGCGCGCGCCACTGGCCGTAGTGGCCGGCGAGCAGCCCCAGCCAGAGCAGGAACCAGGGCAGGTTCACCGCCGGCTCGATCCAGCCGCCCGCGCCCGCGGCGAACCAGACCTGCACCCAGCCGAGCGTGGCGGGATAGCTCCAGGCCACTCCGGTGTACACCGCGCCGGACGGGTCGCGCAGCCACTCGCCCATCGGCACGAACGGCGCGTAGTGGCCGAGCAGATACCAGGTCTTGGATTTCACCGCCCAGGCGTCCCAGGCGTCCCACGGAAACGTCGGGCGCAGGACGATCTCGCGCAACGCCAGCCAGCCGCGAGCGGCGAGCGAGGCGAACGCGAGGGCGACGAGTCCCATTGTCCACTTGTGGATTTTTTCCGCAGGCGCCGGCTCGACCGGCGCGCGACGGCGGCGACGCCACGCCACCAGGCCGGCAAGGAGCGCGAACGCGGCCAGCGCCGGCGCGGCGCGCGCGACCGCGTGGGTGGTGTCGGCGCGGGCGAACACGGCGGTGGCCGCGGCAGCGAGCAGCAGACCGAACACGCCGCCGTGGCCGAATGCCGCGGCGATCCAGCCCGGGCCGCGGCGCGGATCGAGCGCCAGCCACAACGCCGTGCCGGCGGCGAGCGGCAGCAACCAGGCGACCAGCCCCATCGCGCTCACGGCGGCGTGCTCCGCAGCCGGTACAGGCGCGCCGCGCCGCTCTCGTATAGCGGCAGCGCCGGAATCGTCCGGTTGCCGGCGACGAGCAGGCCGCGGCCTTCGTCGTAGCGCCAGGTGTCGCTGGCGTAGAGCAGCAGCAGCGCATCACGCGGCAGTGGCGCCTCGCCGGCGAGCGCGAGCGGCGCGACGTTGAGCGGCAGCAGCAGATACAGCAGACGCAATTTCGTATACGTGGAATCCGAGGCGACCAGCAGGTGATGCACCGGCGGCTGGGTGGCGAGATACGCCTTGATCTGTTCGGCGGCCGCTTCGGTGTCCTGATCGGGCACCAGACGCGCGCGGTCGGGCCAGGGCTTGCCCACGTACAGGTGCTCGGTGAGCCGGTGCTTGGCATGGAGGTCCGAAAGCCACGCGAGATCGAGTGCCGCCCAGGTCGACGCCGCGGCGATCACGGCGGCGCGCAACAGGCGCGGGCGGCGCCAGCGCAGCACCAGCGCGGCGGCGGCGAGGCCGAGCACCACCGCGACGACGAGATACGGCAGCAGCGGCGGCGTCTTCGCGGTCTCCAGCGCCGGCCCGAGCGCGCTCACCGACAGGAGCGCCCACGGCGTGTAGCCGAACCACGCCGTGCCGAGCGCCGCCAGCCCGCCGCGCCACGACGGCGACCACAGTTGCGCGCCGTCGAAGCGGAACGGACGGAACGCCACGCTCTGCGGCACGATCTGCGGCGTGGCGTATTCGGAAAACCCGAGCTCGACGATCTCGCCGCGCCAGCCGGGCACGCCGCGCAGATCGAGCGTGGTCCAGCCCTTGCCCGGCCAGGGAATGGTCACCGCCTGCACGTCGGCGGGCGCATCGGCTCGGCGGAAGATCAGGGACAGCTCCAGCGTGCGCGGAAAGCCGTCGAAACGATAGCGCAGCAGCGGAAAGTCCTCGGCGCGCAAATGATCGAGCGCGATCGACTGCAAGGCGTCGCCGTCATCGCCCACCGCGGCGACCCGCAGCGCCTCGCCGTCTTCCACGCCCGCGCCCATGACCACGCGGAAATCGTGCGCCGGCAGCACGATCCGTTGCTGCGGGACGAGCGGCGTTCGCCAACCGAGCCCGGCGGCCCAGCCGAGGACGAGGATGCCGATGCCGCCGATCGCCAGCGCGCAGACCACGCGCCGGATCATGCCGCCGCCTCCAGGCGCGCGAGTTCGGCCGCGCTGAACCCGGCGGCGAGGCGCGCGGCGGTGTTGAACGGCCCCTTGACCGCGCCCGGCGCGTGCCGCGCGATCAGCGCGGCGAACGCGGCCTCGGCCTCCAGCCCGGCGCGCGCGCAGCACCAGGCGAACCAGCGCGAGCCGGCGGCGACGTGCGCCACCTCCTCACGCAGGATGAGTTCCAGGATCGCCGCGGTCGGCTCGTCGCCGGCGCGGCGCAGGCGTTCGATCATGCCGGGCGTCACGTCGAGACCGCGCGCCTCCAGCACGCGCGGCACCAGCGCCATGCGCGCGAGGCACGAATCGGCGGTTTTCGTCGCCATGTCCCACAGCCCGTCGTGCGCGGCGAAATCACCGTAGGCGAAGCCGAGTTCGGCGAGCCGCGCCTCGAGCAGGCTGTAGTGCCGCGCCTCGTCCGCCGCCACGCCGACCCAGTCGCGGTAATACCCCTCGGGCATACCGCGGAAGCGGTACACGGCGTCCCAGGCGAGATTGATGGCGTTGAATTCGATGTGCGCGACGGCGTGGATCAGCGCGGCGCGGCCGAGCGCGCTGCCGAGGCTGCGCGAGGGCAGCTGCCGCGGCGCGACCAGGCGCAAACGCGACGGCCGCCCGGGTGCGCCGATCGGCAACGGCGGCGAGGCGTCGTCGAGCGCGAGTTCGCCCGCGACGAAGGCCGCGGCCGCCGCGGCGGTGGCGGCGACCTTCGCCGCCGGATCGGCGAGATCCAGGCAATGCCGGGCGCGGTCGAAAAGATTGCCGCCGGGATTCCGTTGCGCGTCCACTCCGTGTCCACTCCGCCGCCTGCGCCGCTATTGTGCCAGAGGATGCGCGCCGGGAGCGGGCGCGCGTCACATTCCGGGCGCGTCAGGCGATGACCAACGCAGCCCGGCGGCCGCAGCGAACATTCACGACGCCTGGCGGCGCCGGTTCTTGGCGTCGTCGGAGCGGTGGAACTCGAGCTCGCGCAGGTAGGTCGGCTCGACCCCGGTGACGTACTCGCCGGAGAAGCACGAGGTGTCGAAGTGGCTGAGCGCCTCGTTGCCCTCGGCGACCGCGCCGATCAGATCGGCGAGATCCTGGTACACCAGCCAGTCGGCGCCGATCAGACGCTGCACCTCGTCTTCGCTGCGGCCGTGGGCGATCAGCTCGTTCGCCGCCGGCATGTCGATGCCGTACACGTTCGGGAACCGCACCGGCGGCGCCGCCGAGGCGAAGTATACTTTTTTCGCGCCGGCGTCGCGCGCCATCTGGATGATCTGCTTCGAGGTGGTGCCGCGCACGATCGAATCGTCCACCAGCAGCACGTTCTTGCGGCGGAACTCGAGCTCGATCGCGTTGAGCTTGCGGCGCACCGACTTCACCCGCTCGTCCTGGCCGGGCATGATGAAGGTGCGGCCGATGTAGCGGTTCTTGACGAAGCCCTCGCGCATCGGCAGGCCGAGCACCGCGGCGAGCGAGCTCGCGGCGGTGCGCGAGGTGTCGGGGATCGGGATCACAGCGTCGATGTCGTGATCCGGCCGCAGCCGGCGGATCTTCGCCGCCAGGCGCTCGCCCATGCGCAGGCGCGCCTTGTACACGGACACGTCCTCGATCATCGAATCCGGGCGCGCCAGGTATACATATTCAAAAATGCACGGCGCGTGCACGCGCGGCTCGGCGCAGGCGCGGTGGTGCAGCGCGCCGTCGAGCGAGATCAGCACCGCCTCGCCCGGGGCGATGTCGCGCACCAGGCGGAAGCCCAGGATGTCGAACGCCACCGATTCCGAGGCGACCGCGTATTCCTTGCCCGCCGGCGTGTCACGCTCGCCGAGCACCAGCGGGCGGATGCCGTGCGGATCGCGGAACGCGAGCACACCGTAGCCGAGCAGCAAGGCGACGATCGCGTACCCGCCGACGCAACGCCGGTGCACGCCGGCCACGGCCTTGAAGATGTGGTCGGGCGACAGCGTCAGGCGATCCTGGATCTGCAGCTCGTGGGCGAAGACGTTGAGCAGGATCTCGGAATCGGAGTCGGTGTTGATGTGGCGGCGATCGTCCTCGAACACCTCGCGGCGCAGCGTCTCGGTGTTGATCAGATTGCCGTTGTGGGCGAGCGCGATGCCGTAGGGCGAATTGACGTAGAACGGCTGCGCCTCGGCCGAGCCTTCGGCGCCGGCGGTGGGATAGCGGCAGTGGCCGATGCCGAGGCGGCCGCTGAGCTTGAGCATGTCCTCGCGCTGGAACACGTCGCGCACCAGGCCCGCGCCCTTGTGCAGGCGCAGGCGGTTGCCGTCGACGGTGGCGATGCCGGCGGCGTCCTGGCCGCGGTGCTGCAGCACGGTCAGGCCGTCGTACAGCGCCGCGGCGACTTCGGTCTTGCCGACAATGCCGATGATTCCGCACATGAACGTTACATCCGCTGGCCGGCGCCGCCGGGGTTCGAGGAGGAAGTGGTCTTGCCGTCCGCGGCGGGCTTCTGCGCGCCGTCCGGGGCAGACGGTATCTGCGGCAGCAAGCTGTGCAAATCAAGGTACTGGCGCACTTCCGGCGGCAGCCGCGCCGACAGCCACTGCGCGCCGTTCTCGAACGTCGGCAGCAGTTGCGACCGATGCCACCACGGATCGCGCGGCAGCGGCGTGAAGCGCAGCACCAGCACCGTCAGCGTGACGATGGCAAGCCCGCGCAGCAGGCCGAACATCATGCCGAGCATGCGGTCGCTGCCGGACAGGCCGCTGCCGGCGATCAGCGTGCGCATGAGATAACTCACGATGGCGCCTGCGATCAGCACGCCGAAAAAACAGATGGCATAACCAAGCAGCAAACGTGCCGACGGCAGCGAGATCGCGCTGAACTGCGCGGCCAGCCGGTCGCCGAAGCTCCACGCCACCCAGAACGCCACCACCCAGCAGGCGAGCGCGAGCACTTCGCCGATGAAGCCGCGCCACAGCCCCATCAGCACCGACAGGCCGAGCGCGAACAGGATGCAGTAATCGGCGAAGTTCACGGCGGGGCCGGGAATGGGGAATGGGGAATCGGGAATCGGGAATGGCGGAGGGAGCGCCGTGCGCCGCTGCGATCCCCGCCGCTCGTCGCGCGTGCGGTCACGGCTGCGTCACCACCATGCCCTTGAGCTTGAGCTTGGCCTCGATGCCATCGCGCGCCTTGTCCGCGCCGCCGCGGTCGGCGTAGGGGCCGGCGCGCACGCGCCAGAGCACAGCGTCGCCGCTGCCGGTGCGATCGACGAAACCGGCGAAGCCCGCTGCGCGCAGCCGATCGCGCAGCTTGTTCGCCTCGGCCTCGGCCTTGAACGCGCCGAGCTGCACCGCGAAGCCGCCGGCGCGGTTGGCCGGCAGCGCCGCGGGCGGCGCTTCCGCGCTCGCCGATTCGGCGGACTCGACCACGCTGCCCGGCACCTTCGGTTCGGCCTGCTTGATCTTCAGCCGTGCCGCCTCCGCCGCGGCGCGATCGGCGAACGGTCCGACGCGCACGCGCGCGGCCGGCTTGCCCTGATATTCGGTCGCTTCGCGGTAGGCGGGGAAACCGAGTTTCTTCAGATTCGCGATCAGGGCGTCGGCGTGCGCCTGGTCGGCATAAACGCCAAGCTGCACGGCGAAACGACCGCCGCTCGCAGCCGCGGCCGGCGCGGCGGGCGTCGGTGTGGCGGGTGCGGGCGCCGCGGGCTTGGCGGGCGCCGCAGTCGGCGTGGCGGGCGCCGCAGCGGGCGTCTCGGGATGCGCGTCGACTTTCGCCGGCGCCTGGGTATCGACGGTGACGACCTTGTTGCTTTCCGCCGGCGCCGGCGCCGGTGCGGGTGCCGACGGTTCGCTCACCGGCAGGGTGCGGGTCTCGAACTTGCGATCCGGCGGCGGCGGGATGTCGAGGTGCAGGGTGGTGCTTTCCTGCTGCGGCGTGTTGCTGAGGAACATCGGCACGAAGATGATCGCGAGCGCGATCAGCACGGCGGCGCCGAGCAGGCGTTGTTTCAAGGCAAGATCCATCGAGTGACCTCCGGAACGTCCGTCGGGACGGGCCGCAATTCGATCCGCGCGCTCCGGACGACGACCGCCCGTGCGCCACCGCCGCGACCGGGTCGGCCGCGACGATCCGAAACGCCTCCCTGGCGATGTTCGAACTCGCCGTCAATTATACCCTGCCCGCTCGGGCGACTCGCGGTAGGCGCGCGCCTCGGCCCAGTCGAGCGCCGCGGACGCGACGAAGAACGAGCCGAAGGCGAGGATGCGATCCGCACTGCCAGCCGCGGCCGCGGCGGCAGCCAGCGCGGCGCGGATGTGCTCGTGCGATTCGACCGCGAGCGGCGCCGCGGCGAGCATGCGCGTGCGCAGTTCCGGCGCCGGCAAGCCGCGCGGCGTCTCGGCATCGAGGCCGCCGCCGTACCAGCGCGCGACGTGCGCGGCGAGCGGCGCGACGATGCCGCCCACGTCCTTGTCGGCGAGCGCGCCGAACACCGCGTAGGTGCGCCCGCGCGGTGACTGGCCTTGCAGCCAGTCGGCCAGCACCGCCGCCGCCTGCGGATTGTGGCCGACGTCGATCACCAGCTCGGCCGCGTCGGGCTTGACGAACCGCTGTAGGCGCGCCGGCAGCCGCGCCGCGCGCACGCCGTCGGCGAACGCGCGCGGCTCCCAGCCCAGACGCTCGCGCAGCGCATGCCATGCGGCGATCGCCGCGGCGACATTGTCGATCTGGCACGGCGCGGCGAGCATCGGCTCCGGCAGGGTCAGTGCTTCCGCGCCGCAGCGCCAACACCACGCGTCGACCATGGGCGTGATATGGAAATCGCGTCCGGCGCGCAGCAGACGCGCGCCGATGCGTTCGGCCTCGGCGATCAGACCGGCCGGCGGCGTGCGCGTGCCGATGACCGCCGGCCGTCCGGGGCGGAAGATGCCGGCCTTCTCGCGACCGATGCTGTCGCGGTCGTTGCCCAGCCAGTCCTGGTGATCGAGATCGACCGTGGTGACGATCGCGGCATCGGCATCGATCAGATTCACCGCGTCGAGGCGGCCGCCGAGGCCGACCTCGAGCACCGCCGCGTCGAGTCCGCTTTGTGCAAAAATCCACAATGCCGCCAATGTGCCGAATTCGAAGTAGGTCAACGGCACTGCGCCGCGCGCGGCCTCGATGCGCGTGAACGCATCGATCAGCGCGGCGTCGCCGACTTCCGCGCCGCACACGCGCACGCGCTCGTTGTAGCGCCGCAGATGCGGCGAGGTGTATGCGCCGACGCGACGGCCGGCGGCGCGCAGCATCGCCTCCAGGAACGCCACCGTCGAACCCTTGCCGTTGGTGCCGCCGACGGTGACGACGAGCGGCGCCGGGCGCGGCGCGCCCAGCCGCTGCCACACTTCGCGGACGCGGTCCAGACCGAGCTCGATCGCGCGCGGATGGATGCGTTGCTGATAGTCGAGCCAGTCGGCCAGCGTTCTGGCGGTCATGTCGTGGCGGTGCGGTTCGCGGCGGGAACGGCATTATCGCAAGCGGGGCGCCGGGCGCGCTCGATCGCCTGCGCGGGGTTTTGATGGCTTTCCAAGCCAAAGCTTCCGCTGTCCTTCGGCCAGCGGGTAACTTTTCTTTGCTCGTGCACTGCGCCGCCGGAGCGGCGCGAACAGCGGAGCCGGCCGCGCAGCGGCGCAGCGCAGGATGCCCGGAGTCAAGAAAAGTCACCAAAAGAAAGCACGTCAGAGCAAAGCATCCCTCGGGAGGAACTGCACGACGATCTTGCCGGGGAATGAAGACTCCGAATGCAACTCGTGCGCTGTAGACCGAAACGTCG
>JAJPHA010000025.1 GCA_021325475.1 Rhodanobacteraceae bacterium | reverse complement strand
GCCGAACGCGCGGCCTCCGACACGCCCGAGCGCGGGATCGGCGGCGGCAGGCGCGGCAGGATCGGGCTGGCCGGCAGTGCGGACATCGCGATCACGCTAGACCGCCGCGAGGCAAAGGTCAAAGAGCCGCCGCGTCACCCATCCGATTCGCGTTCCGCTCACGCCGCCCGCGGCCAGGGCGTGAGGATCTCGAAGCCGTCGTCGGTGACGGCGATGGTGTGTTCCCACTGTGCCGACAGCGAATGATCGCGCGTGACCACGGTCCAGCCGTCCGGCAGCAGGCGCGTGTGCGGCTTGCCGGCGTTGACCATCGGCTCGATGGTGAAGGTCATGCCGGGCTCCAGGCGCAGTCCGGTGCCGGGCTGGCCGTAGTGCAGCACCTGCGGATCCTCGTGGTACACCCGGCCGATGCCGTGGCCGCAGTACTCGCGCACCACCGAGAAGCGATGCGCTTCCACGTGCTGCTGGATGGTGTGGCCGATGTCGCCGAGCGTCGCGCCGGGACGCACCCGCTCGATGCCCTTCATCATCGCGTCGTAGGCCACCGTGCACAGCCGCCGCGCCAGCACCGACGGTTCGCCGACGTAGTACATCCGGCTGGTGTCGCCGTGCCAGCCGTCCTTGATGACGGTGACGTCGATGTTGACGATGTCGCCCGCCTTGAGCACCTTGCCCGGGCTCGGGATGCCGTGACAGATCACGTTGTTGACCGAGGTGCAGATCGTCTTCGGAAAGCCGCGGTAGCCGACATTGGCCGGAATCGCCTTCTGCACCTCGACGATGTGGCGATGCGCGATCTGATCCAGCTCCTCGGTGGTCACGCCGGGGCGGACGTGCGGCGCCAGCACCTCCAGCACCTCGGCGGCGAGGCGCCCGGCAACGCGCATTTTCTCGATTTCCTCCGGCGTCTTGATGGTGACGGGCATGGACGGCGAACGGGTCTTGACCTCGCATTAGTGTACCGGAGGTGGAGGCGCCGCCGGGTGCGCACAAGCCCGCCGCGGGCGCCGCCGGGGCTCAAGCCGCCTGCAACTTCTCCTCGAGCGCGGCGGCGAGGCCGTCCGAGCCGATGCCGAGCACCGCGGCCTGCAGGTTGAAGTAATTCTCCGCGGCATTGAGCCACACCAGTTCGACGATCTCGGCTTCGCTGAACTGCTCGCGCAGCGCCTTCCAGGTGGCGGGCGCGATGCGTCGGCGCAGGGTGGCGTCGTCGACCAGCGCCAGCGCGGCGCGCTCGCGCGGCGTGAACGGGCCGGCGTCGATGTTCCCGTCCAGCGCGAAGAAGCGCTCCATGCCGAGCCTGCGCTGCAACGCCTGCGCCAGCACGATGTCGTGGCAGAACGCGCAGCCGTTCAACTGCGCGGCGCGCGCCTGCACCAGCAGGCGCAGTTCGGGTTCCAGCGAGAGCCGCCGCTGCCTGCGCACGATGCGCGCGGCCAGCGGAGCGAGCCGCGGCTGGCGCGCGTAGATCACTTTCAACACCGTCGGCACCTTGCCGAAGCGCAACCGCGCCAAGGCGTAGACCAGGCGCAACAGGACGTTGCGCGGACGTTCGATCGGGGACAAAAGCGTAGACATGACGATCTCCGATGACCATGGCGGCCACCTCGGCCGCCTTCGCCGCGCAAGACGTCCGTGCACGTGCGAACGTGACACTCGATCAGTGCAGGGCGCGCAGCTTGTCCGGATTCATCACCTGCAGGATCTCGGCGATGCGCTCGCCGTCGCAGACGATGCACAGCACCGAGTGCAGCCGGCCGTCCAGTTCGCGCGCGATCGCCGGTTCGCCGTTGATCTCGGTCAGGCGCCAGCGCATGCGCCCCGCCACCAGGCGCGCCACCGCGCGGAACAGCCGCGCGATGCGGTCGGCCCCTTCCTGCACGCGCCGCACCGACGGCACCTTGCCGCCGCTGTCGGCGGTGAAGCGCGCATCGTCGGTCAGAAGGCGCATCACCGAAGCGTGGTCGCCGGCGCTGGCGGCTTCGAGGAAGCGCTCCAGCAGATGGCGGTGCGTGGCGCGATCGACGGCGCGACGCGGCCGCGCCGCGCGCACGCGCTCGCGCGCGCGATGCACGATCTGCCGGCAGGCGGCCTCGCTCTTGCCGAGCAGCGCGGCGATCTCGGCATGGTCGTAGTCGAACACGTCCTTCAGCAGGAACGCGGCGCGCTCCTCCGGCGCCAACCGTTCCAGCGCGGCGAGGAACGCGAGCGAGACGTCGTTGGCCAGCTCCACCGCATCCTGCGGCGTCGTCACCGCGCCGGCCGGCAGCGGCTCCGGCAGCCAGGGGCCGACGTAGGACTCGCGCTCGCGCTGCGCATGCCGCAGACGATCGATGCACAGCCGCGTGGCGGTCGCCAC
The DNA here is from genome assembly GCA_021325475.1 of Rhodanobacteraceae bacterium. GTDB lineage: Bacteria > Pseudomonadota > Gammaproteobacteria > Xanthomonadales > Rhodanobacteraceae > Rudaea. Next base: position 4,055 of record JAJPHA010000025.1, on the reverse strand, counting down.
CAGCCAGGCTTCCGCGTCGCGGATCTGCGCGCGGTCGGCCTGCGACCAGCGCAGCCAGGCTTCCTGCAGCGCATCCTCCGCATCGGCGCGGGTGCCGAGCATGCGATAGGCGAGGCCGAACAGGCGCTCGCGATGGCGTTCGAAAGCGGTGTCCATGACTCGTGTTGACAATTGCCGACAGTGATGAGACGCCGCGGCGACACGTCGTGTGACAACGTGACGCGCTGGGCGTCACGCCGCCGGCGGCTGCGGAGCCCGGGTCGATGACGGGAAGCGAATTTGACAAGCCCGCCGCACAAGCCCAACGCCGGACGCTCAGGTGTCGGGAGGCACTCGAGACTGCAATGCGGTATCGCCATCGACTCGATTTGAATGCGGCGCAAAGCGCGCTGTTTAGAACCCAAAGCCGTCGGCAAATATCGTGTCAAAGATATTCTGCAGCGTGGTAAGTTCAAATGCGGAGCCACTGACATAGTCAGTCGTATCGTGCACCATGCGCAACGTGCCATCCGTGGCAAGAATTGCCTGGTACAACAAACATTGATCCACGGCACAGGTTTCAAATTTGCTTCCCAGAGGTGTCCCATCGGATATCGAGTAGCGCCGTAGCTGAGTTCGATCGCCCCATCCTGCAAACGAAATCACCTGGTTATGGTTTGGGTCCAACACCAGTCGTGGCCAATATCCCCTGACGTAGGGAAGCGCCGAGGACCACGCGAGCGCGCCAGTGCTCAGCGAGAGTTTCGCAACAGCGCCATTCAATAGTGGATTACCCCCACTGTAAGATGTTTGGTCGCTCCTAATGAGCGCGAAATAGATATCATCCCCGGCGTATCGAAAGGATCGCACGGTGTTCCAGTCGCCGATTGGCATTGTGGTTTGCCACATTCGGTTTCCGTTCGGATCAATGCCTTCCAACACCAGGGGCGATGCGTTGGCCACCAAGATGGCGCGCCCATCAGGCGCTAGAGCGATGTCCCTGACGGGGATATCAATGGGCACGGAGTACGCGCGCGAACCATCAACAGCAAGCTCAAGCAGCGTGTTGGATGTTGGCCTCAGGACGGTGTTCCCCTGCACATTCTGCACCGAGGCGCTCCAGACCTCGCCCGCCTGGAGCGGGGTAATGTCGTGAACCAGATTGCTGTTGGCATCGATCAAGGCATGGTGCATGACCTGATTGTCGCCACGTTGGTACAGCACCACGATCTGGTTGCCACTGGTGACAATGGCCTGAGTAAGGGCACCATATTGCGAAAGCCCGGAAACGAGAACGATCTGCGCGGACGGCGTGCCATCGGCGAGGGCGAAACACTCCACGACCTCGTTGCCGTAGAGGTCGCCGGCGATACAGACATCCGATTGCCGCAGGAGCACCCACACGTCGCCCACACTGTACTCGCTCGAACCGCCCGGCACAGCCACGTGCCAGCGCAAGGAGCCCGTGTTCGAGTAAGCAAGCAGACCAACCGTCTTGTCGCTTTGATTTGTGACGACGAGATAGGAGGATCCGTCAGGCGCCAACAAGGCGTTCATGTCGAGACTGGCGGCTGTTGTGATCGCGGTCGTGTCGGGTGCGGTCAATACGGAGCCGGTGCGCGAGAGGTGCTGAAAACTTCCGGCCACGGTGAGGCTCGAATCGTCCGACAACATTTGGAGCCGGTTCGTATTTATCGGCACGTTTTGCACGGAAGTTGTGAACAGCGGTGCTCCGTTGCCATCCACGCGGAGCTGCTGGAGTTGGCTTTGGCTACTCGCCGTGCTGAGGTAGGACACGGTGGCCGACAAATCACCATTGGATGCCGCCGCCAAGTTGAAGGGTCCGATTGACGAGTTTCCCGGAAATGAGAATCCCGCAGGCTGATGCCATAGCCGTGTGCCTGTCGATGAAAATGTACTCAGCTCGGGCAGCGCCCCCGGCGTCGGACCATAGAATGCACTGGGGTCCCAGTGCATGCTCGCCACACCCCCATCCGTGCGGGACACCAGAGCGATCTGCGACGGACTGACCGCAGTGTCGAAAGAGCCGGACCACAGCAAGCCGCCGAAACCATCCACGTGCATGCCATAGAGCTGCGCCCCCTTGCTGCCGAACCCCCACAGACTGCCATCCTCGGCTACAACGATGCTGCTCAGCCGACTGCCAGCATCTGATGGCGGCGCGGATGCAGTCCACTGGATCCCTTGTGTCGTGAGGCGCCAGATGGTCGCGCGCGTGGTGGTGGGGTCAATGTCGGGCCGTCCCAAAGCGCCTGCGATGAAGATACCCGCATTCGCCGGATCGGCAGCCGCTTGCGCTGCATACTGATCGGACAGCGACGTCTCCGGGCCTTGCGAACCATTGGCGTTGACGGAGACGATATACGCATTGTCGACCCCGCCCGGAAACAACCAGATGCCGTCCGCTCCGTCGATGTATACATTGCTACATGACGGATAACCGACGCCCCAGCCCGTAGGTTGCGCGAGATCACTTGTCCACAATTGGTTACCTGCGGCGTCGTAGCGCCGCATCTTGCAAGCCTGGTTGCCCAATCCCGAAGCGTCCTCGAAATCCGTGCTGATGACACCTCCATCCGGAAGAGCTGCAAGCTGCATGTGGTTCGGTGGCGAATTTGGCATGAACGGGTAGCGCATGAACCGCACGCTGCCGCTGGCGTTGTAGCGGACCAGAGTCGCAAGCGTACCGGCGGTTCCCAACGCCCAGAAGCCGTCCGCAGTCCACGGAGTGAAAGCAACGGGTTGAAAATCGGTGGGGAGAAGACTGTCGACCAGCACCCGCTGATCAGCGAACGCAGTTTGCGAGAGCAGAATGAGTGCAAATGCGACGTGCGGTCTCGTCATAGGTCAAGTCCTAAACTTGCCGGAAAAATTGGGCAATTCCTAAGAAATCCGAACCAATTCTAGACTGGTCCGACGATGAGCGGCCCCCGCACCGTGATCGCCGTGAGCTGCTAGGTGAGCCCGAGCTTCTTGTCGGCGACATAGTCCACGCGCTGGCTGGCCGCCGGCAGCGCGGCATAGCCGAGCGTCACGAACGCAAAAGGGCTGTGTATCAGGCGACGGCAGCGGTTCGACGTCCGGCGCCGGCGGCGGCGCGGGCGTGCCGGCGGACGCGGTCGTCCTGGCGGGGCCGCCGGAGGTGACGCCGAAGCCGGACAAGCCGACGCTCGCGCGCGCGGGAAACGGCGGCGCGAGGCCGGCGGCCAGCGTGAGTACAACGAAGAACGCACCGACACATCCCTGGGCTCGCGCGCGTGCGCGGAGCCCTCCCTTGCGCCAACCCATTGGACACCCCGTCTTGGCTTGCCGAGCCTATAGCATCGCCGTCCGAATGGCGTCAAGCGTCGATCCTGACCTCGCTCACGCATGCGCAATGCGGCAGGTCATCGCCCCACCCCTCACGATTTGCACACCGCCCGGCGAACCCGTTAGAATTCCGCGGTTCCCCTCGCGGGGAACGAATCCACACACGCCTCGTCACCCGCATCGGGGTGCCTTGCCGGCCACGCGTTCCGGCGGACTTTCGAGTCCGTCGCGACGGCCGCGAGGTCGCTGCGGGGGAGGCGTGGAGGCCCTCAACCCCGGACGTCACCGCCGCACGGCGGCCGTCCTCTTTTTGGAGTATCCCATGCCCCAAGTCACCATGCGCCAGATGCTCGAGGCTGGCGTGCATTTCGGCCATCAGACCCGCTACTGGAACCCGCGCATGGCGCCGTACATCTTCGGTGCGCGCGGCAAGATCCACATCATCAACCTGGAAAAGACCCTGCCGCTGTTCGGCGACGCGATGAACTTCATCTCGGGTCTGGCGCAGAAGCGCGGCACGATCCTGTTCGTCGGCACCAAGCGTTCGGCGCGCGAGGCAATCAAGGAGGAAGCCACGCGCTGCGGCATGCCCTATGTCAGCCAGCGCTGGCTGGGCGGCACGCTCACCAACTTCCGCACGGTCAAGCAGTCGGTCGGCCGGCTCAAGGAGCTGGAGACCATGGCCACCGACGGCAGCTTCGACAAGCTGGTCAAGCACGAGGTGCTGCGGCTGTTGCGCGAGAAGG
>JAJPHA010000064.1 GCA_021325475.1 Rhodanobacteraceae bacterium | reverse complement strand
GCGTTACCCGTCGGCGGCGCGCGCACATCCTGCGCGCTTGCCGCACGCCGGCCGAGAAGCGTGGTTCTCGTCCGGCTTCGCCGCCCGCGCACGGCGCGGGCGCGTCGTCGCCTCCCTGCACCGAGGGTCGTGCCGTCGTGGGTAATCGTCTCTCCAAGATTTACACCCGCACCGGCGACGACGGCACGACCGGCCTCGGCGACGGCACGCGCACGCCGAAGGACGCGGTGCGCGTCGCCGCCTACGGCACCGTCGATGAGCTGAACAGCGCGATCGGCATGGTGCTGGCCGAGCCGATTCCGGATGCCATCCGCGAGGCGCTGACGCAGATCCAGCACGACCTGTTCGATCTCGGCGGCGAGCTGTGCATTCCCGGCATGGCGATGATCCAGAACGCCGACGTGACGCGCCTGGAAACCACGCTCGACGGCTGCAACGCCGAGCTGCCCGCGCTCAAGGATTTCATCCTGCCCGGCGGCGGCCGCGCCGCGGCCTGCTGTCATCTCGCGCGCACCATCTGCCGGCGCGCCGAACGCGAAGTGGTGACGCTCGCGCGCGCCGAGCCGGTGCGCCCGGAGGCGCTGCGCTATCTCAATCGGCTGTCGGATCTGCTGTTCGTCATCGCGCGTGTGCTGGCGCGCGCCTCGGGCCATGGCGAGGTGCTGTGGCAGCACGAGCGGCGCAAGCGACCGAAGTCCTGATCGTCGCGGTCCGCTGCCGTGCGGCTCTACAGCCATCCCGCCTGCCTCGCCCACGACGCCGGCCCCGGCCATCCCGAATCGCCGCTGCGGCTGCAAGCCGTGCTCGAGGCGCTCGACCGCGACCGGTTCGCCGCGCTCGATCGCATCGAGGCGCCGCGCGCCACGCGCGAGCAGCTCGCACGCGCGCACGACGCCGCGCTGATCGACCGCATCTTCGACCACGCGCCGCGGCACGGCCACGTGCGCCTGGACCCGGACACGGCGATGTCGCCGGATTCGCTCGAGGCCGCGCTGCGCGCGGCCGGCGCGGTGTGCGCGGCGGTCGATGCGCTGCTCGACGGCGCGGCGACGCGCGCGTTCTGCGCGGTGCGACCGCCGGGCCACCACGCCACACGCGATACGCCGATGGGTTTCTGCCTGTTCAACAACGTCGCCGTCGGCGCCGCGCACGCGCTCGCGCGCGGCCTGCGGCGCGTCGCGATCGTCGATTTCGACGTGCACCACGGCAACGGCACGCAGGACATCTTCTGGGACGTGCCGGCGGTGCTGTACGCCTCCACCCACCAGTCGCCGCTCTATCCCGGCACCGGCGCGCGCGGCGAGACCGGCGCCGGCAACATCGTCAACGCGCCGCTGCCGCCGGGCGCCGGATCGCGCGAATTCCGCACGGCGATGGCCGCCGAGGTGCTGCCGGCGCTGGTCCGCTTCCGGCCGGAACTCGTGCTCGTCTCCGCCGGCTTCGACGCGCACCGGCTCGATCCGCTCGCCGACCTCAACCTCGAAGCCGACGACTACGCCTGGGTGACGGGTGAACTTGTGGACATTGCGCACAAATTCGCATCGCGTCGCGTGATTTCGAGCCTCGAGGGCGGCTACAGCCCGACCGCCCTGCGCGAAAGCGTCGCCGCGCACGTGGCGGCGCTGATGGCGTGAACGACGATCAGCGGCGCCGCGTCGCGCCGCTCAGCCGGCGGCGCGGAAATCGAGCGCCGCCGAGTTGATGCAGTAGCGCACGCCGGTCGGCGGCGGGCCGTCGGCAAAGACGTGGCCAAGATGCGAATCGCAGCGCGCGCATTTCACCTCGATGCGGCGCATGCCGTGCGACCGGTCCTCGTGGTGGCTCACCGCCTCGGCCGAGACCGGCGCGAAATAGCTCGGCCAGCCGGTGCCGGAATCGAACTTGGTGGCGGAGGCGAACAGCTCCGCACCGCACGCCGCGCAGAGATACGTGCCGGCCTCGTGGTGGTCCCAGTACTTGCCGGAGAACGGCGGCTCGGTCGCCGAACAACGGCAGACGGCGTATTGCTGCGGATCGAGCTCGGCGCGCCATTGCGCCTCGGTCTTGCAGATCTTCCCGGTCACGGCGGATCACCTCTCGTGGACTGGCGGTACCGGCAAGCGTGGCGCCGCCACGCGTGCAGGACAAGTGCCGCGTGTCCGGTCGGCCCGCATTGCCCGGATGGCGCGAATCAGGCAAGCTGTGGCGCCTTTTTCTGTCAGCCATGGGACGGATGACCGTGCCGATTCCTTGCCGCGCGAATCTGCTTCGCCCGCGCCTGCTCGCGCTGGCCCTGGCGGCGGCGCTGGTGCATGCGGCGCACGCCGCGGACAGCGAACCGCCGATCGCCTGCCCGGTGGGCGTGCTGCAATGCCCGAAGAAGGGCAGCGAGCATCGCTACGCGCTGTGCAAGCGCAACGACCTGCTCGACTTCTACGTCCCCGGCCTGCCGCACGAAGGCGATCGCGCCGCGGCACCCACCGACATCACCTCGAACCGGGTGCAATCGACCGATCGCACGCACTACCGCCTGGAAGGCGACGTGCGCGTGCAGCGGCTGGATCAGTTGCTGCGCTCGGACTTTCTCACCTACGAAACCGAGACCACCGACTACACCGCCGACGGTCACGTGCGCATGCAGGACCGCAGCATTCTGCTGTCGGCCGATCACGCGCACGGCACGGTGACGCCGAGCACCACGTTCCTCGACCACGTGCGCTATCAGCTCCTCGACCAGCGCGGCAACGGCACCGCGGCCACGGCGAACATGACCGATCCGGACCACGGCAGGCTCGCCGACGGCACCTATTCCACCTGCGATCCCGACGATCGCCGCTGGTATCTCAAGAGCCGCGAGCTCGAGGTGGACAAGGTCGCCAACGAGGGCCGCGCGCACGACGTGACCCTGTACTACGGCGACGTGCCGTTCTTCTGGTTCCCGTATCTGACGTTTCCGCTGAGCGAGGAACGCCAGTCGGGCTTCCTGCTCCCGCACCTGGCCTACACCACACGCCGCGGCCTGGTGTTCGGCCTGCCGTACTACTTCAATCTCGCGCCGAACTACGACGCCACGCTGACGCCGCTCGTCTCGAGCGAACGCGGCGCGATGCTGCAGGGCCAGTTCCGCTATCTCGACGTGCACGACAAGGCCGAGCTCGATTTCAACTTCGCGCCGCACGACAACGGCGTGCCGGACGATCTCGCCCGCTTCGCCGCCGCCGCCGCGGAAGGCGCGCCGCCGCTGCCGACGCCGCTCGAGATTCCGCACCGTCGCTACGAGCTGCATCTCAAGGACTGGAGCGGTCTGTCGGCGAACTGGGCCGCGGCGATCGACATCAACCGCGTATCCGACAAGGAATACTTCCAGGACTACGGCGACTCGCTCGGCACCTCGGCCACGTCCCTGCTCGGCTCCAGCGCCTACTTGAACGGCCGCGGCGAGTGGTGGACGGCGAGCCTCGGCGGCGACGCGACCCAGATCACCCAGCCGTATCTCGCCGAGGCCTTTCAGCCCTACGCGCGGCTGCCGCGATTGACGTTCCAGGGCGAACACGCGCTGGCCGGCGATCTCGCCGCCGGCCTCGACGCCGAGTACGTGAATTTCCGCAAGGGCCCCTACGATCTGCTGCAACCGGCCGGCGGCTTCGCGCAGGTGACCGCGCTGCAGGGCCAGCGGATCGATCTCCATCCCTATCTCGCCTGGCCGATCGAGACCGCCGCGTATTTCCTCCGCCCCGAGCTCGGCGTGCGCTACACCGCCTACGATCTGCGCGATCTCGCCGGCTACGCCGCGACCAATCCGGCTGCGCCGCAGTTTCGCGATCACACGCCGTCGCGCACGGTGCCGATCTTCAGCCTCGATACCGGCCTCGTGTTCGAGCGCGACGCCGACTTCTTCGGCCGCGCCTTCACCCAGACCCTGGAACCGCGCCTGTACTACCTGCGCGTGCCGTTCCGCGATCAGGCCGATCTGCCGATCTTCGACACCCAACTGCCGACCTTCGATTTCCCGAGCCTGTTCCGCAGCAACACCTTCGTCGGCGCCGACCGGCAGAGCAACGCCAACAATCTGACCCTCGCGCTCACCACCCGGCTGATCGACAGCGCCGCCGGCGACGAGGTGCTGCGCGCGAGTCTCGGCCAGATCCGCTACTTCGAGGCCCAGCGCGTGCAGTTGCCGGGCCACCCGGAGGTGGATTTCTCCGGTTCCGACTACGTCGCCGAGCTGGATCTGCGCCTGAACGACCGCTGGGAACTGAAGTGGGACCAGCAGTACAACCCGAACTCGAAAGTGCTCGATCCGCTGACCCAGACGCTGGTGCGCAATCTGCATCATACCGATCTGTCCGCGATCAGCCTCGAGCACCGCTTCGCCGGCGACGGCGTGTTCAATGTGTCGTACCGCTTCCGCCGCGGCCTGCTCGAACAGTTCGACACCACCGCGCTGTACCCGCTGAACGAACGCTGGAGCCTGGTCGGGCGCTACTACTATTCGCTGCTCAATCACCAGTTGCTCGAGGCCTTCGCCGGCGCCGAATACGACAGTTGCTGCGTGGCCATGCGCTTCGTGCTGCGCCGCTACGTCAACGCCATCGGCGAAGTCAACACCAACACCGGCGTCTACTTCGAACTCGAGTTCAAGGGCCTCGGCAACACCGGTACGCGCACCGAAAACTTCCTGCGCCGTGCTATTCTTGGGGTTCGATGACGCCGCGCCGGCGCGCCAACGGTTTTCTCACCGCCGCCGCGGCATCATGCGCCGCGGCCCGCGCGGCCCGATCGCCCGCAACGTCAACCCGCGCCTTGCGCGCTCCCGGTGATTCCCGATGAAGAAGATCCTCGCCCTCGCTTGTGTTCTGCTCGCCGGCCTCGGCGCCGCCGTCCAGGCGCAGATGCTGTCCAGGGAGCCGCTCGACCGCATCGTCGCCGTGGCCGAGGACGAGGTGATCCTGCAAAGCGAGCTCGACCGCGCCGTCGCCAACGTGCTCGCCCAGTACCGCAATCGGCCGCAGCAACTGCCGCCGCGCGAGGTGCTCGAGCGCCAGGTGCTGGAGAGCCTGATCCTGCTGCGCCTGCAGGTGCAGCGCGCGCAGAGCACCGGCATCCGCGTCAGCGACACCGACGTCGATCAGGCGATGCAGCGCGTGGCCGAGAACAACAAGATGACGGTGGCGCAGTTGCGCGCCTCGCTCGCGCGCGACGGCGTGGACTTCGACGATTTCCGGCGCAACCTGCGCGATCAGTTGCTGGTCCAGCGCCTGCAGCAGCGCGTGGTGCAGAGCGCGGCCAACGTCAGCGATTCCGAGGTGGACATCCTGCTCGCCAGCAACAGCCTGAAGGAAGGCGAGGTGCATCTGCAGCACATCCTCATCGCCGTGCCCGAGAGCGCCGACGCCGCGCAGATCCAGCAGGCGAAGGAGCGCGCCGACGAGGTCAAGAAGCAGCTCGACAACGGCATGGACTTCACCGCCGCCGCGATCCGCTACTCCGGTGCGCAGGACGCATTGCAGGGCGGCGATCTCGGCTGGCGCCATTACGACGAGGTGCCGGAGGCGTTCGCCAACCTGGTCGAGGGGATGCAGCCCGGCCAGGTGTCGCAGGTGCTGCGCGGCCCGAGCGGCTTCCACATCGTCAAGCTGGTCGACAAGCGCAGCGACGCCAAACAGGTGGTCACCGAGTACCACGCCCGGCATATCCTGATCCGGGTCGGCGAACTCACCAGCAGCGAGGAGGCGCAGAAGGAGATCAACGACATCCGTCGCCGCATCGTCGACAACCACGAGGACTTCGCCGCCCTGGCCAAGCGCCATTCGCAGGATGCGAACACCGCCGGCGCCGGCGGCGATCTCGGCTGGTTTCCGATCGACCAGTACGGCACGCGCATCGCCAACGAGCTCGCGGTGCTGAAGGACGGCGAGATCTCGCCGCCGTTCCAGACCGAGGCCGGCTGGCACATCCTCGAGCGTCTGGGCACGCGCCAGCAGGACATGACCGAGGCGATGAAGCGCGAACACGCGCGCGAGGTGATCCGCAATCGCAAGGCCGATGAGGAATACGAGAACTTCCTGCGGCAACTGCGCAGCGAATCCTACGTCGAGGTCCGCCTGCCCGACACGGGCGCGGGCAAGCCGGCGTCCTGACCGCGCCCGCTCGGCCGCGGCGCCGATGCGACGCGCATCGGCCGCAGGGTCGAGGCGGAATCCACGTGAGCGCTCGCTTTCTCCCACGCCTGGCCATCACCACCGGCGAACCCGCCGGCGTCGGCCCCGAACTGGTCGCCGTGCTCGCCGCGAGCGAGCTCGCCGCCGACCTGATCGCGATCGGCGATCCGGAGCTGCTGCGCCGCGCCGCGGCGACGCGCGGCATCGCGCTGGAGCTTTCGCCCGACGACGGCCAGTGGATTGCCGCGCGTGCGCCCGGCCAGCTGCGCTGCGTGCCGATCGCGCTGTCCGCGCCGGTCACGCCGGGCCGCCTGGACGTGCGCAATGCGACCTACGTCGAGGCGCTGCTCGACCGCGCCGCCGCCGGTTGCCTGCAAGGGGAATTCGACGCGCTCGTGACCGCGCCGGTGCACAAGGGCATCCTCAACGAGGCCGGTCTCGCCTTCCGCGGCCACACCGAATTCTTCGCCGCGCGCGCGCGCTGCGACGTCGTCATGCTGCTGGTCGCGCCCGGCCTGCGCGTCGCGCTCGCCACCACCCACCTGCCGCTCGCCGAGGTGCCTGCGGCGATCAGCGCGGCCGGCATCGTGCGGACCTTGCGCATCGTGCACAACGATCTGCGTCACCGCTTCGGCATCGCCGCGCCGCGCCTGGCCGTGCTCGGCCTCAATCCGCACGCCGGCGAGGGCGGCCATCTCGGGCGCGAGGAGCTCGACGTCATCGCCCCGGCGCTCGCCGCCCTGCGCAACGAGGGCCTGCGCATCGACGGCCCGTTGGCGGCAGATACCGCGTTCGTGCCGGCGCGGCGCGCGCAGTACGACGCCTACCTCGCCATGTACCACGATCAGGGCCTGCCGGTGCTGAAGGCGCTCGGCTTTGGCGCGGCGGTGAACGTGACCCTCGGCTTGCCGTTCGTGCGCACCTCGGTCGATCACGGCACCGCGCTCGACCTCGCCGGCACCGGCACCGCCGATGCCGCGAGCCTGATCGCCGCGGCACGGCTGGCGATCGAGCTCACCGCGACCGCGGCGTGACGCCGCCTCAGCGGCGCGCTGCGCACAACGGCGGGGTCGCGACCGGGCGCGGCTTGAGCCCCGGCACGCGCTCGAACACCAGCGCGACCGCGAACAACACCAGCGCGCAGCCGGCGGCGCTGGCCCAGGTGACCGGCTCGTGCAGGAACAGCGCGCCCCACAACTGCGCGAACAGCGGTACCAGGAAGGTCACGGTCGTCGCGCGCTCCACGCCCGCCTCGCGCAGGATGCGGAAATACAGCGCATAGGCCACGCCGGTGCAGACGATGCCGAGCGCGATCAGCGCCGCGATGACGCCGCCGCCCGGCCACGCCGCCGGTGCGGTCGCCGCGGCCAGCGGCACCAGCGGCAACGCGCCGGCGATCAGATTGCCCGCGGTCACGACCAGCGGATCGGTCGCGCCGAAGCGCTGGCGCGCGAGGATCGCGCCGATCGCGTACATCAGCGTCGCGGCCAGCGTCGCGGCGAAGGCGAGCGCGGTCTGCCAGGTCATGGCGAGCTCGCCGAAACGGGCGAGCGTGGCGACGCCGAGGATGCCGACGACGACGCCGGCCCATTTCGACGCCGACGGCTTGCCGCCCTGCAGGAACGCGATCACCACCGCGAACATCGGCACGGTCGAATTGAGCACGGCGAGATAGCCGGCCGGCAGGCTGCGTGCGGCGAACGCGAAACACAAAAGCGGCAGGCCCATCACCACGCTGCCGACCAGCAGGTAATCGCGCCAGCGTTCGCGCCAGTGCAGCGGCCGGCGCAGCACGAGCAGTGCCGCGATCAACGTCAGCGCAGCGAGCACCATGCGGCCGGCGCCGGTGAGCCCGGCGCCGATCACCGGCACGGTGATGCGCTGGAACAGGAACGAGGAGCCCCAGATCATGCCGAGCACGACGAGCTGGACCAAGACGCGCAGATTCATGACGGCTGCCACAGCGAAGGAACGGCGCCCAGCGTAGCGCTGGCGCGGCCGGCGGAAAACCGGTATTTTCTCGCATCTACTGTGAGCGCGATTCACACATGAATCCCTGGCACCGCCTGCCGCCGCTGCGTTCGCTGCGCGTGCTCGAGGCCGCCGTGCGCCACGAGAACTACACCCGCGCCGCCGGCGAGCTCAACCTCACCCACAGCGCCGTCAGCCACCAGATCCATGCGCTCGAGGCGACGCTCGGCCTGCGCCTGCTCGAACGCGTCGGTCGGCGCATGCGGCCGACCGAGGCCGGCCGCCAGCTCGCGCAGGACGTGCGCGCGACGCTCGATGCGCTTGCCGCGGCGGTCGAGCGCGTGCGCGGCGGCGACTCGGCCAACGCGGTGACGGTCAGTTGCCTGCCCTCCTTCGCCGCGGCCTGGCTGGTGGCGCATCTCGGCGGCTTCCTCGAACGCCACCCGCACGTCGATCTGCGTCTGGAGAGTTCCACCGCGCTCGCCGACTTCCGCAACGACGGCGTGGATGTCGCCATCCGCTACGGCACCGGCCACTACGACGGGCTGGTGAGCGAGAAGCTGTTCGACGACGTCATCTTTCCGACCCTGAGTCCCCGGCTCAAGCGCACGCACCGCGTGCGCACGCCGGCGGATCTCGCGCGCCTGCCGCTGCTGCGCATCCGCAATCAATCCTGGACGCCGTGGTTCGACGCCGCCGGACTCGACCTGCCCGAGCCGCGCCGCGGCCCGGTGTTCAACGATTCGGAACTGGCCCTGCAGGCGGCGATCCAGGGTCAGGGCGTGGCGCTGACGCGCGGCTCGCTGGCCACGCCGAAGCTGCGCGCCGGCCTGCTGGTCGCGCCGTTTCGCCCGCGCATCCCGTCGCCGCAGACCTGCTTTCTGGTCTATCCGCGCCATCACGCCGACAAACCGGCGGTGCGCCTGTTCCGCGACTGGCTGTTCGCGGAATTGCGCGCCTCGCCGCCGGTGCTGGTCGATCCACCGTGAGCTCACGGCACGCCTCCGCGGTCGCCGCGCCGGCATCGTTCCGGCCGAAGAAGCGCTTCGGCCAGCATTTCCTGCACGATCCCGGCATCCTGCGGCGCATCGTCGAGGCGATCGCGCCGCGCCCGGGCGAGCGGCTGGTCGAGATCGGCCCCGGCGAAGGCGCGCTCACGTTGCCGCTGCTCGCCGCCGCCGGCGCGCTCACCGCGATCGAACTCGACCGCGATCTGATCGAACCGCTGCGGGCGAAGGCGGCCGGACGCGGCGCGCTCGAGGTGATCCACGCCGACGCGCTCGCGGTCGACTTCACCGCGCTCGCCGCCGGCGCGCCGCTGCGCCTGGTCGGCAACCTGCCGTACAACATTTCCACTCCTATACTTTTCCACTGCTTGCAGCACGCCGCCGCGATCCGCGACATGCACTTCATGTTGCAACGCGAAGTGGTCGAGCGCATGGCCGCCGCGCCAGGCAACAAGACCTACGGCCGGCTGTCGGTGATGCTGCAACTGCGCTGCACGGTGGAGCTGCTGCTGCGCGTGCCGCCGGGCGCGTTCCGGCCGCCGCCGAAGGTCGATTCGGCGGTGGTGCGGCTCACGCCGCGGCCGGCGGCGGCGCTGCCGGACGTCGCCGCGGAGCGGCTCGAACGGGTCGTCCGCGCCGCCTTCGGCCAGCGCCGCAAGACGCTCGCCAACGCGCTCGCCGGTGTGCTCGACGCCGCCGCCATTGCCGCCGCCGGCATCGATCCGCGCGCACGCGCCGAGCAGTTGCCGCCGCCGGCGTTCGTCGCGCTGGCGCGGCGCTGCCGCGACCCGGCCGATTGAGGCTTGCCCGTTCCGGCCGCCTGCCGGAAAATCGCGGCATGGCCGAGAAGAGTCCGTACGCCATCGAGATTGCGGTCGCGACGCGGTTTCTCGACGAACAGTCGGCGCCCGAGGACAACCGCTACGTGTTCGCCTACACCATCCGCATCGCCAACGTCGGCAGTGTCGCCGCGCGATTGCTTTCGCGCCACTGGATCATCACCGACGCCAACGGCCGCGTGCAGGAAGTGCGCGGCGAGGGCGTGGTCGGCGAGCAACCGTGGCTCCAGCCGGGTCAGGATTTCCAGTACACCTCCGGCGCGGTGCTGGAAACCGCGGTCGGCACGATGCGCGGCAGCTACCAGATGCTGGCCGACGACGGCCATCGCTTCGAGGCGCCGATTCCGCAGTTCACGTTGTCGGTACCTAGAACGGTGCATTGACGTGCCGACGTCGAGATCGCACCCGCGTCCGCGCACCCCCACAACCCCCAGCGCGCGCCATGCGCGCGCTTGCCCCCTTGACTCAAGGGGGCGAAAAACACGGTGCATTGACGTGCCGGCGTCGAGATCGCACCCACGTCCGCGCACCCCCACAACCCCCAGCGCGCGCCATGCGCGCGCTTGCCCCCTTGACTCAAGGGGGCGAAAAACACGGTACATTGACGTGCCAACGTCGAGATCGCACCCGCGTCCGCGCACCCCCACAACCTTGAGCGCGCGCCATGCGCGCGCTTGCCCCCTTGACTCAAGGGGGCGAAAAACACGGTACATTGACGTGCCGGCGTCGAGATCGCACCCGCGTCCGCGCACCCCCACAACCCCCAGCGCGCGCCATGCGCGCGCTTGCCCCCTTGACTCAAGGGGGCGGAAAACACGGTACATTGACGTGCCGGCGTCGAGATCGCACCCGCGTCCGCGCACCCCCACAACCTTGAGCGCGTGCCATGCGCGACCCGAGCGGGATGCGCGCTGATGGCGACCTGGGTCATCGGCGATCTGCAAGGCTGCTACGACGAGCTCGCGCGGCTGCTCGAGAAGATCCGCTTCGATGCGGCCGCCGACACGCTCTGGTTCTGCGGCGATCTGGTCAATCGCGGCGGCCAGTCGCTCGCCGTGCTGCGGCTGGTGAAATCGCTCGGCGAGCGCACCGTGGTGGTGCTCGGCAATCACGACCTCTCGCTGCTCGCGGTCGCCGAACGCGACGAGGCCGACCAGGCCAAGGTCAATCCCGAACTGCGCGCCGTGCTGTTCGCGCCGGATCGCACGGAACTGCTCGACTGGCTGCGCCAGCGGCCGCTGCTGCACGTCGATCGCGGGCTCGATTTCCTGCTGGTGCACGCCGGCCTCGCGCCGCGCTGGACGGTGGCGCGCGCCGAACGCGCCGCGCGCGAGGTGGAACAGCGGCTGCACGGCGACGGCGCCGCGCGCCTGCTCAAGGCGATGTTCGGCAACCAGCCGGATCGCTGGTCACCGCGCCTGACCGGTATCGACCGCCTGCGCGCGACGATCAACGTGCTGACCCGACTGCGCTACTGCGACGTGCGCGGGCGCATCGCCTACGACGAGAAGGGCGCGCCCGGCACGCAGAAGCCGGGACTGTATCCGTGGTTCGAGGTGCCCGGCATGGTGCGGCGTGACATCCGCATCGTCTGCGGCCACTGGTCCACACTCGGCCGCTTCGCGGGCCTCGGCGTGTACGCCATCGACGGCGGCTGCGTCTGGGGCGGCGAGCTGATCGCGCTGCGCATCGACGCCGAGGAACCGCAGTTCGTCGCGGTGAAATCGACGCGGCCGAAGCCACACGGCGCGGCAGCGGATTGAGGCGCGGGCCGGAGACGGGAATCCGCGGCGCGCGGATCGTTCGCGCTCAGCGCGGCGCGAGCGCGCGGGCGTGATGGCGCAGATGGTCCTCGACGAAGCTCGCGACGAAGTAGTAGCTGTGGTCGTAGCCGGGTTGCATGCGCAGTTCGAGCGCCTGGCCGCTGGCGCGGCAGGCCGCGGCGAACAAGTCCGGGCGCAGACTGTCGAGATGGGCGTCGGCGTCGCCCTGATCGATCAGGATGGTGCCGGGAAACTGCGCGCGGCGCACCAGCTCGCAAGCGTCGTACTGCGCCCATGTCGCCCGATCCGGGCCGAGGTAGCGTTCGAACGCGCGCGCCGTCCAGGCGGTTTGGGTCGGCGCGCAGATCGGCGCGAACGCCGACACCGAGCGATAACGCCGCGGCTGCTTGAGTGCGATGGTCAGCGCACCGTGG
Source organism: Rhodanobacteraceae bacterium (assembly GCA_021325475.1). Classification (GTDB taxonomy): domain Bacteria; phylum Pseudomonadota; class Gammaproteobacteria; order Xanthomonadales; family Rhodanobacteraceae; genus Rudaea. Next base: position 17,033 of record JAJPHA010000064.1, on the reverse strand, counting down.
CCGCCCATCGAGTGGCCGAAGATGCCTTCACGTTCGAGGTCGGCCGGGAAGTGCGCGGCGAGCAGCGCCGGCAGTTCGGCGACGACATGGGTATACATCTGGAAATGGCGCCGCCACGGCGCTTCGGTCGCGTCGAGATACAACCCGGCGCCGGCGCCGAAATGTTCGTCGTCGGCCTCGCCCGGAATGCCGGTGTGGCGCGGGCTGGTGTCGGGCACGACCAGCATCAGCCCGAGTTCCGCGGCGATGCGCTGCGCCCCGGCCTTGATCGTGAAGTTCTCCTCGGTGCAGCTCAAGCCGGACAGGTAATACAGCACCGGCACGCGCCGGTGCGCCGCCTGCGGCGGTCGATACAGTGCGAAGCGCATCGGCACGCCGCAGGCGCGCGAGGCGTGGCGATAGAAACCTTGCACGCCGTCGAAGCAGCGGTGTTCGGCGATCGTCTCGACGGCGAGCATGACCAGGAAAACCCGGGGGCGTGTGCCGCCCCCGAGTGTACATCGAGCACGTGCCCTTCAGTGGCAGGTCAACTGCAGGCTCCAGTCGTTGAGCGTGCCGGTATCCGCCGGGTAGACATCGTTGACCGTCAACGTCCAGGTGCCGTTGCCGGTGCCGCCGTTGAATGCGGCCAACGGCTGGCTCGGTTGGAACACGCCGAAAATGGCCGGGGTCGTCGCCGCGCATTGTCCGTCCACATTGCCGTTGGCCGAGCCATCGTCCAGCAGCGCGCGCAGGTTGTCGAATGGGCAGTCGTCATTGCCATTCACCGGCGAATTGACCAGAGTGACGGTCGTGTTGTTCGGGCTCGTGAGCGTGATCAAGAGATCGCCGACATAGGTGTGATTGATCGACAACCCGACCTTCACGTTGTCGATCGTGCCGCATCCGACCACGTCGAAGCTCGAGGTCACCGTGCCATGGGTGGACGGGTCCGGCGCGTCCTGCAGGGGCTCGGGGCAGCCCGTGCCGTCGTGCGCCGTGCAGCGCTTGCCGACCAGGACGTTGAGGGTCGCATAGTTCACCGGGTTCGACGCCGAGACCGGCGTGCCATCGGCCGCCGTCGCCGTCACCGTGGCGTTGTTGGTGTGCTGACCATCGCTGGGGTTGGAGAGCGGCACGTCGCAGATCATGTCCGCGCCGACATCGAGCTGATTCGTCGGACAGGTGATGACGCCGAGCTGATCGTCCGTCACCAGGACGCCATGCAGGGCCTGCTGCCCGGTGTTGATGACCACGTAGCGCAGCGCCAGTGGATCGCTGCTGCTGGCCTGCAAGCCCGGCGCGGTGTCGGCATCTTCCAGATTGATCTCGGCGTGCACCTCGAGCGAGGCCCGCAGCGGATCGAACGTACCGGCGAAGATGTGATCGTCCGGTCCGAAGCCGATCTGCTGGATCCAGGTGCCCCAGTTGCCGTCTTGCAGCGGCACGTAGGGCGGCGCCATGCCTGCCTTGGAGTATTCGCCGAGATACCAAAGGTGCTGGCCGTCCGGATCCGCCGCCATGCCGGTGTAATCGCCCCAGCGTCCGGGGCTGCCGTCGAACGCGGCGTAGATCGTGCCGCCCGGCTTCACCTCCAGCGCATCCCGCAGGGTGCCGGGCGGATCGCTCGCGAGGCGCGCGGCGACATAGACGCTCGGCCGCCGGCTCGGTCCCATGACGGTGAAGCCGAGCGCCATGTCGTCGTTGGCGTCCACCGCGAGATTCGGGAACGAGATGAACTTGCCGAAAATCGTGACCACGCCGGCCTGAATGACGCCGGCGGTGGCCGGGTTCACTTCGGCCCAGCGCGCGCATCCCTGCGGACCGGCGCCGACGTTGCAGGACATCTGGTGGGTCAACCACAGATGGCCGTTGCGCCATTCGGCATCCAGCGTGCGCACGTCGTTCGCCTGGATCTGAAACGCCGTGCCCAATTGGGTCTGATCGATCGGGAAATTCGCCGCCACGCCGGTGGCGGCCTGCAGATCGGCGTAGCCGACCAGCGTCGGCGCCGCCACGCCGCTCGGATCACTCCATTGCCAGATGCCGAAGGTGTTGCCGGAGAAGTTGGGATCGTCGGTGACGATGAACACCGTCCCCGGTGCCGACGGCGCGCCGTGCAGCACCATCGGCGTCGGCGTGCCGGTGGGATTGCCGCCATCGAGCAGATCGTGCGGCGTCGGTGCGGTCAGGGTGCCACCGGCATACATCTGCGACTTGTTCAACGCCCAGACGCGACCATTGAACGTGGTCTGGCCGAAGATGTTGGCGCCGAGGTAGATCGCCTGATCGCCCACGCCGATGTGCGGATAGTCGAAGAAATCCGTGCCGCTCACCGCGGCGAAGGTGTAGACATTCCAGGCGCCGGTCGGATCGCCGGTCTGACTGACCGCGATGCAATCGTTCGGCGACGAGTCGTAGTTGATGATGAAGCGATCGGACCCCTCGTCGTACTCCACGGTCGGATCGAAGGTGCCGTTGCAATGCGCGGGGTCGTTGAAGAAGGTGTCCGAAAGCACCGGGCCGTTCAGCAACTGCCCTTGCTTGTTGTAGATGCCAATCGCGGTGTTGACGACCGCGATCACGTGATTCGGCCCGACCGCGAGATGCGGATCCGGCGGCACCGACGCGCTGCCACCGCAGCACTGCGAGATGTCCGGCCCGTCGAAACCGCCGAGCAGGTTGACGACGGTCGTGGACGGCGGCGCCTGCACGCCCGGCGCGCGCTGCTTGGGCGATACGTCGCGCAGTTGCTGGACGTGCGCCTTCTGCACGGGCTGCTGCAAGGCCAGCGCCCGGCGCCGCTCGGCCTCCGCTTCGGAGATCGGCGAGCGCTCGCGTTTCTCCTCGCTCGCCCGGTCGCGCTTGTCCGGACGCGCCGAGGATGCTGGCGTCGTCGGCGCCACCGGCAGCTCGCGGAAGGTGACGAATCCGGGCGACAAATAGCCCGAGTTGGGCGCCGGGGTCACGGACCGAAGCGACTCCAGCGATACCGGCTTCCCCTCGCCCGCTTGGTAGCGGCGCTCCGGGCCGTGCCAGGCCCGCCAGGCATAGGCGCCACTACCCAGCGCGCCGATCAGCCCCAAGGCGATGGCGGCGTACAGTCGAATCTTCATGGTGTTCTCCCCAAGAATGCGGCAACGAGATGCCGCCCGCGGCCATGACATGGGCGATGCGACGGACGGCGACTACCCCAAGCGACGTAGCGCAACTACTACGCCGCTCGTAGATTGACCGAAATCCGCGCAGCCGGCAAGTGCTCGGCGCGATCCGCCGCGGCGGGCGCGACGACGCGCCGGATCACGAGGCGTCGTGCGGGTGCTGCTTGGTCGGATCGGATTCGATCTGCAACCAGACCACGCGCCTGTCGTGCCAGCGCGCGAGCGCGGCGGCCAGATCGCGCGTCAGCATGCGGCACGGCGCGCACCACTCGGCCCACCAATCGACGACGTAGGCATCCGCCGGCGGCAGGTCGGTCGCGGCCAGCGGCTTGCCGTCGGCGGTTTCGGTCTCCGCGAGGATCGCGGCGAGCGTGATCGGCGTGGCGAGCGCGCGGTCGCGTCGCAGCGCTTCTTCGGCGCGCCCGGCGGCGCCGGGTCGATAGCCGGTTTCACCCAGGACCACGCGGCCTTGTCCGTCGAGCACGACCAGGCGCGGCAGCTCGACGCGCTTGCCGCGCGTGTAGGTCGCGCGCAGCGCGGCCTCGCTGTGACGCAGCGCGATCACCTCGACGCCGCCGGTGCCCGGATCGGCCCACGCGCCGGCAGCCGCGCAGGCGACGGCGCCGAACAACACGAATGCGTGACGACGCGCCGTGCTCATGGCGCGGTCCATTTGCGCAGCCAGGCGTTGACGGTGTCGTGCCACAGCACGCTGTTCTGCGGCTTCAGCACCCAGTGATTCTCGTCCGGGAAGGTGAGGAACTCGCTCGGGATGCCGCGCCACTGCAGCGCGGTGAAGGCGGCGAGACCCTGCTCCAGCGGAATGCGGAAATCCTTCTCGCCGTGGATCACCAGCATCGGCGCGCGCCAGTCCTTGACGTGATCGAGCGGATTGAACTTCTCGTAGTTCTCCGGCTGCTCCCACGGCGTGCCGCGGTTCTCCCAACGGCTGAACCACAGCTCCTCGGTGGCGTAGCCCATCATGCGCGTGTCGAACACGCCGTCGTGATCGACCAGGCACTTCCACGGCTGCGGCCAGTTGCCGGCGATCCAGTAGATCATGTAGCCGCCGTAGCTCGCGCCGAGCGCGCAGGCGCGGTCGCCGTCGAGAAAAGCATACTTCTGCAACGCCGCCGCCCAGCCGAGCTTCAGGTCCTCGAGCGGCTTGCCGCCCCAGTCGCCCGAGATCGAATCGGTGAACGCCTGGCCGTAGCCGGTGGAGCCGTGGAAATTGATCGTGACCACGGCGAAGCCGGCGCCGGCATAGGTCTGCGGATTCCAGCGGTAGTGGAACTCGTTGGTCATCGCCCCCTGCGGGCCGCCATGGATCAGGAACGCGACCGGATACTTGCGGCCGGATTCGAAGTCCACCGGCTTGACCACGTAGCCCTGCACCGTCGCGCCCTCGGCGCCGGCGAAGGTGAAGAACTCGTAGTCGCCCATGCGCACCTTGGCCAGACGCTCGGCGTTGAGGCGGGTGAGTTGCTCGGGCTTGCCGCCGCGCGCGTCGATGCGGAACAGGTCGGCCGGCGCCTTGAGGTTGCTCTGCGCGTAGACGATGCGATCGGCGCCCGCGCTGAAGCCTTCCACCTGGCCCGGCCCGGTCAGGCGCGCGACCTTGCCGCTGGCGACGTCGATCGCGAACAGGGCGCGGTCGCCGTTGTCGTCGGCGGTGGTGTAGAGCACTTTTCCACTTCTGGACAATTGCAAGCCGCCGGCGGAGCGGTCCCATTGCGGATCGAGCTCGCGCGTCCGGCCGCTGGCGAGATCGAGCGCCATCACCGCGAAGCGGTCGGCCTCGAACCCCGGGCGCTTCATCGCCAGGTAATACAGGGTCTTGCCGTCGGCGGCCGGCACCGGCGTGCTGTCCCAGGCCGGATTCGCCGCGGTGAGGTTGCGCGGTGGCGCCGAGCCGTCGGCCGGCACCGCGTAGATGTCGAAGTTCGTCGACCACGGCTCGTCGCGTCCGGCGATGCGCACGTCGAAGTACACGGTCTTGCCGTCCGGCGAGAACGCATACTCGGCATCGTCGCCGAACGGCTTCGACGGAATGTCGCCGTCGATGCCCTTGCTCAACAGGCGCGGCCGCTTCAGGAACGACTGGCCAGGCGCGGCCTCGTCGATGTCGACGATGTACAACTGCGAACGCCGACCGTCGGCCCAGCTGTCCCAGTGGCGCACGAACAGCTTGTCGTACAACCGGCCGCTGGCCTTCTCGCCGATGTCGGCGACCGGCGGCCTGGTCGTGCACAGTTGCTCGGCGCATTCGGGGAACACGTCGATCGACAGCAGCACGCGCTTGCCGTCCGGCGACAGCTTGAAGTTGTTGATCTCGTAGGGATACGGCAGGATCGGCTCCGGCGCGGCGTTGGCCTCGGCCCGCACGCGCAACACCTGCGTGGTCTCGGCGCCCTTCATCTTGCCGAGGAAATACACGTAGCGGCCGTCCGGCGACCAGCGCGGACTCGAACCCGGCAGGATGCCCGGATCGACCAGCCGCACCGGTTTGGCGTCGCGCGCCGCGAGATCGAGCAGCCAGATGCCGTTGACGCCCTTGTTCGCGGCGTAGTCGGTGGTGCGCACCTGATAGGCCAGGCGCTTGCCATCCGGCGACAGTTGCGGATCGCTCACCCGATCCATCATCACCAGATCGCGCACGTCGAAGGGATGCGAGGCCGGTGGCGTCGCCGCGGGCGTGACGCACGGCACGAGCAGCGCGGCGAGGAGCATCGTCGATTTCATGGGGCAACTCCCGAAGGGAAACGGCAGGCGAATTCAGCCGGCGGCGGCCTTGCCGCCCAGCCCCTCGATCCAGCGATACAGCCCGAGCATGGCGAACACGAACACCAGGCCGCCGATCCAGAGCGCGGGGCCGGCGGCGAACGCGTCGCCGACCAGCGCCAGCGGAAAATCCTGTCCCGAGAAGGCGACGATCGCGGCGATGACGACGCCGAGCAGGCCCTCGCCGACGATCATGCCGGAGGCGAGCAGCACACCGAGCTGCTTGCGCGCCTCGGCGTCGGCGTGGCGCTCGGCGCGCCGGTCGTAATACCAGCCGGCGACCGCGCCGACCACCACCATCAGCGTGCTCGAGGTCGGCAGATAGATACCGAGACCGACCGCGAGCGGCGACAGGTGCGCCGACTTCGTCGTCCGCCGCAGCACTTCGTCGATCACGATCAGCACGAGACCGATCGCGGCGCCGACGCCGATCAGGTCCCAGTCGATGTTGTTCTGGATCACGCCCTGCGCCAGCGCCGAGATCAGGCCGGCCTGCGGCGCGGCGAGCGGATGTTCGTGCGCGCCGGCCGCGCCGACGAAACCGTAGGCCTGGCTCAGGATCTCGAGGATCGGCGGAATGATCGCGGCGCCGGCGATCACGCCGATCACCAGCGCCCACTGCTGTTTCGCCGGCGTGGCATCGACCAGCTGGCCGGTCTTCAGGTCCTGCAGATTGTTGTTGGCGATGGTGGCGACGGCGAACACCACCGAGGTGACCAGCAGCGCGTAGGCGACCAGTGCCTTGGTGAGTTCCGCCGGCACATAGGGTTTGATGCCGACGACGAGCAACAGCGCCGCGCCGATCACGACCAGGATGCCGACACCGGAGAGCGGACTGTTCGAGGCGCCGATCAGACCGGCCATGTAGCCGGTGACGGCGGAGACGAAGAAGCCCATCAGCACGCAATACACCAGTCCGCCGATGGCGAGCGCCCACAGGTGCTCGCCGAGTCCGCTCGCGCCGGCGAAATGGCCGAGCAGCCACGCGATCGGCACGAAGCAGACCAGCATGACCAGCCCCACCGTGCCGACCGGGATGTCCTGCTCGGTGCGCGGCAGCAGCGCGCCCTGCCCGGTCTTGCGCGCGTGCGCGGCGGCGAACGCGGACTTGAGCCCGCTCGCCACCGGCCGGACCAGTTTCAGCAGGGTCCAGATCGCGGCGACGCCGATCGTGCCGGCGCCGACGAAACGGATCTTCGTGCTCCAGATCTGGCGCGCCACCTCGGCCGCGTCGCCGGCGCTGCCGGCGAGCGCCGAGTAATGCGGCACGCCCCAGACCCAGGCGATCAGCGCACCGACGCCCATGGCGACGCCGACCCACAGGCCGACCAGATGGCCGACCGCGAACAGGGCGAACGACAGCGAGAAGTCGAAGCCGCTGACCGGCCCGCGATCACCGCCGAAGCGGAAATTGCGCACGATGTCGCTGGCGAAGATGCGTGTCGCCACGATCACCGCGAACGCGGCCGAGACGATCGCCCCCCAGATCACGGCGAGCAGTCCGGCGCGGCTCGCCTCGACGCCGGCGTGGGTGACGCCCGCACCGGGACTGCCGACCTTCAACACCTCGGCGCAGGCCACGCCTTCCGGGAACGGCAGGTCCGAACCGGTGACCAGCGCACGCCGCAGCGGAATCGAATACATCACGCCGAGCACGCCGCCGAGCGCGCAGATCGCGAACGAGGTCCAGAACGGAAACCCGCTCCACCAGCCGATCATCAGCAGGCCCGGCAGCACGAAGCACATCGCCGACAGCGTGCCCGCCGCCGAGGCGACGGTCTGCACGATGTTGTTTTCCTGGATCGTCGAATCCTTGAAGCCGCGCAGCAACGCCATCGAGATCACCGCGGCCGGAATCGAGGTCGCGACGGTGAGGCCGATCTTGAGGCCGAAGAACACGTTCGCCGCGGTGAACACGAGGGTGATGACGACGCCGAGCACGAGCCCGCGGACGGTCAGTTCGGTGCGCGGTGCGGCGGGATCGGAATGGTGGGCCACGGTATTCCCCATGCTGGTTGACGGAACGCGGACCGGAACGTCCGCGGCGTGATTCTCGCGATCGCGGCCGATCGCGGCAACCGGAGTATCGCAAACCTGGCGGGCGGAACGCATATCGCGGCGCAGCGCGTGGCGGGCTGCGCCTCGCGTATACTCGCGCCTCCCGCCGGCCCTGCAAGGGGGAGCGCATGTCCGCCGCCGCGCCGCCCGCCGTCGTCGATCCCGCCGACGAGCTGTTCGGCCATCCGAAGGGGTTGTACGTCTGCTTCTTCACCGAGATGTGGGAGCGCTTCTCCTTCTACGGCATGAAGGCGCTGCTACTCCTGTACCTCATCAAGCACCACGGCTTCGTCGAGAGCGACGGCTACGTCGTGGTCGGCGCCTACGGCGGCATGGTCTACGCGGTGCCGCTCATCGGCGGTCTGCTCGCCGACCGCCTGCTCGGCATGCGCAAGGCGGTCGTGCTCGGCGGCATCCTGCTCACGCTCGGCCACCTCGGCATGGCCTACGAGGGCCATCAGGCGCAGGTGGTCGACGGCGTGGTGCGGCGCGACGGCTTCGCCCTCGGCGTGTTCTATCTCTCGCTGTCGCTGATCATCAGCGGCGTCGGCTTCCTCAAGCCCAACATCTCGACCATCGTCGGCAAGCTCTATCCCGACAACGATCCGCGCTGCGATTCGGGCTTCACCATCTTCTACGCCGGCATCAACGTCGGCGCGCTGTTCTCCAGCCTGATCTGCGGCTATCTCGGCGAAGTCTGGGGCTGGGGCTTCGGCTTCGGCGCCGCCGGCATCGGCATGCTGGCCGGCCTCGGCATGTTCCTGTCCGGCCAGAAGTACCTGCGCGGTCACGCCGAACCGCGCGACCCGGCGCGCCTGCGCCGGCGTGTGCTCGGCCCGCTCACGGTGGAATGGTGCGTCTACCTCGGCGCGGTGCTGGCGTTGCCGGCGATCTCGTTGCTGATGCAGCTCGGCCGCGCCGTGCTGTACCTGCAGTTCGCGCTGCTCGCCGCCTGGCTGGGCTGGCTGGTCTGGTATATTTTTTCGCGTTGTACAAGAATCCAGCGCGAGCAGATGCTCGGCGTGGCGTTCTTCATCGCCAGTGCGCTCCTGTTCTTCTCGTTGTACGAGCAGACCTACGGTTCGTGGCTGCTGTTCACCGAGCACATGCTGACCAAGGATTTCTTCCCGTCGCTCGTGATCCGCGACGGCAAACCGTGGCCGTGGTGCATCGTGCCGCTGCTGCTCGCGCCGCCGATCGCGGCGCTGGCGCTGCGCCTCGGCGACCGCCGCGCCGCGGCGCTGCTGATGGGCGGCATCGGGCTCGCCGGCTTCGTGCTGTTCCTGCGCGACAGCCTGGTGCTGCCGCAGACCGCCGAATCGCTCGAGTACCTCGCCTCGTTCGTGCTGGTCGTGCTGACGCCGCTGTTCGGCTGGCTGTGGCCGGCGCTCGAGCGGCGCGGCGTCAATCCGAGCAAGCCGGTCAAGAACGCGCTCGGACTCGCCTTCACCGGCCTGTCCTTCCTGGTGCTTTCCGCCGCCAACGCGACGGTGAGCGAAGGCCACCCGGGCTCGGTGTGGTGGCTGCTCGGCGCCTATGTCGTGCTCGAGATCGGCGAGCTGTGCCTGTCGCCGATCGGTCTCGCCGCCGTCACCCAGCTCTCGGTGCCGAGCGTGGTCGGCCTGATGATGGGCGCGTACTGGCTGGCGACGTCGCTGTCCGAGCAGGCCGCGGCCTTGCTCAGCAGTCTCGCCGCGCTCGATCTTCCCGAGGGCGCGCAGCTCGACCTCGCCGTGGCCAAACTCAAGTACGGTGCGCTGTTCGACAAGATGCTGCTGCTCGGCCTCGGCGCGGCGCTGGTGGCGTGGCTGCTCAGTCCGCTGATCAAGCGCTGGATGCACGGCGTGAAGTGACGCCGTGCAGCGGCAACCTTTGCCGCCGCTGCACGCGCGCCGTCGCGCCGGTCAACGCCGCGCGCGCACCTGCCGCGCGCCGATGCCGGCGAGCAGGCTTAGCAGGGTGAACAGCATCCAGCGCGCATCGACCGGCACCGGCTGCGCCGCGGTCGCGGGCGCCTGCACCGTGGTCGCCGCGCTGGAGCTGGTCTGCGCGGTCTGATCGCTGACCACCGTCGCGGTGTTGACGATATTGCCGCTCACCGTCGGCGCGATGGTGAAGGTCACCGCCGTCACGCTGACGCTCTGGCTCGCGGCGAGATTGCCGAGATTGCACGGGAAGCCGCCGCTGCACGGCGCCGACGCCGACACGAAGGTCAGCCCCGGCGGCGCCGGATCGTTGAGCACCGCGTTGGTCGCCGTGCCGCCGCCGTTGTTGGTCACCGTGATCGTGTAGGCAATGGTGCCGCCCGCCGTCGCCGTGGCCGGGCCGGTCTTGCTGATGACGAGGTTCGGCGTCGCCGCGCTCGCCACCGGCACGTCCACCGTGCTCGAACAGTTGGCGTTGTTCGCGTTCGGGCAAGTCGGATCGCCGCCGCCCTGCACCGTCGCCGTGTTCGACACCGTGGTGCCGGCGGCCGCAGCCGTCGGCGTCACCGGAATCACGAAGCTCGTCGAGGCGCCGGGGGCGAGGCCCGCGGCGATCGTGCAGGTGAGCTGCTGACCACTCGCCGAGCAACCGCCCGGCGGCGTGCCGAGCGCGAGATTGCCCGGAATGTTGTCGCTGACCGTGGCCGGCGCGGTCGTCGCCGCGCCGCCGACGTTGCTCACCGTGATCGTGTAGCTCGCCGGCACGCCGACGCTGAAGCTCCCCGCGCTCGCGGTCTTCACGACCCGGAGCGCCGGCGCGTTCACCGGCGTCACCGCCGTGCTCGTGCAGTTCGCCGCCCCCGGACAGGTGGGATCGCCGCCGCCGGACACCGTGGCGGTATTGGTCACCGCGGTGCCCGCGGCCGCCGGCGTCGGCGTCACCGGAATCACGAAGCTCACGCTCGCGTTCACCGCCAGGCCCGAGGCGATCGTGCAGGTCACCATTTGCCCGGTGACCGAGCAGCCGGGCGGTGGCAAGCCGATGGCGAGCGTCGCCGGCACGTTGTCGGTGACGGTGGCCGTTGCGGTGGTCGCCGCACCGCCGATGTTGGTCACCTGCAAGGTGTAGCTCGCCGGCATGCCGACCGCGAAGTTCGAACTGCTCGCCGACTTCACGATCTGCAATTGCGGCGCACCGACCGGGGTGCTGACCGTGCTCGAGCAATTCGCCGCGCCCGGACAGGTCGGGTCGCCGCCGCCCTGCACCGTCGCGGTGTTGGTCAGCGTGGTGCCGCTCGCCGCCGCGGTCGGCGTCACCGGAATCACGAAGCTCACCGCCGTGCCCGTCGCCAGGCCGGCGGCGATCGTGCAGGTCACCGTCTGGCCCGCAGCGCCGCAACCCGGCGGCAGCGTGCCGAGCGCGAGGGTGCCCGGGATCACGTCGGTGATCGTCGCCGTCGCGGTGGTCGCGGCACTGCCGATGTTGGTCACCTGCAAGGTGTAGCTCGCCGGCACGCCGACGACGAACGCGCTCGCGCTCGCCGACTTGACGATCTGCAATTGCGGCGCGTCCACCGGGGTCGTCACGGTGCTGCTGCAATTGGCCGCGCCCGGACAGGTCGGGTCGCCGCCACCCTGCACCGTCGCGGTGTTGCTGAGCGTGGTGCCGCTCGCCGCCGCGGTCGGCGTCACCGGAATCACGAAGCTCGTCGAGGCGCCCGGCGCGAGACCCGCCGCCACGGTGCAGGTCACGGTCTGACCGGCCGCGCTGCAACCGGGCGGCAGCGTGCCGAGCGTCAGATTGCCCGGGATCACGTCGCTGATCGTCGCCGTCGCGGTGGTCGGTGCGGTGCCGGTGTTGGTCACCTGCAGGGTGTAGCTCGCCGCCACGTTGACGACGAAGCTCGCCGCGCTCGCGCTCTTCTGGATGGTCAGTTGCGGCGTATCCACCGGCGTGGTCACGGTGCTGCTGCAATTGGCCGTGGTCGGACAGGTCGGATCGCCGCCGCCCTGTGCCGTTGCCGTGTTGGTCACGCTCGGCACCGCGGCTGCGGTCGGCGTCACCGGAATCACGAAGCTCGTCGCCGCACCGACAGCAAGCACGCTGCCGATCGTGCAGGTGACCTGCTGGCCGCTCGCCGAACAGCCGGGCGGCAAGGTGCCGAGGGTCAAGGCCGCCGGGATCACATCGGTGATCGTGATCGTGCCGCTGGTGGCGACGGTGCCGGTGTTGGTCACCTGCAGGGTGTAGCTCGCCGCCACGCCGACCGAGAACGCGCCGCTCGCCGACTTGATCAGCGTCAATTGCGGCGCATCGACCGGCGTGGTCACGCTGCCCACGCAACGCGCCGGCAGGCTGCCGATCGGCGTGCCGTCCGGGCAGCCCGGATCGCCGCCGCCGGTCGCACCCGCGGTGTTGGTCACCGATTGTCCGTTCAGCGCATTGCCGGGCGTCACCGGAATGTTGAACGTCACCGGACTGTTCACCGCGAGCGGCGCGGCGACGGTGCAGGTCAGGTCCTGACCGGTCGCGCTGCAGTTCGGCGGCAGCGTGCCGATCGCAAGCCCGCCCGGAATCGTGTCGCGGATCGTCGCCGTCGCGGTCGTCGCCGCGGTGCCGGTGTTGGTCAGGGTCAGGCTGTAGGTTGCGGTCTGGTTCACCACGAACGTCGTCGGCGTCGCGCTCTTCGTGAGGCTCAACTGCGGTGCGGTCACCGTGTTGGTCACCGTGCCGTCGCAGTGGCTGGCGCCCGGACAGGTGGGATCGCCGCCGTTGTTGGCCGTCGCCGTGTTGCTCACGTTGGTGCCGCTGGTGCTCGGCTGCGGCGTGACCGGAATCGTGTAGCTCACCGAACCGCCCGGCACGATGCCGGCCGGCAAGGCGCAGGTGAGGTTCTGCCCGACCGCGCTGCACCCCGGCGGCGGCGTGCCGATCGTCAAGCCCGCCGGAATCGGATCCGTGATCGTGCCGGCGAGGGTGTCGGCCTGGCCGTTGTTCGTCGCCGTGATCACGTAGTTCGCGCTCTGGCCGACGACGAAGCTGCCGACGAGGGTCTTGGTCACGTCGATCTGCGGCGCGTTCACCGGGGTCGCGATCGTGCTCTGGCAATGACTCGCGCCGGGACAGGTGGCATCGCCACCACCGCTCACCGTCGCCGTGTTCACCGCCGGCGAAGCGGTGCCGGGCGCGATCGTCACCGGCACGTTGATCACCGGCGCATTGGCGCCGGGCAGCAGCACCGCGCTCGTCGTGCAACTGATCATCGTCGCGGTACTCGCGCTGCAATCCCAACCGCTGCCGCTCGGCGGCGCCGTCGTGGTGATGCCGGAGGGCAGCGGATCGCTCACCGTGATGCTGCCGGTGGTGCTGGTCGAACCGGTGTTGCTGACCAGCAGCGAATAGGTGCCGGTCTGACCCACCGCGAAGGCGGATGGCGTGGCGCTCTTCGTGATCGAAACCTGCTGCGCGCCGCCGTTGTTGTTGGTCACGCTCGCGGTCCTGGTGCACGGCGGCGTGGTGCAGCCGGTGCCGGCCGGTGGGCTCGCCGCGACGGTGTTGGTGATCGCGCCGGTCGCGCTCAGTTGCACCGTCGCGCTGACCGTGTACGTCACCGTCGCATTGCGCGGCAGGTTGACGGTGTCGTTGATGTTGCCGCTGCCGCTACCGGTGCAGGTGCCGCCGCCGCTGCCGACGCAGCTCCAGGTCACGCCGGTCAGTTCCGTGGGCATGGAATCCGTGACGATGCCGCCGACGATGTCGCTCGGACCGTTGTTCCGCACCGTGATGGTGTAGCCGAGACTCTGCCCCGGCAGATAGGTGCCGGCGGGATTCGCGGTCTTGGTCACCGTAAGATCGGCGATCGGGTTCGCGCCATCGCTGTCGGTCGCGGAATTGTTGCCCGGGGTCGGATCGGTCACGCCCGCCGGCGCCGTCACCGTCGCGGTGTTCACCAAGGTTCCGCTCGCGGCGCTGCTGATGGTCGCGGTGACGGTGTAGGTCACCGACGCGCCCACCGGCAGATTCACCGTGTCGTTGATGTTGCCGCTGCCGCTGCCGGTGCACGAGCCGCCGCCGCTGCCGACGCAGCTCCAGCTCGCGCTGGTGATCGCCGCCGGGAAGGTATCGGCCACGGTGGCGCCGGTGACCGCGCTCGGGCCGGCATTGCTCGCGGTGATCGTATAGGTCGTGGTGCCGCCCGGGGTGTAGGTCGGCGTGCCGTCGGTCTTGGTGATGGCGAGATCCGCCTGGCGCGTGATGGTATCGGTATCGGTCGCGCTGTTGTTGCCCGGGGTCGGATCGGTCACGCCCGCCGGCGCCGTCACCGTCGCGGTGTTCGCCAAGGTTCCGCTCGCAGCGCTGCTGATGGTCGCGGTGACGGTGTAGGTCACCGACGCGCCCACCGGCAGGTTCACCGTGTCGTTGATGTTGCCGCTGCCGCTGCCGGTGCAGGTGCCGCCGCCGCTGCCGACGCAGCTCCAGCTCGCACTGGTGATCGCCGCCGCGAACGTATCGGCCACGGTGGCGCCGGTGACCGCGCTTGGTCCGGCATTGCTCGCGGTGATCGTGTACGTCGTGGTGCCGCCGGCGGTGACCGTGGTCACACCGTCGGTCTTGGTGATGGCGAGATCCGCGGCGGGATTGATGGTGGTGGTCGCGCTGCCGCAGCTGGCCGCCGGCGTGCAGCCGGCGCCGGGCGTCGGCGGACTCGTGCCGCCGGTGGGATCGACCGAGGCGAAGTTGGTGATGCTGCCGACGTTCGCCGCGGTCGCATTGAGGGTGAAGCTCGCCGTGCCGTTGGCCGCGCCGGGCGGCAGCGCCGCGCTCAGCGTCACCGTGCAGGTGAGCAGCGCGCCGGCCGCGCTCGGCAGCGTGCCGCAGTTGACCGTCGTCACGCCGCTGCCGGCGGCGACGCTGTTGGCGACCACGCCGGCGGGCAGTTGATCGGCCACGGTGAGCGTGGTGCCGCTCGCGACCGCGCCGCTGTTGCCGAGATTGATCGTGTAGTTGTACGCCGCGCCCTGCGCCGCCGTCGCCGGGCCGGCCTTGGCGAGCGTGAGGTTCGGCGCGCTGAACGTGGTCGAGCCGGAGCTCGAGTTGTTCGCGGTGGTGGATTCCGGCGTGCTGGTGCCGATCGCGGCCGCGACGGACACGCTGCCGGGCGCGCCCGGCCCGGTGTACTGGAAGCCGATCGTCAGGCTCTGACCGACGCTGAGCGAAACCGGCAGGCCGGCGAAGGTGACCTGGCAGCTCGTCGTGTTGTAGCTCGCCGTCGCGCCGGGCGGCAGCGACGGGAAGCTGACGCCGGTCGGACAACTGCCGGCCGTGCCGATGCTCGCGCTGTAGGTGACGTTGTCCGCGGCGGCGGTCGCAGCGGCGCTGTTGCTGAAGCTGATCGTGCCGTTGACCACGGAGTTGATCGCCGCCGTCGCCGGCACGCTCACGCTCGCAATCACATCGGCAACGATGATCTGCGTCGTGCCGGTCGAACTGGCGCTGCCGCCGTTGCTCGAATTGATCGTGGTGGTGACCGGCACCGATCCCGAATTCGGCGCGGTGTAGGAGAAATTGAAATTGAGCCGCGCGCCCGATGCGAGGGTGGTCGGCATGCCGGAGAACGAAGCCGCGCAGGTCACCGCGTTGTAGCTGGTGAAGGTCACGCCCGCGGGCAGCAGGCCGAAGGCGACGCCGGTCGGACAGTTGCCCGGCGTGCCGATGACGACGCTGTAGGTCACGCCCGTGGCCGACGAGCCGCCGACGTTCTGGAAATCGAACGAGCCGTTGACGGTCGCGCCGGGGAACGCGGTCGCCGGCACGCCGACCAGCGTGCTGACCATGGCCGCGGCGGGCTGCGGATTGATGATCACCGTCGAACTCGTGGTCGGCGTCTGCTGGTAGGACCACAGATCCAGCGCCTTGGCATCGCCGAAGCCCGCGGTGCTGGCGCAGTCGGTATTGGAATTGCCGTTGCCCGGCCAGTAGCGGTAATAGCAGGTGCCGGCGCCGCCGTTGCAGTTCGGTCCGCTGAAGGTCTTGGCGCTCGAATCCTGCCCGGTGAGCGAATGATCGGGCGCGGGCGGCACCGGATTGGCCGCGCCGCACAGCGCGCCGTTCAAGGTGCCGATGCCGACGTTGTTGCGGGTGACATAGCCGCGATCGTCGTAAAAGACCGTGTGGTCGCCGAGATTGCTGCCGTTGAGCTTGGTCAGGACGGGCCCGCCGGACTGGCTGCCCTCGTCGTCGATGATCGGGAAATGGATCTCGCCGTTGCGGCCGAGGATCTGGAAATTGAACGTGCCGGTCGGGAACGTCGTGCCGTTGTTGGCGAGGCCGTTCCAGGTCACGGTGTTGTTGCCGTCGGGCGCGAGGCCGGTCAGGGTGGCGTTGGCCGGATTGCCGGGATCGAAATCGACGCCGGCGCTGATGATGATCTGGTACGTGGTGTCGTTCTGGGTGGTGAAGGTGAACGTGCCGCCGCCGCCGAGATAGGTCTGATTGCCCGATTGCAGGCCGTTGAAGGCGACGTTGCTCAACTGCGGCGTCGGCGGATTGAGCGGAATGCCGAGCGCCTGCAGCACGGTGGTCGCGGTCGCGGCGTTCGGGCCGGACGGGTCGATGCTGCTGAAGAAGATCGGCATCTGCGGCTGCTCGGCCGAAAGCTCGGCGATGAACTGGCCGCTGCCGGGGGTGATCTGGGCGTTGCCGCCGCGGATGTCCTTGTACAGCGGCTGGCCGTTGTCGAGGAAGCCGGAAACGTTGGCCCACAGCGCGTAGCCGTTCGGGTCGAAGCCCTGCATGTCCTGCTGGTAGCGCTGGCCGTCGGTGGTGGCGTAGTACAGGGTGTGAAACACCGGCCGCGAATTGTTGCCGGTGAAGGCGACATAGGCATAGGTGAACACGCGGCCGTTGATGTCGGTCACCGACTTCGGATCCGACGAGCGCACGGTCACGTCCCAGGCCGCCACCGTGGCATTGCCGATGTGCAGCGTGCCGACCGAACCGGTCGGGCCGGTGCCGCCGCTGGTGGCGACGGTGAAGCGCACGCCGTAGATGCCGGTCACCGGCGCGCGATAGGCGCACGGCGAATAGCCCGCGCCGCTCGCCGGCGGCGTGGTGCCGTCGGCGCTGCGC
>JAJPHA010000026.1 GCA_021325475.1 Rhodanobacteraceae bacterium | reverse complement strand
GCGGCGCTGAGCGCGTTGCGCCGCGGCCTGTACGCCGCCGGCTGGCTGCCGCGCGTGCGCCTGCCGGTGCCGGTGATCGTGGTCGGCAATCTCAGCGTCGGCGGCACTGGCAAGACGCCGCTCGTGATCGCGCTGGTCGAGGCGCTGCGTGCGCGCGGCTTTACACCCGGCGTGATCAGTCGCGGCCATGCCGGCGCGGCGCGCCATGCGCTCCGCGTCGCGGCCGATTCCGATCCCGCGGTGGTCGGCGACGAGGCGCGGCTGATCTTCGATGCGACCGGGGCGCCGGTGGTGGTCGGGCGCGACCGCGCCGCCGCGGGGCACGCGCTGCTCGCCGCGGCGCCGGCGGACGTGCTGATCGCAGACGACGGTTTGCAGCATTATAGACTTTGCCGCGATGTGGAAATTTGCGTGATCGACGGCGTGCGGCGCTTCGGCAACGGCCGGCTGCTGCCGGCGGGTCCGCTGCGCGAACCGACGGCGCGGCTGGCGCGGGTGGATTTCCTCGTGTGCAACGGCGGCGTGCCGCAGGCTGGCGAGACGGCGATGACCCTGCGCGGCGACGAGGCAGTGGCGCTCGATGCCGCCGGGGCGCGCCGCGCGCTGACACGGTTCGCCGGCCAGCGTGTCCACGCGGTCGCCGGCATCGGCCACCCGGCGCGCTTCTTCGCGCACCTGCGCGCATTCGGGATCGAGGTGATCGAGCATCCGTTTCCGGATCACCACGCCTTCCGCGTCGGCGATCTCGCGTTCGGCGACGATCGACCGGTGCTGATGACGGAGAAGGACGCGGTCAAATGCCGCGCCTTCGCCGCACCCGGGTGGTGGTGCGTGCCGGTGCGTGCGGAACTTGCGCCGGCGTTCTTCGATGCGGTCGCCGCGCGGCTGCGCGATCGGGCAAGGAAAATCGCCGCAGCGGATTGACAAGCCGCGCGCGCCCGACTACCTTGCGCGCAACTCTCCAACAGAGGATTGTCCCGCGTGGACAGTTGCAGTCAACCACCACCTGCAGCTTCGCCAACCCAGAACCTATCTCAAAA
This sequence comes from Rhodanobacteraceae bacterium, assembly GCA_021325475.1. Taxonomy (GTDB): domain Bacteria; phylum Pseudomonadota; class Gammaproteobacteria; order Xanthomonadales; family Rhodanobacteraceae; genus Rudaea. Next base: position 82,664 of record JAJPHA010000026.1, on the reverse strand, counting down.
TCTGCTGCGCTCGACGACGCGCAAACCGTCCTCGCTCGCGACGATTTTGAGATAGGTTCTGATCACGCGGACCCCTCTCGCGGGGCGTCTTCGCGTGAGCGAATGACGCGCCCGACCCCGGCCCGATCCTCGGGCTCACGCCACACCGAGCGTCGTCGCATCGTCATCCGTGTCCGGCAAGCTGCCCGATCGACCGGGAGTTTGTGATGCTGGATTTGTTGAAGGTCTCGATGCTGATCACGGCCGGCGGCCGCGATCGCGCGAAGAACGGCGCGGCCGCGCGCTCGGCCGCTGAATTGCTGGCGTTGGCGCGTCAGGACGCCGCGGATGCGCTGGCCGCGCTCGGCACCCCGGCGGATGGCCTCAATCCCGAGCAGGTCGAGGCACGGCTCGCCGAATTCGGTCCGAACGTGGTCGCCCAGGAGCAGAAGCGGCCGTTCCTGCTGCAGATTCTCGAACGCTTCGTCACCAATCCGATCAATATCCTGCTGACCGCGCTCGCCATCATCACCTGGGTCACCGGCGAGGAGACGAGCGACAAGATCGGCGCGCTCATCATGTTCGCGATGGTGGTGATGGCGGTGTTCGTCGCGCACTTCCAGGAGGCGCGCTCCAGTCGCGCGGTGGAGCAACTGCGGCGCATGGTGAGCAACACCGCGAGCGTGCGACGCGAGGTGGACGAGCGCGCTCCGGGCGAGGACGAGGAGGCCCCGCCGAGGCGCGTGGTGAAGAAGCTCGAGGTGCCGATCGACGGGCTCGTGCCGGGCGACATCGTGCATCTGTCGGCGGGCGACATGGTGCCGGCCGACCTGCGCCTGCTTGCGGCCAAGGATCTGTTCGTCAACCAGTCGGCGCTGACCGGCGAATCGATGCCGGTCGAGAAATTCCCGGCCGCGGACGGCGAGGCGAAGACCGCGCTCGAGGCGCGCAATCTCTGCTTCATGGGCTCGAACGTGGTCAGCGGCAGCGCCACCGGCGTGATCGCCGCGACCGGCGCGCGCACCTATTTCGGCGCGCTCGCCGGCTCGCTCGTCGGCCAGCGCGTGCAGACCAGTTTCGAGCGCGGCGTGGCGCGTTTCGCCTGGTTGATGCTGCGCTTCATGGCGGTGATGGCGCCGCTGGTGCTCGCGATCAACTGGGCGACCAAGGGCAGCTTCTTCGACGCCTTCCTGTTCGCGGTCGCGGTCGCCGTCGGTCTCACGCCCGAGATGCTGCCGATGATCGTCGCGATCAACCTCGCCAAGGGCGCGCTCAAGATGGCGCGCAAGGACGTGATCGTCAAACGCCTGAACGCGATCCAGAACTTCGGCGCGATCGATGTGCTGTGCACCGACAAGACCGGCACGCTCACCCAGGACCGGGTCATCCTCGAGCGCCACACCAACGTCGCCGGCGACGAGGACGAGCGCGTGCTGGAATACGCCTGGCTCAACAGCTACCACCAGACCGGCCTGAGGAACCTGCTCGACATCGCCGTGCTCGAGCGCGCGGATGCGCCGACCGCGGAGCGCCTGAAGGCGAACTACACGCTGGTCGATGAGGTGCCGTTCGACTTCACCCGGCGGCGCATGTCGGTGATCGTGCGCGATGCGTCCGGCCGGCATTTCCTGATTTCCAAGGGTGCGGTGGCGGAGACGCTCGGCGTGTGCTCGCGGGTGCAGCTCGGCGACGACGCGGCGCCGCTGACGCCGGACAAGCTCGCCGAGGTGCGCGGCGTGGCGCGCGACATGAACGACGACGGCTTCCGCGCGCTCGCGCTCGGTCTGCGCGAGATCGAGGCCAAGCCGAGCTATTCGCGCGACGACGAGCGCGATCTCACCCTGATGGGCTTCATCGCCTTCCTCGATCCGCCGAAGGACAGCGCGGCCGAGGCGATCCAGGCGCTGCACGCCAACGGCGTGGCGGTGAAGATCCTGACCGGCGACAACGACATCGTCACGCGCAACGTCTGCCGCCAGGTCGGTATAAAAGTGGAGAAATACCTGGTCGGCCCGCAGGTCGAGGCGATGAGCGACGACGAGCTCACCGTCGCCGCGCGCACCACCCAGGTGTTCGCGCGCCTGAACCCGCAGCAGAAGGTGCGCGTGATCCAGGCGCTGCACCGCGACGGTCACGTCGTCGGCTTTCTCGGCGACGGCATCAACGACGGCCCGGCGCTGCGCGCCGCCGACGTCGGCATCTCGGTGGACACCGCGGTCGACATCGCCAAGGAGTCGGCCGACATCATTTTGCTGGAGAAGAGCCTGCTGGTGCTGGAGGAGGGCGTGCTCGAGGGCCGCAAGGTGTTCGGCAACATCTTGAAGTACATCAAGATGACCGCCAGTTCCAACTTCGGCAACATGTTCAGCATGATCGGTGCGAGCGCGCTGCTGCCGTTCCTGCCGATGCGGCCGGTGCAGGTGCTGCTCAACAATCTGCTGTACGACTTCTCGCAGACCGCGGTGGCGTCCGACGAGGTCGATGCCGAATACCTGGCCAGGCCGCGGCAATGGGACCTGAAGGCGATCACCCGCTTCATGCTCTGCATCGGCCCGATCAGTTCGATCTTCGATTACGCGACGTTCGCGCTGCTGTGGTTCCTGCTCGGCGCCGATCGCGTCGAGCACCAGACGCTGTTCCAGACCGGCTGGTTCGTGGAATCGCTGCTGTCGCAGACGCTGGTGGTGCACATCATCCGCACCGGGCGCATCCCGCTGGTGCAGAGCAGGGCCAGTCTGGCGCTGACCATCACCGGGGTGGCGATCTGCCTGATCGGCGTGGTCCTGCCGTTCCTGCCGATCGGCGCGTGGTTCGGGTTCGTGCCGCTGCCGCCGCTGTATTGGGTCTGTCTCGTCGCGATCCTGGCCGCGTATCTCGGTCTCACCCAGCTCGTCAAGGGCTGGATGATCCGGCGCTTCGGGCTGTTGTAAGGAGAACCGAACCAAGGACGACGTCGTCGCCAGGTGAAGCGGGCCGGGCGTCGGCGTATGCTGGGCGCGGGGGAGGAGACGGATCGCGATGCGCCAAGCGCCAGAGCCAGTCGTGCCGGCGTCCGCCGAGCAGGCGCCGACGCTGACGCCGGAACAACGGCGCGCGGTGCAGACGGCGCTGGAGGCGCACCACGCGCGCGCCGGGGCGCTGCTGCCGGTGCTGCACGCCATCCAGGAGGCGCTCGGCTTCGTTCCCGCCGCGGCCGTGCCGGTGATCGCGCACGCGCTCAATCTCAGCCGTGCCGAAGTGCACGGCGTGATCAGCTTCTACCCGCATTTCCGCAGCCGACCCTGCGGCCGTCACGTGCTGTATCTCTGCCGCGCCGAGGCGTGTCAGGCGATGGGCGCGCGCGTGCTCGAGGCGGAAGTGAAGCGGCGGCTCGGCATCGATTTTCACGAGACCACCGCGGACGGCGCGTTCACGCTGGAGCCGGTGTACTGTCTCGGCAATTGCGCCTGCGCGCCGTCGCTGATGATCGACCGGACGCTGCACGGCCGCGTCGACGCGGCGCGGTTCGCGGCGCTGCTCGACGAAGTCGGAGGGGAACCGTGAGCGCGACGGTGTACGTGTCGCGCGACGCTTCCGCGCTGGCGGTCGGCGCCGAGCGCGTCGCCGGCGCGATCGCGGCCGAAGCGGCGCGGCGCGGCACCGGCGTGCGCATCGTCCGCACCGGCTCGCGCGGCCTGTGCTGGCTCGAACCGCTGGTCGAGGTGGCCACGCCGGCCGGCCGCATCGCCTACGGCCCGGTGACGCCGGACGATGTCGTCGGACTATTCGCGGGGGGATTCCTCGACGGCGGTGCGCATCCGTTGCGGCTCGGCCGGGTGGAGGACATCGCCTATTTCCGCCGCCAGGAACGATTGACCTTCGCGCGCGTCGGCCTGGTCGATCCGCGGAGTCTGGACGACTATCGCGCGCATGGCGGCCTCAAGGGGCTCGAGCGCGCGCTGGCGCTCGCGCCTGCGGAGATCGTCCGGATCGTGACCGAATCGGGTCTGCGCGGCCGCGGCGGCGCCGCGTTCCCGACCGGCATCAAGTGGCAGACCGTGCTCGATGCGCCCGTCCAGCCCTCCGCCCTCGGCCCTCAGCCCTCCAAATACATCGTCTGCAACGCCGATGAAGGCGATTCCGGCACGTTTTCCGATCGCATGTTGATGGAGGGCGATCCGTTTCTGCTGATCGAGGGCATGATCATCGCCGGGCTCGCCGTCGGCGCGACCTGGGGGTACATCTATCTGCGCTGCGAGTATCCGCACGCGCAGGCGGCGCTGGAGGCGGCGATCGCGACCGCGTATGCGCACGGTCTGCTCGGCGCCGACGTGCTCGGCAGCGGCCGGCGCTTCGATCTCGAACTGCGGCTCGGCGCCGGCGCCTACATCTGCGGCGAGGAGACGTCGCTGCTCGACAGCCTCGAAGGCAAGCGCGGGCAGGTGCGGCCGCGGCCGCCGCTGCCGGCGGTGAAGGGGCTGTTCGGTCGACCCACGGTGGTCAACAACGTGATCACCCTGGCGAGCGTGCCGATCATCCTCGAGCGCGGCGCGACGTACTACCGCGAGTTCGGTCACGGCCGCTCGCGCGGCACGCTGCCGCTGCAGCTCGCCGGCAACATCCGGCGCGGCGGCTTGATCGAGCAGGCCTTCGGCATCAGCCTGCGCGAACTGCTCTACGACTACGGCGGCGGCTCGGCGTCTGGCCGGCCGATCCGCGCCGTGCAGGTCGGCGGGCCGCTCGGCGCCTACCTGCCCGAATCGCAATTCGACACGCCGATCGACTACGAGGCATTTGCCGCGATCGGCGGCATGCTCGGCCACGGCGGCATCGTCGTGTTCGACGACCGCGTGGACCTGGCCGAGCAGGCGCGCTTCGCCATGGAATTCTGCGCGCTCGAATCCTGCGGCAAGTGCACGCCCTGTCGCATCGGTTCGACGCGCGGGATGGAAATCATCGATCGCATCCGCGCCGGTCGCGAACGCGCGGCGGACCAGGTGTTGCTGCGCGATCTGTGCGAGACCCTGCGGCAGGCTTCGCTGTGCGGCCTGGGCGGCCTCACGCCGTATCCGGTGTTGAGCGCGCTCGAGCATTTCCCCGAGGATTTCATCAAGCCCTCTCCCTCATCGATTGCGGTGGGGGAGAGGGTTGGGTGAGGGGGCAACTTGGCCGGAGGGCTGAGGGCCAGTGGAGGAGTCACGTCACATGCTGTCAATCAAGGAAACCGATCTCGGCACGCCGTCCTCGCCGGCGGCACAGACCGTGACCCTGACCATCGACGGCCGCGAGGTCGTCGTGCCCGAAGGAACCTCCGTGCTGCGCGCCGCGGCGCTCGCCGGCATCGAGATCCCGAAGCTGTGCGCGACCGAGCTGCTCGAACCGTTCGGCTCCTGCCGCCTGTGTCTGGTCGAGGTCGAAGGCGTGAAGGGGTATCCCGCCTCGTGCACCACGCCGGTCGCCGCCGGCATGCGCGTCGCGACGCGCAGCGCGAAGCTCGAGCAGTTGCGGCGCGGGGTCATGGAGCTGTATCTGTCGGATCATCCGCCGCAGGCGCTCGCGGCGGGCTTCGGCACCGAGATGGAACGCGTGGCCGCGGCGCTCGGCGTGACGCAGGTGCGTTACGGTTTCGATGGCAGGCATCATCTCGACGCCGCGATCGACGCGAGCAACCCGTATTTCCGCTTCGATCCGGCGCAGTGCGTCGTCTGTTCGCGCTGCGTGCGCGCCTGCGACGAGATCCAGGGCACGTTCGCGCTGACCATCCGGGGCCGCGGTTTCGATTCGATGGTGGTGGCGAGCGCAGACGAGCCGTTCCTCGCCTCGGAGTGCGTCTCCTGCGGCGCCTGCGTGCAGGCCTGCCCGACCGGCGCGCTGATGGAAAAGTCGCTGCTCGAAACGGGTCAGGCCACGCGCAGCGTGGTCACCACCTGCGCCTATTGCGGCGTCGGCTGCTCGTTCCGCGCCGAGATGCGCGGCGAGGAGCTGGTGCGCATGGTGCCGAACAAGGAGGGCCACGCCAACCACGGCCACGCCTGCGTCAAGGGCCGTTTCGCGATCGGTTATGCCACGCACCCCGATCGCGTGCTCACGCCGATGATCCGCGCGAAGATCACCGACCGCTGGCGCGAGGTGAGCTGGGACGAGGCGATCGCCCACGCCGCGGCGGAGTTCAAGCGCATCCAGGCGCGCTACGGGCGCGACGCGGTCGGCGGCATCACCTCGTCGCGCTGCACCAACGAGGAGACGTACCTGGTGCAGAAGCTGGTGCGCGCCGCGTTCGGCAACAACAACGTCGACACCTGTGCGCGGGTGTGCCACTCGCCGACCGGCTACGGCCTGAAACAGACGCTCGGCGAATCCGCCGGCACGCAGCGGTTCGACTCGATCCGCCACTGCGACGTAGTGTTCCTGATCGGCGCCAATCCGACCGACGCCCATCCGGTGTTCGCCTCGCAGCTCAAGCAGCGCCTGCGCCAGGGCGCACGCCTGATCGTCGCCGATCCGCGGCGCATCGATCTCGTGCGCTGCCCGCACGTGCAGGCGGATTTCCATTTGCCGCTCCGCCCCGGCACCAATGTCGCCCTGCTCAACAGTCTGGCGCACGTGATCGTCACCGAGAACCTGTACGACGCCGCCTTCGTCGCCGCGCGCTGCGAGGCCGATTCGTTCGCGAAGTGGAAGAAGTTCATCTGCGAACCGCGCAATTCGCCGGAGGCGATGCAGGCCGAGACCGGCGTGCCGGCCGCGCAGGTGCGCGCGGCGGCGCGGTTGTACGCCACCGGCGGCAACGCCGCGATCTACTACGGGCTCGGCGTCAGCGAACACGCGCAGGGCTCGACCGCGGTCATGGCGATCGCGCACCTGGCGATGGTCACCGGCAACATCGGCCGCGAGGGCGTCGGCGTCAATCCGCTGCGCGGCCAGAACAACGTCCAGGGGTCGTGCGACATGGGCTCGTTCCCGCACGAGTTTCCCGGCTACCGGCACGTGTCCGACGATGCGGTGCGGCGATCGTTCGAGCAGGCCTGGGGCGTGCGCCTGTCGGCCGAGCCGGGTCTGCGCATCCCGAACATGTTCGAGGCGGCGCTCGACGGCGAGTTCAAGGCGCTGTACATCCAGGGCGAGGATCTGGCGCAGAGCGATCCCGACACCCAACACGTGACCGCGGCGCTGGCGACGATGGAATGCGTGGTGGTGCAGGACCTGTTCCTCAACGAGACCGCGCGGTTCGCGCACGTGTTCCTGCCGGGCGCCTCGTTCCTGGAGAAGGACGGCACCTTCACCAACGCCGAGCGGCGCATCTCGCGGGTGCGCGCGGTGATGCGACCGAAGGCGGGCTACGCCGATTGGGAGGTCACGCAACGGCTGGCGAACGCGCTCGGCTATCCGATGCACTATGCGCATCCGGCCGAGATCATGGACGAGATCGCGCGTCTCACGCCCACCTTCGCCGGCGTGAGCTTCGCCCGGCTCGACGAACTCGGCAGCATCCAGTGGCCGTGCGACGCCGCGCATCCGCACGGCACGCCGACGATGCACGTCGACGAATTCGTGCGCGGCAAGGGCCGCTTCCTGCTGACCGAATACGTGCCGACCCGCGAGCGGGTCAACGCGAAGTATCCGCTGATCCTGACCACCGGCCGCATCCTGAGCCAGTACAACGTCGGTGCGCAGACGCGGCGCACCGCGAACGTGGTGTGGCACGACGAGGACCGGCTCGACATCCACCCGCACGACGCCGAGAGCCGCGGCATCCGCGACGGCGATTGGGTGGGCGTGGCCAGCCGCGCGGGGGACACCGTGCTGCGCGCGCACCTCTGCGACCGCCTGCCGCCGGGCGTGGTCTACACGACGTTCCACTTCCCCGGCTCCGGGGCGAACGTCGTCACCACCGAGAATTCCGACTGGGCGACGAACTGTCCGGAGTACAAGGTCACGGCGGTGGAGGTGACCCGCGTCGGCCAGCCGTCGGAATGGCAGCAGCGTCATGCGGCGTCCGAGCGTCGGTCGCGGGAACGGCTCGATCATGCGACGGCGCCGAAGTGAGCGCGCGGGCGAGGCGCTGCCCGATGGCGCCGTGCGGCGCCGCGTCGAGCGCCACCGCGGCGGCGAGACCACGCATCGGCTCGACGCGGTCGCCGAGGAAGTGCCGATCGCGTTCGTCTACAACGGCCGCCCGCACGCGGTGATGCTGGCCACGCCGGCCGATCTCGAGGACTTCGCGCTCGGTTTCTCGCTCAGCGAAGCGATCGTCGGCGCACCGGCAGAATGCGAAAAAGTGGAAATTGCGCCGACGCTCGGCGGCATCGAGCTCCGCATCGCCGTGCCCGCGGCACGGGCGGCGTCGCTGGCAGCGCGGGTCCGGCAATTGACCGGCCGCACCGGCTGCGGCCTGTGCGGCGCGCAGACGCTGGAGGCCGCCGTGCGCCACCCGCCGCCGGTGGCCGAGCCCACGCCGATCGCGGACGCCGCGCTGCGCCGCGCGCTGGACGCGCTGGCGGCGCGGCAGACGATCAACGTCGCCACCGGCGCGACGCATGCCGCGGCCTGGGCCACGCCGGACGGTGCGGTGGCGCTGGTGCGCGAGGACGTCGGCCGGCACAACGCGCTCGACAAACTGATCGGCGCGATGGCCCGCGCGCGCGTCGATCCGCGGCGCGGTTTCCTGCTCGTCACCAGTCGCGCCAGCTACGAAATGGTGATGAAGGCGGCGACGGTCGGCATCGGCATCCTGGCGGCGATCTCGGCGCCGACCGCGCTCGCGATCGCGCTGGCCGCGGAGGCGAATCTGACCCTGATCGCCTTCGCCCGGCCGCAAGGCCATTCGATCTATACCCACGCCGCGCGCATCCATGGCGCGCCGAGGCAGGGGGCGACGGCGTGAACGCGCAGCGCCTGATCGACATGGCGAACGACATCGCCGATTTCTTCGCCGCCGAACCGGAGCGTGCAGTCGCGATCGATGGCGTGGTCAATCACTTCCGGCGCTTCTGGGCGCCGCGCATGCGCCGCACGCTCGTCGCGCACGTGCGCGCGCACGGCGCCGACGGCTTGAGCGAACTCGCCCACGCGGCGGTGCGGCGTCTGGCCGAGCTCGAAAGCGGCGCCTGACGAAATCGTGGCCGCTGCGTCCGCGCGGGCGCGTTCCGGCTACAATCGCCGGTCGGCAGATTTCCGACACGGCGAAGCAATGAAGACGATTTTCGCGGCAGCACTTGCCCTGGTGATCTGGTTCGCGCTCGGTTTGCAATTGCTGCTGTCGGTGCGCTGGTCGCTCGCCCATCACGGCGACGTGCTGCACGGCGTGTGGATGTATTTCGCATTCTTCACCGTGCTCACCAATCTGCTCGCCGCGCTGACCCTGAGCATGCCGCTGCTCGCACCGCGCTCGGCGCCGGGCCGGTGCTTCGCGCGACCCGGCGTGATCAGCGGCGTGGCGGTCTACCTCGCCGTGGTCGGCATCGTCTATCACGCGCTGTTGCGCCAGCTCTGGCATCCGCAGGGCTGGCAGGCACTGGCCGACGCGTTGCTGCACGACGCCGCGCCGGCGCTGTTCCTCGTCCACTGGTGGCTGCACGTGCCGCGCGGTGCGTTGCACTGGCGCGTCCTCGGTTACTGGTGCCTGTATCCGATCGGTTACTTCGGCTACGTGCTGCTGCGCGGCGCGTTCACCCGGTTCTATCCGTACCCGTTCCTCGACGTCGCGCACCTCGGTTATGCGCAGGTGTTCGTCAACGCGGCGGCGATGCTCGCCGGCTTCGTCGCGCTCGGCGCGTTGTTCGTGGCGCTCAAGCGCGTCACGCCGGTTCGCGTTGCGGCGTGACGGCGCCCGGGCGACGCGGCGACGATCCGATCCATCGTCACGCGCCGGCTGTCTTCACCGCGCCTCGACGGGCGATCCGGTTCATTTCGCCGGATGACCACGGCCATCGTCTGGTTCCGGCGCGATCTGCGGCTCGAGGACAACCCGGCGCTCCACGCGGCCTGGCGCGCGCACGCGCGCATCGTCTGCGTGTACCTCCACGCGCCGGACGAGGAGGCGCCGTGGCAGCCGGGCGCGGCCAGCAACTGGTGGTTGCATCATTCGCTACAGGCGCTGGACGCGGACCTGCGTCGGCGCGGTGCGTGCTTGTTCGTCGCACGCGGACCGACCGCGGCGGCGCTGGAGCGTCTGATCGCGGCAAGCGGAGCGCGCGCGGTCTACTGGAACACGCTCCACGAACCGGCATTGATGGCACGCGATGCGGCCCTGCGGCGAGTGCTGCGTGCGCGCGCCATCGAAGTGCACAACTTCAATGCAAACCTGCTGGCCGAACCGTCGGACCTGCAATCGGGACAGGGCGGGCCGTACCGGGTGTTCACCCCGTTCTGGCGACGTTTGCGGGCGAATCTGCAGCCGCGGCCGCCGCTGCCCGCGCCGCGGCGGATCGTCGCACCGGCGCTGCCCGGCAACGTCGCGTTGCGCGACCTCGGCTTGCTGCCTTCGGTGCGCTGGGATCGCGGCTTCGCCGCCGTCTGGCAACCGGGCGAGGCCGGCGCCCACGCGGCATTGCAGCGCTTCCGTGATCGCGCGCTCGGCGACTACCGCGTCGATCGCGATCGCCCCGATCGCGACGGCACCTCGGCGTTGTCGCCGCATCTCCACTTCGGCGAGATCGGACCGCGCCAGATCGTCTGGCGGCTATTGTCGGACGTGCGTGACGACGTGCACGAACGCAACACGGTCGAGGCGTATCTCCGCGAACTCGGCTGGCGCGAATTCTCACACCACTTGCTGCACCACTTTCCACACTTGCCCGAGCGCAATCTCGATCGGCGTTTCGATGGGTTCGCGTGGGCGAACGAGGACGCCCTGGCGCTGCGCCGCTGGCAGCTCGGTGAAACCGGAATTCCGATCGTCGATGCCGGCATGCGCCAGCTCTGGGCGAGCGGCTGGATGCACAATCGCGTGCGCATGCTCGTGGCGAGCTTCCTGACCAAGAATCTGCGCCAACACTGGCGCCACGGCGCGCGCTGGTTCTGGGATACGCTGGTCGATGCCGATCTCGCCAACAACAGCCAGGGCTGGCAGTGGACCGCAGGCTGCGGAGTCGATGCCGCGCCGTACTTCCGCATCTTCAATCCGGTGACGCAGGGCGAGCGCTTCGATCCCGCAGGCGCCTACGTCCGACGCTGGGTTCCCGAACTCGCCAAGGTGCCTGCCGCCGCGATCCACCGACCCTGGGAGTTCGCCGGCGCGCATCGGCTCGCCTATCCCGCACCGATGGTGGACCTCCGGGCCACGCGCGTCGCGGCGCTGGCCGCCTACCGACACCTGCCTCGGTCAGGCTAGGAAGCGGGATCGGAGCCGGCGCGCGTGTCGTTGGCTGGCGGCTCGCGCAACAGCCGCGCCAGCAGCGGTGGCGTGAGCATCGCGGTGGCGAGCGACATCGCCACGATCAGCGCATAGACGCGCGGCGAGAACACGCCCGCGGCGAGGCCGAGGCTGGCGACGACCACGCCGACCTCGCCGCGCGGCACCATGCCCACACCCACGATCAGCGCGCCGCGGCGACCGAGCGCGAGCGCGCCGAGAAAGCCGCCGGCGAGCTTGGATGCCACCGCGATCGCGGTCACGATCGCGAGCGCAACGAGCGCGCTCGCATCCGCCAATTGCGCGAGTTCGACCTTGCTGCCAGTGACGACGAAGAAGAACGGCGTCATCAGCGCGAGCAGCGGTTGGGTCTGGTGCTCCAGCGTCTCGCGTTGCGCGGTCTCGGAGGCGATCATGCCGGCGAGGAAGGCGCCGATGATCGCGGCCAGGCCGAACTGGGTGGACAGGAACGCGAGCCCGAGACAGAGCGCGAGCACGATCGTCAACGGCGACAGCGGATGGATCGGCGCCTCCAGCCAGCGCGAGGAACGGCGCATGACGCGCGTGCCGACGAGGCCGATGACGACGACGAAACCCACCGCCTCGGCGAGGATCACGGCGAGATGGCCGATGCGCAGCGCCTCGCCGGATTGCAGGGCGGTGACGATGCCGAGCAGCAGCATGGCGAGGATGTCGTCGATCACCGCCGCGCCGAGGATCACGCGGCTTTCCTCGCGCTGCAAGGCGCCGAGTTCCTGCAGCACGCGTGCGGTGATGCCGGCCGAAGTCGCCACGAATGCGGCGGCGACGAACAGCGATTGCGCCCAGGCGTAACCGGCGCCGTGCGCCCACAGGCTGCCGAGCACGAACGGCACGACGACGCCGAGCACGCCGACGAGCAACGCGCTCTTGCCGACCCGTTTCATTTCGTCGAGCTTCGTTTCCAGCCCGACCGAGAACAGCAGCAGCACCACGCCGATCTCGGCGAGCACGTCGAGCGCCTCGGCGGCGTGCACCCAGCCGAGCACCGACGGGCCGACCACGCAGCCGGCCGCGATTTCGCCGACCACGCCCGGCAGCTTCAGGCGCTGGGCGATCTCGGCGCCGATCTGCGCGGCGACGAACACGACGAAGAGGCTCTGCAGGATTTCGCTGCCGTGATCCATGCCGTCTCCCCAGGTAGGTGCCGCGGCGTGGCGACTCGGATCGGGCCGTGGCATTGCGTTTTTTCCGTGCAACGATGATGCTACACCCACGAACGAAACGGGAGAGCGACGTGTCCGCGAACCGCGCCGCGCGCGAGCCGATGTCGAAGGTCGATACCGCCTGGCTGCGCATGGAGAGTCCGACCAACCGGATGATGATCACCGGCGTGCTCGTGTTCGCCACGCCGTTGCGTCTGGCGGCGCTGCGCCGGTTGATCGGCGAGCGTTTCCTCGCGTTCCGCCGGTTCCGTCAGAAGGCGGTGGACACCGGTGCGGCGGCGTATTGGGAGACCGATCCGCGCCTCGACTTGCGCTGGCACGTGCGCGCGGCGAAGCTGCCGGGTCGCGCGGATCAGCGGGCGCTCGAGCGCTTCGTCAGCGAGCTCGCCTCGACCCCGCTCGATCACGCACGACCGCTGTGGCAGTTTCATCTGGTCGAGCACTATCGCGGCGGCAGCGCGCTCGTCGCGCGCATCCATCACTGCTACGCCGACGGCCTGGCGCTGGTGCAGGTCATGCTGTCCCTGACCGATACCGCGCCGACGCCGTCCCGGCGCGCCGAACTCGCCCGCACCTGGCTGCCGCACGATGGCGGCGGCGTGATCGAGCGTCTGCTGCAACCGGCGCGTGCCGGCCTCGCCTCGGCGGTGCGTCTCGGCGAGAAGGCGCTCGACGTCGGTCGGCAGTGGCTGCGCGATCCGGCGCTGGTGGCGGAACTGGCGCGCGAAAGCGGCGAGATCACGCGCGAACTGGCGCATGCGCTGGCGCTGCCCGACGATCCGCCGACGCCGCTCAAGGGGCCGCTCGGCACGCGCAAGCGCTGCGCCTGGGCCGAGCCGCTGCCGCTCGCGGAGGTCAAGGCGATCGGCAAGGTCCTGCGTTGCACGGTCAACGACGTCCTGCTCGCCTGCGCCGCCGGCGCGCTGCGCAGTTATCTGCTGGCAGTCGGCGAGCGGGTGGATGGCGTCACCATCCGCGCCACGGTGCCGGTCAATCTGCGTCCGCTCGAACACGCGAAAAAGCTCGGCAATCATTTCGGCCTGGTGTTTCTCGATCTGCCGATCGGCGAGGCGAATCCGCTGCGCCGTCTGGAGCGCGTCGCCGCGGCGATGCGCGAACTCAAGCGCTCCAAGCAGGCCGCGCTCACCTTCGGGCTGCTCGCCGCGCTCGGCATGGCGCCGCTGGCGTTGCAACGCATGGCGCTCGAGCTGTTCAGCCGCAAGGCGACGACGGTGGCGACCAACGTGCCCGGTCCGCAGATGCCGCTTTATCTCGCCGGCAGCGAAGTCGGCGAAATCATGTTCTGGGTGCCGCAGAACGGCAGCATCGGCATCGGCCTTTCGATTCTTTCCTACAACGGCCGCGTCCACTTCGGCCTGATCGCCGACAGCCAGCGTGTGGCCGATCCGGGCGCGATCGTGCGCCGCTTCGTGCGCGAAGTGGAAAAGTTGACTTTGATCACCTTGATGGAGGACTGGGAAGGCGACATCCGCGCCGCCGACGCCGAGGCCACGCTGACGCGCTACGGCAAGGCGGCGTAGCGGCCGTCGGCGCGGAGACGCCGTGGCTCACAGTTTCGCCGACAGCTCCCGAATCTCGCGATTCAGGATGCGATCGTTGTCGGAGTAATCGATCGGCACGTCGATCAGGTGCACGCCCGGCGTGTCCAGGCATTTACGCAGCAGCGGCGCGAATTCGGCGCAGGACCCGGGCCGGTGGCCGTGCGCGCCGTAGCTTTGCGCGTAGGCGACGAAGTCGGGGTTGCCCATGTCCATGCCGAAGTTCGGGAATTTCATGTTCGCCTGCTTCCACTTGATCATGCCGTAGGCGTCGTCGCGCAGCACGAGCACGACGAGATCGAGCTTCAGGCGCACCGCGGTCTCGAGTTCCTGCGAATTCATCATGAAGCCGCCGTCGCCGGCGACGGCGATCACCTTGCGCTGCGGATGCACGATCTTGGCGGCGATGGCGGAGGGCAGGCCGGCGCCCATGGTGGCGAGGGCGTTGTCGAGCAGCAGCGTGTTCGGTTCGCGGCAGCGGTAGTAGCGCGCGAACCAGATCTTGTACATGCCGTTGTCGAGGCAGACGATGCCGTTGTCCGGCACCACCCTGCGCACGTCGGCGACCAGGCGTTGCGGATAGATCGGCCAGCGGCCGTCGTCCTTGCCTTGCGCCAGGTGCTGCTCGAGGTGCTGCCGCACCCGGGAGAAATAGGCGAAGTCCCAGTGGCTCTGCGGCGCGAGCGATTCCTTCAACCGCCACACCGAATTGGCGATGTCGCCGATGACCTCGATCTGCGGGAAATACACGGTGTCGACTTCGGCGCTGGCGAAGTTGACGTGGATCACGGTGCGCACGCCGCGGCGCATGAAGAACGGCGGCTTCTCGATCACGTCGTGACCGACGTTGATGATGCAGTCGGCGTGCTCGATCGCACGGTGCACGAAGTCGCCGTCCGACAGGGCGGCATTGCCGAGCCACAGCGGGTGCGCCTCGTCGAGCACGCCCTTGCCCATCTGCGTGGTGAAAAACGGGATGCCGGTGCGGTCGACGAACTCACGCAGCATCTTGCTGCACAGCTTGCGATTGGCGGCGGCGCCGATCATCAGCAGCGGATGCCGCGCCGCGCGGATCGCCTCGGCGGCGTGGTGCACGGCCTTGTCGTCGGCGATCGGCCGGCGGTGGTAGCTCGCCTTGATCAGGATCGCGTCGGTGTCGTCGTGGGCGATGTCCTCGGGCAATTCCAGGTGGGTCGCGCCCGGGCGCTCCTCCTCGGCGCGGCGGCACGCTTCGCGCACGCGCGCCGGGATGTTGTCGGCCGAGACGATCTGGCGCGTGTACTTGGTCAGCGGCCGCATCATGTCGACCACGTCGACGATCTGGAAGTGGCCCTGCTTGGAAACCTTGATCGGCTTCTGGCCGGTGATCATCAGCATCGGCATGCCGCCGAGCTGCGCATACGCCGCCGCGGTGACGAAATTCGTCGCGCCCGGCCCGAGCGTGGCCAGGCACACGCCGGCCTTGCCGGTGAGGCGGCCGTAGGTCGCGGCCATGAAGCCCGCGCCCTGTTCGTGGCGCGTGAGGATCAGCTTGATCGAGGAGGTGCGCAGCGATTCGAGCAGATCGAGATTCTCCTCGCCGGGAATGCCGAACACGTAGTGCACGTGCTCGGCCTCCAGCGCCTTCACGAACAGGTCCGAGGCTTTCATGTCGGCGTCTCCCCACGCGCGTGGAGCCCGATTGTGGGCGGCGCGGCGGGCAGCGTCAAATCTGTTGCGCGATTCGGCGTATGATGGCCGCAGGAGCCGAAGTATGTAGTTCGGATCAAGGCGGGACCTCCCTGCCCGCTGGAGAACGTCCATGCGCTCCCTTCTCGTCGTGGCTTTCGGCGGGCTGCTCGGCAGCACCGCGCACGCCGCCGTGTACTACGTCGGCGACACCCAACGCGACACGTGCGATTACGCCACGCTCCAGGAGGCGATCGACGCGGCGACCGCGAACGGGCCGCAGCTCGATACCATCCTGGTCACCAACAGCATCGCCTACACCAATGTCGCGGCGGTGATCGGCGACAAGTCGCTGCTGATCCAGGGCGGGTTCACCACCTGCGCCAGCCTCGGCGCCGACGCGCCGGCCGATCTGTCCGGCGACGGTTTTGATCCGGTTGTGTCCATCCGGCCTTCGGCGAGTTCGAGCACCGCGGTCACGCTGCGCGGCCTGCGGATTCACGGCGGCGGCTACGCCGGCTCGGGCGGCGGTTCCGATGGTGGCGGTGCGTTCGTGTCCGGCGGTGCGTTCGTCACGATCGCGGACACCATCATCGAGAACAACAACGCGCGCGTCGGCGGCGGCATCTGCATCCAGAGCAACTCGCCGACGCCGACCGTCCAGCTCGATCCGGGCGTGCGCATTCGCAACAACGTCGCCCAGAACGATGGCGGCGGCGTGTTCCTCAACGGCGGCGCGTTGAACATCGTGGCGGACGATGTGAGCATCGCGAACAACGGCACGCAAGGCTCCGGCGGCGGCGTGGCGGCATTCGACGGTTTGATCACGATCGGCAATCCGGGCCAACAGCCGGCGCGCCACGACGTGACCGGCGTCAGCATCAGCGGCAATACCGCCGCGGTGAGCGGCGGCGGCATGTTCCTCGCCACCGCGTCGGCGCGCATGTACGCGTGGGAACTGATCCTCGACGCGAATGCGGCCGGCCAATCGGGCGGCGGTCTCGCCCTGACGCAAGGCGCCTATGCGTCGCTGGCGCGCGACTACGCCTTTTCCGGCTCGCCCGACTACCAGTGTCCCGCCTGGCTCGAATGCTCGCGTCTCAGCAACAACACGGTCGGCTCGGTCGCCGGCACGAAGGGCGGCGCGGTGATGGCATCGTCCGGTGCGTGGGTCGAGATCGCGCAGACCCTCGTTCGCGGCAATTCGGCGCAGGACGGCAGCGCTCTGTATATGGACGACGGCACCATCGCCAACCTGGAGGGCCTGCTCGTCACGGCCAACCAGAGCTATGACACGACCGCCGCCGGCGTGCTGATGCACGCCAATTTCAGCAGCAATGCTCCGCGGCTCAAGATCGCGTACTCGACATTCGCCGGCAACCAGGAGCTGGGGTCGAATGGCCTGGAACATCCCGCCGAGGACATCGTCGCCGCAGGGGGAACCCAACTGTCGATCTACAGCACGGCGTTCTACGATTCGGCGTATCCGATCACCGCCTACGCCGCCTACACCGACGACTGCGTGGTCCGCACCGGCGGCGCTCCGCCGGATCCCTTCGGCACGCATACGCGTCTGCTCGAGACTTCCGCGCCGGGCTTCAACAACTCGGTGGCAGGCGATTACCGGCTGCGCAGCGAGTCGACGCTGAACGACTACTGCGATGCCAGCGCCCACCCGCCGGCCTACCGCGATCTGGTACTGACGCCGCGCTGCCACGACGACCCGCGCAAGACCAACACCTATGGCGCGTGCGACGTCGGCGCCTACGAGTCCGACCAGATTTTCGGCAACGGCTTCGACTGACGCTCAGACGATCGCCCCGAACCATCGGCCGATGCCGGCGGTGACGCCCATGGCGAACGCGCCCCAGACCAGCACGCGCAGCGCGCCGACGCCGGCGCTGGCGCCGCCGGTGCGCGCGGCGAGCGCGCCGAGCGCGGCGAGCACGAGGAGCGACACCAGGGGAATGCCGACGACGAGCTGCGCGGGCGGCAGCGCGATCGCGGCGAGGAGCGGCAGCAGCGCGCCGGCGGTGTAGGTCAGCGCCGAGGTGAGCGCGGCCTGGATCGGCCGCGCCCGGGTGGTCTGGTGGATGCCGAGTTCGTCGCGCAGATGCGCATCGAGCGCGTCGTGCGACATCAATTGCTCGGCCACCTGGCGGGCGAGATCGGGGGTGAGGCCGCGCTGGACGTAGATGTTGGCGAGCTCGGCGTGTTCGCTCGCCGGTTCGGTGGCGAGTTCGCGCTTCTCGGTTTCGGTGGCGGCCTGCTCCATGTCCGCCTGCGAACTCACCGAGACGTATTCGCCGGCCGCCATCGACATCGCCCCGGCGGTGAGCCCGGCGAGCGCCGCGGTGAGCACGGCGGTGTGCGTGCCGCCGGCGGCGGCGACGCCGACGATCAGGGAGGCGGTGGAGACGATGCCATCGTTGGCGCCGAGCACGGCGGCGCGCAGCCAGGCGATGCGGTGGGTGACGTGAGTTTCGCGGTGACGGGGGCGCATGCGTTCAGTCCGGATCGTGCCGCAGGGGAATCTCGCCGTCGCTCACGCGGGCGAGGAAGCGTGTGCTGCGGCGGGCCTGCGCGACGCTGCGCACGACCCGGCCGTCGTCGCGGTCGAGCAGGATCGCATAGCCGCGTTGCAGGGTGGCGAGCGGGCTCACGGCGTGCACGGCGCGGCCGAGTTCCGCGAGCTTCAGCGTTCGTGCGTTCAGACGCAGCGCCGTCGTGGTGCGCAGCCGGCGCAGCAACAGGCGCAGATGCTCGCGGCGTCGCGCCAGCGCCGCCGCCGGATGCAACTGCCGCAGGCGCGCGTGCAGTTGCGCGAGCCGTTGCGCTCCGGCACGCAGGCGTTGCCGCGGGTGCTGCGCGCGCAGCCGCGCCAGGGCGTGGTCCACGCGCTGGTGGAGCGAATCCAGGCGATGGCGCAGGCGTTGTCGCAATCGGCGTTCGCGCTGTTCGGCGAGATGGAGCAGGGTGGCCGCCTCCGGCACCAGCAGCTCGGCGGCGGCCGACGGCGTGGGCGCGCGCAGATCGGCGACGAAATCGGCGATGGTGAAATCGATCTCGTGACCGACCGCGCAGACGACCGGAATCGCGCACGCCGCGATCGCGCGCGCGACGCGTTCGTCGTTGAACGCCGCGAGGTCTTCCAGCGAGCCGCCGCCGCGGGTGAGCAGCAGCACGTCGTGGCGACGCGCCGCGGACGCCGCGCCGAGCATCGCGGCGATCGCCGGCGGCGCCTCCTTGCCCTGCACCGGCACCGGCAGGACCTCGATCTCGGCGAGCGGGAAGCGCCGGCCGATGACGCTGAGCATGTCGCGGATCGCGGCGCCGGTCGGCGAGGTGATCACGCCGATGCGACGCGGCAGACGCGGCGGCGGGCGCTTGCGCGCCGGATCGAACAGACCCTCCGCGGCGAGCTTCGCCTTGAGTTCCGCGAACGCCCGCAGCAGTGCGCCTTCGCCGGCTTCTTCCATGTGCTCGACCACGAGCTGGAATTCGCCGCGGGCCTCGTACATGGCGACGCGCGCGCGCACCAGCACGCGCAGGCCGTCGGCGGGACGGAAGCGCAGGTACGTGCTCTTCGGCCGGAACATGGCGCAGCGCACCTGCGCCTGCGCATCCTTGAGGCTGAAGTACAGGTGTCCGGATGCCGGCCGCGACAGGTTGGAGATCTCGCCTTCGACCCAGAGCAGCGGGAAATGGCCTTCGAGCAGCTCGCGCACCTGGCGCACGAGCTCGCTCGGCGAGAGTACTTCCCGCTCCACGACGTAGGCGGCGTGGGTTTCGGACATGGTGATGCGCGGCCGGAATCGAAACCGCGAGATTACTCCGCCGCGCCGTCACGCGCCATCCGCACGCCGGCTCTGCCGAAATGCGCGCCGGCCCGGTATAGTGCGGGTTGATCCGATGGCGTGGACTTCATGACGAGCAGCTCGGCTTCTGCCGCCGGCGCCGGCGGCGATCGCGCCCTGCGCCAGCGCGTACAGGCGTTCCTCGAGGGTTGGCGCAGCGGACTCGGCCAGCAATGGCAGAGCGCTTCCGCGAGCGCGCTGTACGAGGAACTCGAGCGGCTGGCGGCGCTGGCGGAGGAACAGGGCGCCGCGGAGCTCGCCGCGCCGGCGCTCGAACTCACGGTGTACCTGTGTTCGTTCGTCGATCGCGACGCCGCGCCGAATCCGGCGCAGCGCCAGGAGCTGGAGCGCCTGATCGAGCGTCTGGCCGCGGCGACCGGTGAGACTCCGGCCAAGCGCGCGCAGCGCAAGCCCGCCGAGGCGGCGGACAGCAGCCGCCGCCAGGTGTTCTACCTGCGCGGCGAGTCGCGCGAGATTCCGGGGCTGGCGGCGCGCCTCGGCCAGCACGGCTGCATCGTGCGGCCGTTCGACGAACGCGATCGCCTGTTGCTGGCGCTGGACGAAGCGAGCCCCGACATCCTGCTGGTGGACGAGGCGTTCGTCGCCGAGGTGCACGCGCTCACCGAGGCGGTGCAGCGCTGCCGTCCGGCGCACAAGGACGCCGCCCTGTGTTTGGTGCTGGCGGAGGAGACCGACCTCACCCGCACCCTGTTCGCGCAGCGCGCGGGTGCCGACGCCGTGGTCACCGAGCGCGATCCGGTGGCGCTGGTGGCGCGGCTCGACGCCCTGTGGGCGCAACGGCGCGCGCTCGGCTACCGCGTGCTGATCGTCGAGGATGACCGCGGCCAGGCGAAATTCTGCGAATCGATCCTGCGCCATCGCGGCATGATCACCAGCGTGTGCGAGGATCCGAAGCGTGTCGACGCCGCGCTGGCCGATTTCAAGCCCGACCTCGTGCTGCTCGATCTCTACCTGCCAGGCGGCAACGGCATCGAGATCGCCGAGCACATCCGCGCCCAGGCCGGGCATGCGTTCCTGCCGATCGTGTTCCTGTCGGGCGAGCTCGATCTCGATCTGCGCTTCGACGCGATCCGCGTCGGCGCCGACGACTTCATCACCAAGCCGGTGAAGCCGCGGCATCTGGTGACCACGGTCGAGAGCCGCATCAAGCGTGCGCGCGCGCTGCACGCGGGCCGGCCCGAGCAGGTCGGCGAGCGGCGCGGCAACTTCTCCGGGCGCGACGTGATGGCGCGCGAGATCCTGCGCGCGGCACGCGAGGAGCAGGACCGTTGCCCGGCGCTGGCGCTGATCGCGGTGGACGACGCCGAGGACGTGCTGCGCAGCATCGGCTTCGTCGCCGGCGGCACGCTGCCGCAGCAGGTGGCGGCGGCGCTGGCGGCGGAGATCTCCGGCGCGCGCACCCTGAGCGCGTGGGGCGAGTTGCGCTACCTCGTGCTGCTGCACGGCGACGACGAGCTCACCGTGCGCACGCGTCTGGAGGAATTGCGGCGCAAGCTCGAGGCGCGCCAGTGGCTGTCCGCGGAGCAGCCGCTCAAGCTCGGCTTCAGCATCGGCTGCGTGCGGCTGCCGGCGGAGCTGGCGCAGGTCGAGGAGGCGCTCGAACGTGTCCGCACGCAATGCGCGAATGCGCAACAGGCCGGTGGCGGTCGCTGCGAATTCGATCTGCGCGCGGTCAGCATCGACACCGACGAGACGCCGCAGCGAAGGCTGGTACGCGCCATCCTGCGTTCGCCGAGCATCCGTGGCACGGCGCGTTTCGAATTCCAGCCGCTGGTGCCGCTCGCCGGCCACATCGCCGGCCAGTACGAGACCCGCATGGAGCTGGCGCCGCCGAAGTCCACGCATGCGCTGCGGCTGACCCGCGCCGACTACCTGCCGCTGGCGCGCGAGCTCAACCTGGTCGCGCACGCCGACCGCCACGCCCTGCGCGGCGTGATCGAGCTGATCCGCGAACGCAAGGCGGCCGAGCGCGAGTTGCGCCTGTACGTGCCGGTCAGCGTCGCCACGCTGTTCGATCCGGCGTTCGCGCCGTGGCTGGCGGCGGAACTGCGCGCGCAGGCGGTGCCGGGCGCGCTGATCGCGCTGCAGGTGAGCGCCGCCGAGGCGCGCGCCGAGCTCGCGCGCCTGCACGGCGCGCTGGAGAATCTGCAACGCATCGGCGTGCGCTTGGCGCTCGATCTCGGCACTCCGCCGCCGGAGGCGATGGAGCGGTTGTTCGCGGTCGAGGCGTTCAGCGTGATCCGCTTCGCGCGTCCGCAGGTCGAGGGCAAGCCGGACAAGGTGTGGGAAACGCTGGCCGCGCCGCTGTCCCAGGCGCGCTCGCTCGGCAAGATCACGGTCGCCTGCCAGGTGGCGGGCATGAGCGACCTCGCCGCGCTGCTCAAGCTCGGCGTGCACTACGTGCAGGGCGACGCGCTCAGCGGCTGGCTGTCCGACTGGACCTTCGATTTCGCCGAGGCGGTGTTGTAGGCGCGCACCCGGGGGCGGCGCATGCCGTCAATGCGTTGCCGGCGCACGCCGCAGCCGATCGACGACTGCGGCGGACTCCGTTGCGACGCGCCGTCGCGGCGCGGCAATCGCGGATCATCGGTTCGCGTGCGCTTCCGTTGCGGGCGTGTTCGCCGCACCTGCGCGGCGCCCGCCGTCGTCGCGATCGTCCACGAACCACGGCGTGCCGTCCGGCTTGAGATACAGCTTCTGCATCTCGTCGAGATGGAACGGCCGCGAGCCGATGCGACCGAAGATCGCCACCTGGTTGCCGGATTCGTCCACCGCGCGATCGCGTTCCAGGCCGCGCGACAGCGACAGGGCAGGGGCCTTGGTCGGATACCAGGCGATCAGTTGCGGCTTGGGCTCCGGACTGAAGCCGTAGAATTTCGGCTGCGCCTCGGGGCTGGTGAGTTGCACGACCTTGAGACCGTTGCTGCCGTCGGCCACGTAGGCGAACAGCGAGGCATTGGTGGTGCCGATCACGACGTCGCGCGCATCCGCGATCTTGCCGCCGGCGTTGAACATCTGGTACACGAACGGCTGTTCGGGCCGGGTCACGTCGATGATGGCGATGCCGTCGGCGCCGGCGGCGACGTAGGCATAAGTGCGCGCGACATGCAGCTTGTGGCCGTCGCGCAGCGGCACGTGCGCCACCTCGCGCGCCCGCTCCGGATGGGTGACATCGACCACGTGCAGGCCGTCCCTGGCGCTGACGAACAGGTAGCGGAACTGCACCTGCGCGGCCTGCGCCTCGGCGATCGGCACGGTGGCCAGATGTTTCGGCTTGAGTGGATCGCGCATGTCGAGCACGACCACGCCGCGGTCGGTCGCGACATAGAACGTGTTGCCGGCGATGGCGAGGTGGCGCGCGCCGGCGAGCACGCCGTTCTCGTTCCAGGTGAGTGCGCGTTTCAGGAAATTGTTGCGCGGCTCGCGGTCGTGCAGGGTGGTGATGTCGGTGGCGATCAGGCCTTCCTCGGCGTCGGTGATGAAGGCGTAGCGGTAGATCGGGTTCATCACCTGTTCCTGATTCGCGCCCTGCATCAGCTCGCTCTGGTTGCGCGCCGGATCGACCGGCTGGGTGGTCGCCAGCGCCACGCAGGTGGCGTTCTTCGAGGCAATGTGCGTGTCCTGGCCGAGCGGCGAGAACGGCGCGGTGATGAGCTTCTCGGAGAAGCCCTTGTTGGCGATGCTGGCGACGTCGTAGACGCGCATGCCCTTGGCGCCTTCGGCCACGTACAGGTATTCGCCGCGCAACTGCAGGCACTGCGCTTCGCCGGCGTCGTGCTCGCTGGCGTTGGCGAGCCGCTGGCCGCGCTGCTGATGCTGCTGGTACCAGTCGGGATAGGCATAGCGGTGCAGATAGCTGCCGATCACCGCCTGCGGCTCGTCCCATTCCGTCACCTGCACGGCGCCCACGGCGCCGGCTTCGCCGACCCAGGCGTTGAAGCCGATGAAGTCGATGAACTTGGTGCCGAGCAGCAGCGTCTGCGCCAGGATCGCGTTGTTGTCGTTGTTCTTCGCCAGGTGGCAATCGTCGCACTGGCGGGTTTCGGTCTTGCGCTCGGTGTGCGGGTAGTGCGGCGCGAACGCCTGCGACGAATAACCGGCCGCCGAGATCGGCGGCTGCTGGATGTAGATGCGCTCGCGGTTGATGTTGGTCGAGGACAGCACCAGCGCCGAGGACGAGCGCACCGGCGCGATCTTGTGGTTCTTGATCTCGCCGTGCACGCCGAGGAAGAACATCTCGTCGCGCGCGACCTGCGGGTTGTAGGTGGCGTAGTTGCGGGTGTAGCCGCCCTCGTACTTGTGGCGCTCGGTCTTCCAGTTCGCCTGGATCGGCAGATGGCAGCCGCCGCAGCTCGTGGTCCACGAGGTGTGGCAGGCGTAGCACAGCATCTTGTCCTCGCCATGCGCGCGCTGGTCCTTTGGCACGTCCGCGCCGAAGCGCTGGGTGTCGGGATCCATCGCCACGGTGTGCGCGCGCGTGGCCTTGGCGTCGTAGTTGGCCGACTTCGGGTCGGAGGCGTCCTTGAGCAGGGTCATGGTCCATTCCAGGCCCGGCGTCACTGCCGAGCGCTGGATCAGCTTGCCGTCCACCCATTCGAAGCGCTTCTTGCCGTCCGGATTGCGGATCAGCTTGAGATCGCGGCCGTGCGGCGAAGCGGCCGGACCGGAGGTCTTCAGCGTCGGGTAGGCATCGACGGTGCCGTGGCAGTCCTGGCACTGGATCTCGACCGCGCCCATCACCTCGGCCTTGAGGTAGCCGTTGCCGTGCGCGTCCTGGGCGAAATGGCAGTCCACGCACTGCATGCCGACGTCGACGTGGATCGATTGCAGGTGCACGGCCTTCTGCCACTTGGCCGGATCGTCGTCGGCGACGATGCGGCGGTCCTTGTCGAGCAGATCGCCCTTGCGGTCGCGCGCGAACACGCCGCGGAAATTCCAGCCGTGGCCGTGGTAATCGGCGAACTGGGTGTCGTGCAGTTGCGGATTGAGTCGGCTGACGTCCTTGAGGAAATCGACGCTCGCCCATTTGCCGCGGATCGCGGCCTCCTCGGGATTGCGGTCGAGCACCTTGCGCGCCTCGTCGTCGCTCGGGTACTGCTGCTTCTCCGGCCACAGGAACGGCGCGTCGGATTCGTAGTCCCACATCGTGTAGCCGAGCATGGTGTTGATGAACATGTTCGGCTGGTGCATGTGGCAGATCATGCACTGGCTGGTCGGAATGCGGCGGGTGAATTCGTGCTTGAGCGGATGGCCCGATTCGCCGTGCGGGATGGTCGGATCGCTCTGCTGCGAGGTGCCCATGTTGCCGTATTTCGCGTAGATCGCCGCATGGAACACGTCGCGGTCGTTGGCGTAGACCACGTGGCAGGCCGAACAGCCGGAGGAGCGGAAGTCGCCGGGGTTGTCGTTGGTGCCGAGGAACCAGAGGAACGGATCGTTGAGGCGCGTCTTGGTGATGTTGAGCACCGGGATCGCGACGCGGTTGCCGGTGCCGGGACCGCGGTTGGACTGGCGGATGTCGGGCCGGCCGGGTTCCTCCAGGCGCTGGATCAGACCGGCTTCGTCGGGCAGGCCGATCTCCGGGAACAGCGTGCCGATGTTGCGGCCGCCGCGCTCGAACACGCGGAAGATGTCGCCCGGCGGCGTCGTCTCCCAGCTCGGCATCGGATAGATCTTCGGCAGGATGCCGTGCGCGGTCATGTTCGCGTCCGGTTCGATCTTGCTGTCGACCGCCGCCGGCTGGCCGTCCTTGGTGTAGGCCTCGCCGAGGATCGAGTGCTTGTACGGCAGGATGCCGTTGTTGTATGCCGCCGCGCCCCAGAACATCGCCGCGTTCGCCATCAGGCTCTTCTGATTGGCGAGGATCGCCGGCAGATGGCAGGCGCCGCAGGCTTCGTCGGCCACGCGCAGATCGCCGGGATTGACGAAGCGCACGAATTCGAGCGATTCCTTCATCCACCAGGTGTAGCTGCGTTCCGGATTGGCGCTGGTCGGCCAGTGCGCCGGATCGTTCGGCAGGATGTGCGCCCGATCCATCGCCGCGCGGTACGCCGCCGACCAGTCGCGCGCGCCGTGGTGTTCGTCGGCCGACCAGGTTTCGCCGGGCGGCGCGTGCACCGCGGCATCGCCGCCGTGGCAGTCGGTGCAGCCGAGCACCACTGCTTCGCTGGCGTGCATGGTCTTGCGGTCGGACTGGGTGTGGCAGGACACGCAGCCGGCCGATTTCTTCCCGGCCTCGTCCCAGCTCTGGAACGCCGGCGCGGGCGGCGCCGGCGCGTAGCGGCGGGCGGCCGCGTCGTCCTCGTGGCCGATCGCGCCGCGCGCGGCGACGAGCACGCCGAGCAGGACGAGAGGCAGGCCGATCGGTTTCGTCTTGGTCATGACCGCGGCCTCAGTAGGTCAGGATCACGTTGGCCAGCACCGAGTAGTACAGCGAGTGCTCGGTGCCGTACAGACTCTTGAAGCCGCCGCCGGGCCGCAGCGCCGCGCCGGACAGGCGGAACACGATGTTCTGGGTGAAGAACGGCCGGTAGATCCACGCCACCGAGGCATCGGTGCCGATGCGGCGGCCGATGGGACCCTGCTGGCGCGCGGCCTCGAGCGTCGCGGTGTGGTCGAACCAGAGCTCGTTGAGATTCGCCGACAGGCGCGAGCTGGGTGCCAGGTCGAAGTCGCCGCCGACGCCGAGCAGGCGCAGTCCCGGGTTGTCGAAATTCGACTGGCCGAGTTCCTTCGAGGTGCGCAGGTCCGGCAGCATGCCGTTCGGCTGTACCAGCGCCACGCCGCCGCCGCCGATCAGCGGAATGCCCTGGCTGATGAAGTAGCTGGTGTCGGCGCCGGCGAAGATCGGGTTCTCGAAGATCGCATCGAAGCCGGTCGAGCGCTTGTCGTAGGCGTTCTTGTCTCCGCTGGCATAGGCGCCGGACAGGCGCGCGCGGATCCAGTCGAAATCCATCGACGCCTCGGCGGCGAGGAAGCCGGCGCGGATGCGGGTGGATTCCTCGACGAAGACGCCATGCGACTGATGGCCGAGCACGCCGTAGGCCGAGGCGGTGAGGTTGACGCGGCCGATGTGGCCGTCGCCGTTGTAGCCGAAGTAGGTGACGTGATACGTGCGCGGCAGTTGCAGGCCGATCGCCGCCGGCCGCTCGATGAAGCCGTTGGAGTCGTAGATGCGGTCGTCGTGGTTGCGGTTGTAGACCAGCGTCACCTGCGAGGTGTAGCCGAGGAACGGGAAATCCTGGCGATACAGGTTGGCGATCAGGATGTCGTCGTTGCGCGGCTTGCGGGTGACGTCGTTGAGGCCGGAGTTGAGATCCTTCTCCAGCCGGCGGAACCAGGCGAGGTTGTACTGCCAGCGGTTGTTGTCGCGATTGCCGAACAGGCGGATGCCGAGTTGCGAATCCTGGAACAGGAAGCCGCGGAAATCGGTGGAGAACGGCTGGATGCCGATGCGCAGGCTGTCGAAGTCGTAGCGCGAATCGACGTCGCGCAGATGCTTGTCCACCCACAGCTCCTGCACGCCGACGAAGCCGTCGTCGCGGTCGGTGCCGAGGCGCGGATCGATCTGCAGCGCGCGCGCTTCCTGGGTGTTGACCCGGTTGTAGTTGAAGGCGAGCGTGACCTTGTATTCGATCTCCGGCGGTTTGAACGTGGTGTCGCCCTTGTAGTAATCGACGCTGGCGATGAAGTTCTGCACGAAGGCGCGCTGGTGGACGCGGCCGAGCACGTCGAGTTCGCCGGCGCTGCCGGTGCCCTGCGGACCGACCGGCAGCGGCGTGCTCTGCGCCTTGAGGAAGGTATCGGAGATGAAGCTCAGGCTGAGGAAGTGATCCTTGCCGTCGATCGGCTTGTCGCCCTTGAGCACGTTCTGGTTGTACGGGTCGTACCACGGAAAGCGGAAGCCGAGCGTTTCCATGATGCGCCAGCGATCCGGCACCGGGAGGAACTCGCCGGCCTGATCGACCGGCGCCGGCGGCACGCCGTCCGGATTCTGCACGGTGAATTCCGGCGGCGGCGAGTAGGGATGGCCGGGGCGGCGCCGCGGAATCCGCGATTCGGCCGGATCGTAGGTCGGGCCGGGCAGCACGCCCACGAGTTCGAGCAGGCTGGGCGCGGCCAACGCTGCCGTTTGCGCGAGTATATTCGTGGAAAATGGCGCAGTCGCGGCGAGCGCGATCGCGGCCGGCAGGAGGCGGGAACGGAATCGTGGGCGCATGTCACTTCCCGTCGCAAACGTTGGCGTCGTTGGTGTCGAGGAACGGCGCCTGCGGACATTCCACGTAGCGCAGGTGCGAGCCCTGCGGCGCGAGCTGGTCGGCGCGCATCGCCGGCGGTGCGTTGGCGATGCTGCCGCCGAGCTTGAGGCCGGCGTTGTACAGGCCGAGGAAGCTCACCATGTCGTCCTGGTCGACGCCGTCGCCGGACACGCCGATGCCGCCGACCAGCGTGCTGCCGCGGTAGATCGGCACGCTGCCCGGGAAGATCTGGATGCCGTTCGGCAGGCGCGCGATGCCGGTGCAGTTCTGCGCCACGTCGGGCAGCGCCGGCAACGTCACGTTGCCGACGGAGACGGTGAGCGGGCCGAGCGGCGCCGGCGCGTTTTGCAGATAGAACGCGACGTGGAACGCCAGGCGGTTGTAGACCAGATCGAGTTGCTGGCCGACATTGAACGGGCTCCACTGCGCCAGCGGATAGCTGAACGGTCCGGGCGGGTCGCCGTCGATGCCGTCCGGATAGAACGGCCGCGCCAGGTTGCCGCCGGCGCGGTCGGTGAACGCGACAGCGCCGTCGCCGAGCGCGTTCGGCAGGCCGAGGAAGGCGCGCAGGCGCGTCACGTAGTCGCCGAGGTGGCTGGTGCCGAGCACGGTGAACTTCGCGGTATGCGCGTTCGGATCGATGCTGGCGGCGAGATAATCGGCGGCGGCCGGCGTGAACACGCCCGCCGCGGCGGAGGCGGCGTTGGCGAGATCGCTGGCGGCGTAGGCGCCGGAGTTGAACGCCGCGGTGCGCGCCTTCTGCAGCGACACGTCGGTGCCGAACACCGGCGCGTCGCGCGTCCGCGCCAGCGCCAGCACCACGCCGTTGGTATCGACGATCGACACCGTCACCCGCGCCTGGCTGCCGACCGGATTGCGGATCTGCGCGCGCGCGCGGTTGGCGACGGCGAGCGCCTGCTGCATCAGGGTCTGCACCTCGGTGACAGTGAGGGCATTGCCGCCGTCGGTGCCGGCGATCGGCGGATAGCGGTTGTTGCCGGTGCCGTCGTCGAGCACGAAGGCGTCGAGGCCCGGATAGAACGCGGTGTCCGGACGATAGCCGGAGGCGGTCTGGCCGAACGCGGTGCCGGCGAGGATGGTGGCGTCGGCGTAGCCCGGCACGGCGATCAGGCTGCCGGTCAGCGCGGCGTAGGGCGGCGCGCTCGCCGGATTGGCGGCGAGATCGGCGTAGTCGACGTCGCTGAAGCGCAGCGTGATGCCGCCGGCGGTGATGCGGTCGGCGCGGCGGTCCAGGGGTGCGCCGAAGCCGTAGGTGCCGGCCATGGCGATGTATTCGTCGACGTCGCGGTCGCGGTCCATCACCTCCGGATCGAGTCCGTAGACGCCGTCCGCGGCCACGCCGATGCCGCCGACCGGAGTTCCACTTTTATACAATGGGAATCCGCCGGGATCGGCCGACAGGCCGAGCGGCGAACGGTGCGGACCGGGGCCGGTGCCGTGCGTGAACCGGGTGGACAGGTCCGAGCACGGCAGTTGCGAGAACTGCACGCCGAACAGCGGTCCGGAGGGCGTGCCGAGGTCGCCCGGATTGAAATGCTGCTGCACGATCTGGCTGGCCGTGCGCGACGAGAAGGCGTTGCCTTCGGAGGACAGGTAGGCGCCGGTGATCGCCTTGGCGATCGCGGCGAGTTCGCTCGGCACGGCGAGATTCTCCAGGCCGCCGACCACGCCGCGCTGCGAGGTGATCGTGACCGTGAGCGGCGCGCCGGTCATGCGGTAGACGGCGAGCACGTTGCCGACGCGATCGACCACCGCGATCACCGCCGGCTTGCCCTGCGCCTGCGCCTCGTTGGCGGCCTGGGCGATGACGGTCTGCACGTCGCCGACGGTGAGCAGCGACTGCGCCGTCGCGCACGAGCCGGTGCAGCCGGAGTCCGGCGTCCCCGCCGGCGGCGGCGCGGTGCCGGTGCTGCTGCCGGAATTGCTGCCGCCGCCGCAGGCGGCGAGAGCGAGCGCCGAGGCCAGTGCCAGCCAGCGGATCTGTGGTCTCCCCATCGCCTCCCTCCCGAGTGCGACCGCCCCGATGCGGCTTCTTGTTTTGGCCCATCATAGCACTTGCCGCGCGCGGCTTTACGGCACGCCCGTCAGCGCCGTGCGCGGCGCGCAGCCGGATTCGGCCTTCGCTTGCGCGAGCACCATCGGCAGCGGCGTCGCCAGGCAGCCCGGATCGAGTTGTGCGCGACCCATCCGCAGCGTCGACGACTGGTGATACTCGTGGCAGGCGATACAGGTTGTCGCCACGCGGTCCTTCGCATAGGCACCGGCATGGCAGGCGCGGCAGTTGCCGATGCCGGGAATCAGCAGATCGCTCGCAACCTCAGACTTGCGCGCGGCGTGGCAGTCGTCGCACGAGATCGTGGTGTGCTTGGCGTGGGTGAACTTGGCGTCGGCGTACCACACGCCGGCCACGCGCACCGGGGCGACGTGCCAGGTGTCGGCGGCATCGCGCGGCGGCGAAACCTTGTGGCAGGTGGTGCAGGCGCGACCGGTGAACAGGCTCTCGGTCACGCTGCGCGCCTGCTCGCGCGCCCAGGCCAGCGCCTCCTGCTGTTGCTGCTGCGACAGCGGTGGTGCGCCGGGGCGCCGACGTTCCTGCACGATCACCGGCGATTTCGCGTCCTGGTAGCCGCCTTCCAGCGCGACCCGCGCGTAGTACTCGTTCAAGGTGTAGATCACCTCGCTCACCTTGCCGTGCGGCACCTCGCGGCCGGGTGCGAGCGGGTCGAAGCCGAGCGTGTGGCAGTCGTGGCACATCGTCGCGAAGTTCACCGGACGCATCTTGGCGCCGCCGGCATCCGGGACATGGCAGTCTCCGCAATCGAGCACGCGATGGCCCTGCGGCGCGTTGACGCCGTCCGGCTTGAGGTGCTTGGCGTGGTTGAACTTGAGGCCCGAGTTCTCCTTGAGGTCGGGCGCGAACGTCACCCGCTGCGGCGCGAACCGGCCGTTCGCGTCCCACGCCGGCAGCAGGAGCTTGAATTCCGGATGGGCGGTGCCGAAGTCGCGCACGTCCTCGAACTGGCTCGCGTTCCGGGTGCGCGTCTTCAAGTCGCCGTGGCAGTCGGCGCACAGGCGCTGGTCGGTGCGGTTCAGGCCGCGCGCGCCCTGGTGGTCCTGGTGGCAGGAGCGGCACTCGGCGTTGCCCAATTGTGGAAGATTATACTTTGCCGGATCGGCGTGCGCCGGCGTGTTGGCGTGGCAGGCGAGGCAGGCGGCGTCGCGCACGGTCAGGAATGCGTGCTGATGGCAGCGCTGGCAGTCGCCGCCGAAGAAGCCGTGGGCGGCGTCGAGCGGACCCGGATTCCAGCTCTGCGTGCTCGGCAGCGGCGTATGCCGCAGCAGCTCGCCGAAACCGGGCACGAAATGGCCGATCATCGGCAGCACCAGGCCGAACACGAGGATGACGAGGAACAGCACCCACGCCGGACGGCGTTTGCTCAGGCGCGTCTGTTCGAGCCGGGTCGGCTTGGCGAGCCGCTCCTTCTCGGCTTTCTGCTCGGTCTTGTCGAGCGTGCTGATCTCCACGCCGCCGTCGAAGTCCTGCGGTGCGGACAGCAGCGTCAGCCGGGTGTTGCCGATCTCGATCACCGCGCCGGGCGCCGCGGTCGTCGTATAGACGATCTGGCCATCGACGCGAATGCCGGCGAGGATCAGTGATTCGATCTTGTATTGCCCGTTCGCGAGCAGGGTGACGCGCGCGTGGTTGAGGGCGACGCGCAGATCCGGCAGGAAGATCGCCTGATCCGCGGCGCGGCCGATGGTCAGGGCGTCGCCGTAGTGGACGTCCTCCTCGTAGGAGACGGCGCCCTTGCCCTTCTTGAGGACGCGGCGGATCAGCCAGCGCATGACGGCCGTGCCTCTTCTCGTTCTTGAGCGCAGCGCCCCTGCGCATGATTCGGTGAGCGGTTTTCGTGGGTGCATCCCTTCGCGTTTCCGCCTGCGTCCAAGCCGTGTCCCTCCATTTTTCCGCGCGCGTCCTGCGAGCGGGCCGCTTTCTTTGCTTGCCCAA
Organism: Rhodanobacteraceae bacterium; assembly: GCA_021325475.1. GTDB lineage: Bacteria > Pseudomonadota > Gammaproteobacteria > Xanthomonadales > Rhodanobacteraceae > Rudaea. The sequence goes on along the minus strand of JAJPHA010000026.1, from coordinate 50,755 downwards.
AGAAAGTGGCCAAAGAAAGGGCATCGGGCACGCCCCTGGATATGCGCAAACCTTCCCCGGATGGCTCGCACACAACTCCACAGGCAAGGCGCTTTTGCATCACGTGACGCTCGCTCCGGAAAACCCGAATATCAATGGAAATGTGTGTGGACCGGCAAAATTGGTTTTGCGTCAAACCCGAGGGCGAAGCCCGCTCTGACGTGCTTTCTTTTGGTGACTTTTCTTTGCACGAGCAAAGAAAAGTCACCCGCGCGCTGGACGCGAGCGGAAAACCGAATGGACACATCGACGAGAACGGCGGCGCTGCCGCGCGTGAGACCTGGTTCCGGGCACCCCCGGACGATCATGCGACGGCGTGCAATCGATCGACTCATCCCGACCTCACCAATAAAAGAACGACGACACGATGTGGCCGATCAGCGCCGCCAGCAGCGCGAACGACAGCGGCACGTGCAGGTACAGCCAGACCTCCATCAGCGCCTGGAACTGGATGTCGCGCGCCACGCGCGTGGCCAGCGCCTTCTTGCGCGAGATCAGATCGATCAACTTGCGCATCGCCTCGCCCTGCTTGTCGGTGGCGCGGCCGGCGAGGAAATCGACCATCGCGAACATGGTCGGCATTTCGCTGGTGGCCATCTCCTTGCGCTGTTCGCGCGCGGCCATGGCCTCGTGCAGCGAGGCGAGCGCGAGATCGGAGCCGTCGCGGGCGCGCAGTTGGGTCCACGCGCCGCCGCCGAGCCGGGTGTTCTGGATCGAGCGCAGCACCAGGGCGTGGATCTTCGGGTCGATGCCGTCGGCGAGCGCCAGCGCGTTCTGGTCGATCTCGGCGATTTCCTCGAGCATGGCGTCGCGGGTCGCGCTTTCGCGATTGCGCGTCATCAGCGTGGGATAGCGCAGATAGGCGTACACGCCGAAGAAGCCGGAGAAGATCACGCCCAGCATCAGCACGAACGTGAACGTGTGCAGGTTCCAGTGGAGCTGGAAACCGGCGTGCAGGAGCACGATCAGGATCAGCGTGGTGCCGAGATAGACGTGCGCCGACAGCCAGCCGCGCAGCGTGCCGATGCCGCCGGCGTAGCTGCGCTTGCGCACGCCGAACCACATCAGCCAGACGATCAGCGCGGCGCCGATCGTGCCGAGGGTGTACCCGAGCCAGGTGCCGCCGTTCGGCGGGCCGCCGGGGTCGTGCCACAGGTAGGCCGCGAGCGCGCCCGCGCCGAGCGCGAGGGCAACCCACAGATAGCGCGACTTCGCGTAGGTGAGGATCGAGTCGTGCATGGGGGTCAAGGGCTGAGGGCCAAGGGCTGAGTGGTGAACGGTGAACGGTGAGCGGTGAGCGGTGAGCGGACAGACGCACACCATCCGTTCGGGCCGAGCCATTCGCCAAGAGAAGGTCGGGCTGCGCGCCGCAGGCGCGAAGTCGAAGCCTCAGCCCTCAGCCCTCGGCCCTCGGCCCTTGGCCCTCGGCCTTCAGCCCTATCTTCTCGATTGCGCATACGCCGGAAACTCCTCGGGGGAGATGCGGATCGCCGCGCCGGTCGGACAGGAGCGCACGCACGCCGGACCGCCGGGTATACCTTTGCACATGTCGCACTTGACCGCCTTCTTGCCGGTCGCGGCCTGCTTCGCCTTCGGCTCGAGCGGCGCTTCGCCCGGGCCGGAACCGCGACCGAACAGCAGCCACTGGATCAGGCCCGGCTTCTTCGGCGGCTTGGCCGCCATGTGGATCACGCCATAGGGGCAGTTGCGTTCGCAGTTGCCGCAGCCGATGCAGTTGTCGGCGATGAACACCTCGCCGTTCGGCGCGCGGTGGATCGCATCGGGCGGACAATCCTTCATGCAATGCGGGTGTTCGCAGTGGCGGCACGAGGTCGGCACGTGCACGCTGGCGAAGGTCGGTCCGGCCTCGCGATCGAGCCGCGAGGTGCCGCCGTGGGTCTCGGCGCAGGCCTTCTCGCAATTGTCGCAACGCACGCACAACGACTCGTCGATCAGCAGGATGTCGGTGGCCTCGCCGGCGCCCTGGGAAATCAGGAACGAGATGATGTCGCCGCCTTCCGGCGCGGCCTGCATCGCCAGGTTCGCGGCGGCGCGCTGGCGGTATTCGGATTGCAGCTTGAGCCGCAGCACCGGTACGCGGTTGACCAGCTTCTTGAAGCTCTCGCCATCGAGGCGCACGGTCTCGGTCGCGATCGCGGCGCGCGCGGTCGCCGAGCGGCGCGACTCGCCCATCAGCGCCATCTCGCCGACGTAGTTGCCCGCCGGCACGTAGGAGAGCACCACGTCCTTGCCGCCGATGTTGCGCGAGATCGTGAGCGAGCCGGAGCGCACCAGATGCAGGCAATCGGCGATCTCGCCCTCGTGGAACAGCACGTCGCCGGCCTTGAAACGCTCCAGGCGCGCGTTGGCCACCACCTCGGCGAGCTGCTCCACCGGCACCTCGGCGGCGAAGCGCGACTGCACCGCGCGCAGGATGAACACCTGATCGATCTCGCGCTTGACCGCCTCGACCGAGTTGATCAGGCGATTCATCGAACGCCGCGGCGTCTCGATCAGCACGCAGTTCGCGCCGGCGAGCACGGTGGCCGAGCGGCGCCGGCCGGAGATCAGGCTCATCTCGCCGAAGAACTCGCCGCGCTTGAGCGTGACGCGCTGGTTGCGCTGCTCGTCGATGAGGATGTGCACCTCGCCCTCGACGATGGAAAAGAACGTGTTGGTGTAATCGTTGCGCCTGAAGATCGTCTCGCCGGGTTTCGGCGTGCGGATGTCCGAGTCGAGCATGAACTCGCGCAACTGCAACGGCGTGATGTGCGCGAGCAGGCGCACGTTCTTCTGCACCCGGGCGAGTGCCTCCTCGACGTTGCGGAAGCCCGGCATCGCCGCGAATTTCGCCTTGAGCAGCGGCTCGTCCGCCGGCTCCACCTTGTGGCCGAGGATGTATTCGACGACCTCGTAGCCCTGGTTCATCGCCTGCTTGATCAGCGGGTAGCCGCCGAGCGCGCCGACGATGTACAGCCCCTTGACGTTGGATTCGTACTGCGAGCTGATCGCCGGCACCGCCGCCGGGTCCTTGCTCGGGAACACCACGCCGCAGGCTTCGACGAAGCCGCGCGGCGCGGTGGCGCCGAGGCGCGCGATCACGCGATCGAGCAGGATCTGCGCCTTGCCGTTGGCGGTGTTGAGGATCATCCGGCCCTTCTTGCGGCCGACGCTCAGCGCATCGACGCGCTCCGGCGCGGAGTTGTAGTAGCACTCGATGGTGCCGTCCTCGATCGCCTTCAGGATCGCCGCCTCGTTGGCCTTCTTGGCGCGCGCGAATTCGTCCTTGCGATTGATGATGATGACGTTGTTCTGCTTGGCCAGCGCCACCGCGTTCTCGATCGCCGCATCGCCGGCGCCGACCACGGCGATCACTTCGCCTTCGTATTCGTCCGGGTCGTCGAGCTGGTATTGCACGAACGGCAGGTCCTCGCCCGGGCAGCCGAGCTTGCGGATGTTGCCCTGCAGGCCGATGCCGAGCACGACGAATTCGGCGGCGAGGGTCTGGCCGTTGCTGCACTTGATCTCGAAGCCGCCGCCGGCGAGAGGCTTGATCGAAGCGACCTCGTGCTTCAGGCGCACGTTGATCTTCAGCCGTGCCGCCGCCTCGTCCCAGGCCGTGAGGATCTCCTCGCGCGAGCCGGCCTTGAACGGCACCGGCGCGCGCAGCGGCAGAATGCCCGGTTCGTCCATCACGAACTTGCCCTTCTGGTAGCGGTAGATCGTGTTGGACAGATGGTCCTCGGCCTCGAGCAGCACGTGCGGCACGCCGCGCTCGGCCGCGCGCGCCGCCGCGGACAATCCGCCCGGCCCGGAGCCGATGATCGCGATCTTGAAGCGCTCGTTCATGCGCCGACCTCCCCGGCGCGATGATACCGAAGCGCGCGTCGCGGTGCGCGGGTTTTCGCGCGGTCCGAACACGGGCATGCGGCCGCGCGATCTGCGATGATGCGCGCGTGCGGAGGCAGCGATGACCGAGTTCGTGAACGACGTGGCGACGTGCTGCGCGCGCATCTTCGCGCACGCCGGCGCGCACCTGCGCGTGGCCGCGCCGCTCGGCCTCGGCAAACCGAACGTGCTGTTGAACGCGATCTATCGGCGCGTCGCCGCGGACCCTTCGTTGCGCCTGACGCTGTACACCGCGCTGTCGCTGGCGCGGCCGCGTCCGCACAACGATCTCGAGCGACGCTTCCTCGAACCGTTTCTGGCGCGCCATTTCGGCGCCGACTATCCGGATCTCGCCTATGTCGTCGCCCAGCACGCCAATGCGCTGCCGGCGAACGTGCGTGTGCACGAGTTCTATCTCCTGTCCGGCAGCATGCTGCACGTGCCGCAGTCACAGCGCGATTACATCAGCCTCAACTACACCCACGTCGCGCGCGATCTGGTGCACGCCGGAATCAACGTTCTGACCCAACTCGTCGCCGTGCGCGAGGATCGGGACGGCCGCCGGCGCTACAGTCTCGCCTGCAACCCGGACGTCACCTTCGATCTGCTCGACCGTCTCGGCGCGGCCGGTGCGCCGCGGCCGCTCTTGGTCGGCGTGGTCCATCCCGATCTGCCGTTCATCGGTCACGAGGCCGAGGTGGAAGCGGAACTGTTCGACGTGATCCTCGAGGATCCGGCCTGTCGCCACGAGCTGTTCGCGTTGGTGCGCGAGCCGGTGACGCTGCCCGAGCACGCGCTCGGCCTGCACGCGAGCACGCTGGTGCGCGACGGTGGCACCCTGCAGATCGGCATCGGCGCGCTGTCGGATGCGCTCGTCCACGGCCTGCTGCTGCGCCAGCGCGAGAATGCCGCGTACCGTGCGGCGCTGGCGGCGCTCGGCGGCGGCGACGCCGCGCTGATCGAGCGCGACGGCGGCCTCGCACCATTCGCGCAGGGTCTCTACGGCGCGAGCGAGATGGTGATGGACGGTTTCATGCACCTGGCCCGCGCCGGCATTTTGTCGCGGCGGGTCTACGACGATCTCATGATCGAACTGGCGCTCGCCGAAGGGCAGCCGGTGGATCTCCGCGACCGGCACGATGGCCGCTATCTGCGCGGCGCGTTCTATCTCGGTTCCCGGGAGTTCTACGCCTGGCTGCGCGGCCTCGAGGGCGACGCCTTCAACGGCCTGTCGATGACGCGCGTGTCCGACATCAACCAGCTCTACGGCGGACGCGAACTGCTCGACGCCCTGCAACGCCGCCAGGCGCGCTTCTTCAACACCTGCATGATGGCCACACTGCTCGGCGCGGCGGTGTCCGACGCGCTCGAGGACGGTCAGGTGGTGAGCGGCGTCGGCGGCCAGTACAACTTCGTGGCGATGGCGCATGCGCTCGATCGCGGCCGCTCGATCCTGCTCCTGCGCAGCACCCGCGAGAGCGGCGGCCGGGTGCGCTCGAACATCGTCTGGAACTACGGCCACACCACGATTCCGCGACATCTGCGCGACATCTATGTCACCGAATACGGCGTGGCCGATCTGCGCGGCAAGTCCGACGAGGACTGCATCGTCGCCATGCTCGCGATCGCCGACGCGCGCTTCCAGGATGCACTGGCCGCGCAGGCCAAGGCGGCCGGCAAGCTGCGCCCGGACTTCGTCATTCCGGAACCCTGGCGCCGCAACACGCCGGAACATCTGGCGCAGACGCTCGCGCCGTGGCGCGCGCAGTTGCCGAGATTTCCGTTCGGCAGCGATTTCAACGCGGAGGAGCTCGCCTTGCTGCCGGCCCTGCAACGCCTGAAGGCGCTGAGCGCGCACAAACTGCGCCTGGCCGCGTTCGCGTTCGGTGCTTGGTCGGGCACGGTGTCCGCGACGGCCGAGGCGGCGGCGCTGCGCCGGCTCGACCTCGACCGCCCGCGCAACTTCCGCGAACGCCTGCTGCGCCGCCTGGTGCTGCGCGCCCTGCGGGAAACCGCGGCGGAGTGAGGAGTATACTGCGCGCAGTGGAGGCGGTTGGTCGATGAGTGCCCTGTTCCAGCGGTTGGTGCACGGTTTCCCGGAGCGGCACGCGCCGGGGAAGAATTCGTTCGCCACCGACGCCCGCTCCTTGCGCGACTGGATCGCGCATCTGCCGCTGGCGAATCCCGGCGCCACCGCGCGCCTGCTGATCAACGCCCTGCGCGAGACGAACCAGTTGCGCATCGAGCCGGCGCAACGCCTGGAAGCGCTGGAGATGCTGCGGCCGCAGGTCGCGCAGATCGTGGCGAATCTCAACAAGCAGGTCGCCGGCGACAGCTTTCCGCTGCCGCCGCAGAAGCAGCAGCTCGGTCAGCTCGCGCAGGACTTCGAGCTCGAGCTGGCGATGGGCTACGGCGCGGCGGTCTACGATTTCTGCGCGCCGGCCGGCGCGGTGCCGTTCCTGCGCGCGCGCAGCGTGGCGCTGGCGCTGGCGCGGGCGGTGCAGCATCGCGGCGCGGTGCTGTATACCGCGTACCTGCGCTATCTGGCGCCGCCGGCGGGCGCCTGGCGCAACCTGCACGATCTGTTCCGGTTCGCGGTGGCGGTGCGGCTCGACGACAAGCCCGTGCCCGATCCGCTGCAGGAGGACGCGCAGACCAGCGTGCGTCTGGCGTATCAGCATGCGCTGCTGTTCGCGCTGTGCAACCCGTACCGCTTCAGCCAGCGCGAAAACAGCGAGACCTACGAGCTCACCCGCGTGTTCGCCGCGCATTGCGAATTGCGCGAAGGCCGCGCGCCGGCCGGCGCAATCGCGGTGCGCACCGACAGCGACCAGAGCCCGGGCTATCTGCCCGAGGAACGCGAAGCGCCGGGCGAAGGACTGTGGGCGCTGGAGATCAACGGCCTGTTGCGCTTTCTCGAAGGCCAGTTGGCGATGCTGCCGCCCGGCGTGGAAAAGACCCAGTTCCGGCTGCGCGGCGGCCCGGTGGTGCACACCGACGTGGCTTTCGTCGAGCGCCTGATGCGCGGTTGGGACAATGCCGCGGAACGCGGCGAGGCGCGGCTCGCCGCCGGCCACACGCTGGATACGCTGATCGGCCTCGTCGACGTCCACTTCGCGCTCGCCGGCAATCAGGATTTCGAGACGTTCCTGCGCAAGACGCGCGGCACGGCGCTGCTCTCCGAGCACGATCGGGCGGCCTGGCCGGCCAGTCCCGGCGCCACCGCGTTGCGCGTTCGCCATCATGTCGCGAAAGTGCTCGATCAGAGCCTGCGCGGCTACCGGCTGCTGTGGGAGAAGGGCGAGGGCATCCGGCTCAAGGTCGGGGAACTCGTCGGCCTCGCGCCGCCGGCCGAGGACGAGGATGAACCGCAGGACTGGATGATCGGCACCATTCGCTGGATGCGGGTGGACGCGAATGGCGCGCTCGATGTCGGCATCGAGCTCCTGGCCCGTCGCGCGATCGCGGCGGCGCTGCGCACCTTCGATCGGCACGACGCGCCGCGCGCGCCGCTACGCGGCATCCTGCTGGAATGGCTCGGCGAAGGTCCGGGCGAGCGGAAAGGCGGCGCGCTGCTCACCGCCGCCACCTTCGAGCGCGATGCCCGGCAGGTCGAAGTGACCCGCGCGGGGGATCCCTTCGGCTGGCCGCCGGAGCCGCGCATCGAGACGGTCGCGATCGCCGCCGTGCATGAGCTCGGCGGCGGTTATGTACGGATTGACCTTGCTGACGATTCGGCGGCGGACGATGCGGCGGGTGCGGTGCGCGAGGAAACCGCCAACGCGCCGCGTTCGGCGGGCCTGGCTTGACGCGGCTCGCGCGAAGCGGTCAACTGCACGGCCCGGTTCGACTGCCCCTGGTGCCATGAGCGTTTCGCAATCCTCGACGGCTGTGCCACGGCGTCGCGCGGTCGGCGTGCGCATCGGCGGCGTGCTGGTCGGTGGCGAGGCGCCCATCGTCGTCCAGTCGATGACCAATACCGACACCGCCGACGTCGCGGCGACGGCGCGCCAGGTGGCCGAACTGGCGCGCGCGGGTTCCGAACTGGTGCGGGTCACGGTGAACACGCCGGAAGCGGCCGCCGCGGTGCCGCGCATCCGCGAGCGCCTGGACCGGATGGGCGTGTCGGTGCCGCTGATCGGCGATTTCCATTACAACGGTCACCAGTTGCTGGCGCAGGAGCCGGCCTGCGCCGAGGCGCTCGCCAAGTACCGCATCAATCCCGGCAACGTCGGCTTCGGCAGGAAGAAGGACGCGCAGTTCGCGGCGATCATCGACCTGGCGCTGCGCTACGCCAAGCCGGTGCGCATCGGCGCCAACTGGGGCTCGCTGGATCAGGCCATGGTCGCCGCGCTGATGGACGAGAACCACGCCCGCGCGGAACCCTGGGATGCGGCGCGCGTCGCGCGCGAGGCGCTGATCCGCTCGGCGCTGGAATCCGCTGCCCGGGCCGAGGAATTGGGTCTGACTCGCGACCGCATCGTGTTGTCTTGCAAGGTATCCGGCGTGCAGGAATTGATCGCCGTGTACCGCGACCTCGGCGCGCGCTGCGACTACGCGCTGCACCTCGGCCTGACCGAGGCCGGCATGGGCAGCAAGGGCATCGTCGCCTCGGCCGCGGCGCTGGCGGTGCTGCTGCAGGAGGGCATCGGCGACACCATTCGCATCTCGCTGACGCCGGAGCCGGGCGAGTCGCGCACGCGCGAGGTGGTGGTGGCACAGGAACTGCTGCAGACCATGGGGCTGCGCGCGTTCGCGCCGCTGGTGACCGCGTGTCCCGGCTGCGGTCGCACCACCAGCACCTTCTTCCAGGAGCTGGCCAAGACCGTGCAGGAGCATGTGCGCGCGAAAATGCCGGAATGGCGCATCAAGTACGACGGCGTCGAGAACCTGACGCTTGCCGTCATGGGTTGCGTGGTCAACGGGCCGGGTGAATCCAAGCACGCGAACATCGGCATCTCGCTGCCCGGCACCGGCGAGGCTCCGGCCGCGCCGGTATTCATCGACGGCGTCAAGACCGTCACCTTGCGCGGCGAACACATCGCCCGCGACTTTCTCGGCGTGATCGACGACTACGTCGCCCGTCGCTACCGCGCGCGCGGCGCCGAACACATGCCGTGAACGCGCGACGCGGCCGGCGTCATTGCCTCATTGCGGACATACGGTGCCGGCGATCTGGCTGACCCGGGTGATCGGCAAGCTGCCGTTGCCGTAGCCGGCGACCGTCGAATTCCAGCTCGCCGTGCCGTTGTTGCAGTCGGTGAAGCTGAAGGTGAGCGTGCCCCAGTCGGTGCGCTGCACGGCGGTGGGATCGAAGTTCGACAGCGGGTTCGGGAACTTGGCACCGGTGAGCAGGAACGCCGGCAGGGTGACGGTGCTCTGGGTCGGATCGTAGGTGCCCTGGGCATAGATCCAGTTCTGTGCGGAACCGTCGGGTGAATAGACGAACCAGATCGCGACGGCGGTGTTGTTCTGGCTGGTGAACTCGAGCTGGAAGCCGTGACCGCTCTGGCTGGAGCCGCCGTACCAGTTGCCGCTCATGTAGCCGCCGAGCGGTATCGAGGACGACGAGGCGTTCACCACGATCGTGCCGACCATGCCCATGCCTTGATGCACGTCGCAGTGATAGCCGATGGTACCGGGGTTGTTGAACGTGAGGCTGAAGCTCCAATCCGCCGAGGACGGATTGCCGTTGCCGCCCTGGCCGTCGCAGCCGTTGGCGCAGCGGAACGAGTTGTCGTCGGCGTGCACGTTGTGCGCGGCGCCGCCGAGATTGATGAAGGTCACCGTATCGCCTGCGTTGATCGTCAGTTGCGCCGGAGAAAACGCCAGGACCGGGTTCGTATAACCGCCGCCGTAGCCGTCGCCGTAGGTGCTGGTGCCGCCGACTTGTACGGTCCATCGGGTGGCATGGGCCGGGCCGATGGTCGCCAGCGCGAGCAGCAATCCGGCCATCGCGATTGGGAGAAAACGTTGCATGGAGGCTCCCGTCGGATTTCCGACTCACGTTGCCCTGCGTCACACGCTAGCACTTGCGCCCGACGGCGCCCATCCCTCTTGTGACAGGTGTCTCGGTCAACGGTGGCGGCCACCGGTGCGAGCGCGGACGAGGTCGTGCCGTGTACACTGCGGCCCGTCGTCCCTCCTGCATCTGGTACGTGACCGATTCCCTGGAATTCATCGTCGCCATCCCGGCCCGCTACGGCTCCACCCGTCTGCCGGGCAAGCCGCTGCTCGAGATCGGCGGCGAGCCGATGGTGCGGCACGTGGCGCGCCGTGCGCAGCGTGCCGGCGCGACGCACACGCTGGTGGCGACCGACGACGAGCGCGTGGCCACCGCGCTGCGGGGCAGCGGCGTCGAGGTGGTGCTGACGGCGGCCGATCACGCCTCCGGCAGCGATCGCCTCGCCGAGTGCGCGGCGCGTCTCGGCTGGGCGGACGAGACCATCGTCGTGAATCTGCAGGGCGACGAGCCGCTCGCGCCGCCGGCCGGCGTGCGCGCGGTCGCCGAACTGCTCGCCGCGACCGATGCGCCGATGGCCACGCTGGCCGCGCCGATCGAGTCGGTCGAGGAGTTGTTCGATCCGGCCTGCGTCAAGCTGGTGACCACCGCCGATGGCCATGCGCTGTACTTCAGCCGCGCGCCGCTGCCGTGGCCGCGCGACGCGTTCGCGGTCTCGCGCGAGCGCCTGCCGGCGGACGTGCCGTTCCGGCGCCACATCGGCATCTACGCCTACCGTGCCGGGTTCCTGCGCCGCTTCGCGGCGTTGCCGCGAACCCCGCTGGAACGGGCCGAGTCGCTGGAGCAACTGCGCGCGCTCGAGCACGGCTTTCGCATCGCCGTGGGTCTTTCGCCGGCGCCGTTTCCGGGCGGTGTGGACACGGCGGAGGATCTCGCGCGCGTGCGCGCGCTCGTGGCGCGCGAGGGGCGGGGATGAAAAGTATACTCTTTGTCTGCCTCGGCAACATCTGTCGCTCGCCGCTCGCCGAAGCGGTGGCGCGGCGCGAGTTCGCGCACGCCGGGCTGGCGTTGACGGTCGCCTCGGCCGGCCTCGGCGGCTGGCACAGCGGCGCCGGTGCGGACGCGCGTGCCGTCGCCTGCGCCGCCGCGCACGGCTACGATCTCGCCGCGCACCGCGCGCGCCAGGTCACGGCCATGGACTTCGTCGGGTTCGACGCGGTGCTGGCCATGGATCGGTCCAATCTGCGCGAACTGGCGCGGCGCTGTCCGCCCGCGCACAGCGAGAAGCTCGCGCTGTTCCTGCCGTTCGCGGGCACCGCGCCGCCCGAGGAAGTGCCGGATCCCTATTACGGCGACGACGAGGATTTCCGCCAGGTGATCGCCCTCGTGCGGCGCGGCGTGTTCGGCCTGATCGAACGCTGCCGTGATGCCGCATAATACGCGCCGAGGAACGAGGCTCGCGCGATGAACGCCAGAGTGCAGGCGCCGGAATTGCCGCCGGCGTTGGAGTGGGTGAATACCGATCAACCGCCGACGCTTGCGGCGCTGCGCGGGCGCGTGACGCTGCTCCACTTCTGGACGTTCGACTGCGTCAACTGCCTCAATCTGCTGCCGGATCTGCGCTACGTCGAGAACAAGTACCACGACGGGCTGAGCGTGATCGGCATTCACACGCCGAAGTACGCCTACCAGCGCGAGGCGACGCCGGTGCTCAAGGCGGTGAATCGTCACCACATCCGCCACGCCGTCGCCAACGATCCGAATTATCTGGCGTGGCAGGCTTACGGCGTATCCGCCTGGCCGACGGTCGCGGTGGTCGACGCGCAGGGCCAACTCGCGGCGCTGCTGCCGGGCGAAGGCCGCCGCCAGGAAATCGATACGCTGGTCGCGCATCTGCTCGACGAGGCGGCGGCCCGCGACATGCGGGTGTACGAATCCAGCGTGCCGGTGCAGCGGCCGGAGCCGAGGCTGCCGTTGCGCTTTCCGCGCCGGCTGCTGGTGACCGATTCGGTGCTGTGGATCGCCGACAGCGGCCACAATCGCATCCTCGAATGCACCCACGAGGGCCGCATCCAGCGCCAGTTCGGTTCCGGCAATCCGGGATTCTGGGACGGGCGCAATCAGGACGCCGGCTTCACCGAGCCGCAGGGCATGACCCTGCTGAAGGACGCGCTGTACGTGGCCGATACCGGCAACCATGCGCTGCGCCGCATCCGCCTGCTCACCGGCGAAGTGGAGACGGTCGCCGGCACCGGCGCGTGCGGCTACGACGTGCCGAACGATGCGCTCGAACCGACCAAGCTGGCGATGTCGGCGCCGACCGCGGTGGTCGGCATGGGCGAACGCCTGTACTTCACGCTCGCCGGCCAGCATCAGATCTGGCAACTGGATCTGATCAAGAATCGCCTGGCCGTGTTCGCTGGCAACGGCCAGCTCGACCTGATCGACGGCGACGGCCCGGCCGCCAGCTTCGCCCAGCCGAGCGGACTGGCCCTGCTCGGCCAGCAACTGGTCGTGGCCGATGCCGCGGCATCGGCGATACGGCTGGTGCGGCTGCTCGACAATCGCGTCAGCACGCTGGTCGGCATGGGATTGTACGAGTTCGGCGACGCCCCCGGCCGGCGCGACACCGCGCGTTTGCAGCATCCGCTCGACGTCTGCGTCGATCCGCGCGGTCTGGTGTTCATCGCCGACAGCTACAACGGCAAGATCAAGGCGCTGAACCTGCGCAGCGGTGAGGTGCGTGCGCTCAACCTGCCGTACCGGCTCAACGAGCCGGCCGGCGTCGCGGTCGCCGCGGGCGCGCTGTGGATCGCGAACACGAACGCGCACGAGATCGTGCGCGTGGACCTGAGCTCCGGCCAGATCCGGCGCCTGAATTTCAGTGAGTAGATGGCCGCATCGCGATCCGCAGCGAGCCCTCCGGCGTTCGACGGCAAGGAGTTCGTCCGTACCCTGACCACCTCGCCCGGGGTGTACCGGATGCTGGCGGCGAACGGCGAGCCGCTCTACGTCGGCAAGGCCGGCAATCTGAAGAAGCGCGTCGGCAGCTATTTCCTCAAGCCGCGCATGGAGCCGCGCATCGCCGCGATGGTGGCGCAGATCGCGCGCATCGAGGTCACGCTCACTCGCACCGAGGCCGAGGCGCTGCTGCTCGAGGCGCAGCTCATCAAGCACCTCAAACCGCGCTACAACATCCTGCTGCGCGACGACAAGAGCTATCCCTACATCTATCTTTCGGCCGGCGAGGATTTTCCGCGCATGGCGTTCCATCGCGGCGCCAGGACCGCCAAGGGCGAATACTTCGGCCCGTATCCCAGCGCCTGGGCGGTGCGCGAGAGTCTCGATCTGATGCAGAAGCTGTTTCGCGTGCGCCAGTGCGAGGACAGCTACTTCCGCAATCGCTCGCGCCCGTGCCTGCAATACCAGATCGGGCGATGCAGCGCGCCGTGCGTGGGCCTCGTCACGCCGGAGGAATACCGGGAAAGCGTGCGTCACGCGGCGATGTTCCTGCACGGCCGCAGCAGCGCCGTGATCGACGAACTCGGCGCGGCGATGGAACGGGCCAGTGCGGCGCTGGAATTCGAGCAGGCGGCGCGGCTGCGCGATCAGATCGCCACGCTCAAGCGCCTGCAGGCGCAGAACTACGTGCAGGGTGCGAGCGCGGACCTCGACGTGCTGGCGTGTCATCTCGAGGCCGGACTCGCCTGCGTGGCGGTGCTGTATTTCCGCAACGGCATCAGTCTGGGTTCGCGCGACTTCTTCCCGCGTCTGCCGACGGAAGCGACCCCCGGCGCGCTGCTGGCGTCGTTCATCGCGCAGTATTACCTCGACAAGCCGGTGCCGCCCGAACTCATCGTCAGCGACGCGCCGGACGACGCGGCCGCGCTGGCGCAGATGCTGACGACGCAGGCCGGCCATGCGGTCGAGATCAAGGTGCAGGTGCGCGCCGAGCGTGCGCGCTTCGTCGAACTGGCGCGCAAGAACGCGCGCGCCGCGCTCGCCGCGCGTCTGGCGAGCAACCAGACCGCGCGCGAACGCTTCGAGGCGCTGCGCGAGTTGCTCGAACTCGACGAGACGCCGCGGCGGCTGGAATGCTTCGACATCAGCCACACGCTCGGCGAAGCGACCGTCGCCGCCTGCGTGGTGTACGGGCCGGACGGACCGGAAAAATCGCAATACCGTCGCTTCAACATCGCCGGCGTCGCGCCCGGCGACGACTACGGCGCGATGCGCGAGGCGCTCCTGCGGCGCTACAAACGCGTGCAGGCGGGCGAGGGCGCGCTGCCGGACGTGCTGCTGATCGACGGCGGCAAGGGGCAGGTGGCGCAGGCGCTCGAGGTGCTGGCCGATCTCGGCATCGCCGGCGTGCTGGTGGTTGGCGTGGCGAAAGGCGCCGAGCGTCGCGCCGGGCACGAGACCCTGATCCGCGGCGATGACGGCCGGACCCTGTGGCCGGGGCCGGAATCGCCGGCGCTGCATCTGATCCAGAGCGTGCGCGACGAGGCGCATCGCTTCGCCATCACCGGCCACCGCCAACGCCGCGAGAAGGCGCGCGAGAGGAGTCCGCTGGAGGAGATCGCCGGCATCGGCGGCAAGCGGCGCGCGGCGCTGCTCAAGCACTTCGGCGGCCTCGCCGGCGTGGCCGCGGCCGGCATCGAGGAATTGGCCGAGGTCAAGGGCGTCAGTCGCGAACTCGCCGCGCGCATCTACGGCGCGTTCCATGGCTGAACCGGGCGTGCCACACTTGCCGGGTTCCGACGGCTCCCTCGCGCCATGCGCCTGACGCTACCGACCGCGCTGACCCTGTTCCGCATCGCCCTGCTGCCGATCATGGTGGTCGTGTTCTACGCGCCGTTTCACGGCGCGAACATCGCCGCCTCGGCGATCTTCGTCGCTGCGGCGCTGACCGACTGGCTCGACGGCTGGATCGCGCGCCGGTTCGGCCTGACCAGCGCGTTCGGCGCCTTCCTCGATCCGGTCGCCGACAAATTGATGGTGGCCGTCACCCTGTTCCTGCTGGTGCAGGACAACCCGACCATACCGCTGGCGGTGATCTCGGCCGTCATCGTCGGCCGCGAGATCACGATCTCGGCGCTGCGCGAATGGATGGCGATGGTCGGCGAGCGCACGCGCGTGCGCGTGGCCGGCATCGGCAAGGTCAAGACCATCGCCCAGCTCGTCGCCCTGGTGGTGCTGCTGTACCAGAAGGATCTCGACGGCCTCGGCCTGTTCCATCTCGGCGAAGTGCTGCTCGGACTCGCCGCTGCGCTCACCATCTGGTCGGGCTTGGTGTACGTCCGTGCCGCCTGGCCGGTGCTGCGCGGCCATCGCGTCTGACAGGGTTGCCAGACGCCGCACAACCCGTATAATTCGCCTTCCCACGCGGGAATAGCTCAGTTGGTAGAGCACGACCTTGCCAAGGTCGGGGTCGCGAGTTCGAGTCTCGTTTCCCGCTCCAGCATTCGCGCGCTCCGCGAGGAGCGCGCAGGCGAGCGACCAGATGGATCGCACCGCCATCGACAAAACCTCGGGCCATCCGAGGTTTTGTTTTTCCGGGGCGCGGCGGCTATGCTGAGCGCCCGCGCGCGGACAACGAATGGCCAGGTGGCAGAGTGGTCATGCAGCGGCCTGCAAAGCCGTGTACGCCGGTTCGATTCCGACCCTGGCCTCCATTCGCCGACCCGCAGGCGGCTCCTCACGCCCGGGTTTATGCATTCCCCGGTGAGCGCTAGAATCGCCTCGCGGCCGCGCCGGCCGCACGCGCCGGTGCCCGGGTGGCGAAATCGGTAGACGCAGCGGACTTAAAATCCGCCGGACCCTGACCGGTCCGTGCCGGTTCGAGTCCGGCTCCGGGCAGACCCCCGATCGCAGCGCAAGCAATCGCCGTCGCACGCACATCGCTGCGCGCGCGTCCGCATCCGCTTCGCCTTCGTGTTCGCCGCCGGCTTCGCATGCGCACGCTGCGCGTCGGTTCGCCCAGGATGGCTCGCCGTGGCCGCCGCAGTGCCGGGGCGCGGCGCGCGTTCGTGCTACCATCGCCGCTCGTTTGGCCATCCAAATCGCGAGGCGCGATGCAGATCCGCACCAAGTTGCCCAAGGTCGGCACGACCATCTTCAGCGTGATGTCGCAGTTGGCGACGGAACACAAAGCGGTGAACCTCGGCCAGGGTTTTCCGGATTTCGACGGCCCGCAATGGCTGCACGACGCCCTCGCCGCGGCGATGAACTCCGGCAAGAACCAGTACGCGCCGATGACCGGGGTGCCGAAGCTGCGCGAGCAGATCGCGCTCAAGACCGAACGCCTGTACGGCCGCAAGGTCAACCCCGACACCGAGGTGACGGTGACCAGCGGCGCCACCGAGGCGCTGTTCGCGGCGATCGCCGCGACGGTGCGCCCGGGCGAGGAGGTGATCGTGCTCGATCCCTGCTACGACAGCTACGAGCCGGCGGTCGAACTCGCCGGCGGCCGCACCGTGCACGTGCCGCTGTCGCTGCCGGATTTCTCGGTGGACTGGCAGCGGGTCAAGGACGCGATGAGTCCGAAGACGCGGCTCGTGCTGCTCAACTCGCCGCACAATCCGTCCGGCGCCGTGCTCGAGGCGCGCGATCTCGATACGCTCGCCGACATCCTGCGCGGCAGCGACACTTTCGTGCTGGCCGACGAGGTCTACGAGCACATCATCTTCGACGGCCGTGCCCACCAGAGCGTGCTGCGCCACGCCGAGCTCGCCGCGCGCAGTTTCGTGGTCAGTTCCTTCGGCAAGACCTATCACTGCACCGGCTGGAAGGTGGGCTACTGCATCGCACCGCCGCCGCTGAGCGCCGAATTCCGCAAGGTGCACCAGTACCTCACGTTCTGCACATTCCAGCCGGCGCAGTGGGCCTTCGCCGAGGCGCTGGAGCGCGATCCGCAGCACTATCTGGAGCTGCCGGCGTTCTATCAGGCCAAGCGCGATCGCTTCCGCGCGCTGCTCGCGCCATCCCGGTTCCAACTGCTGCCGGTGGCCGGGGCGTACTTCCAGCTCGTCGATTACTCGGCGATCAGCGCACAGGACGACCTCAACTTCTGCGAGTGGCTGGTGCGCGAGGCCGGGGTCGCGGCGATTCCGGTGTCGGCGTTCTACGAAACGCCGCCGGAGGCGAGGCTCGTGCGCCTGTGCTTCGCCAAGAACGACGCCACCCTCGCCGCCGCCGCGGAGCGCCTATGCCGCCTCTGAGAATCTCGCTGGTCCAGGGCGCCACGCGCTGGCACGATCCGGCCGGCAACCGCGACTACTACGCGGCGCTGATCGAGCCGCTGCGGGGACGCACCGATCTGGTCCTGCTGCCGGAGACGTTCACCAGCGGCTTCTCCAACGAGGCGATCCACCAGGCCGAGACCATGGACGGCGCGACCGTGGCCTGGCTGTGCGCGCAGGCGCGCGCACTGGATGCGGCGATCGTCGGCAGCGTGCAGTTGCGGGCCGGCGCGGCGGCGGAGGCAAAAGTATACAACCGCCTGCTGTTCGCCATGCCGACCGGCACGATCCGGCACTACGACAAGAAGCACCTGTTCCGCTACGCCGGCGAACACGAGCGCTACGCGGCCGGCGACGAACGCCTGATCGTCGAGTGGCGCGGCTGGCGCATCTGTCCGCAGGTCTGCTACGACCTGCGGTTTCCGGTGTGGCTGCGCAACCGCTATGACCGCGCGGCGCAACGTTTCGACTACGATCTCGTCCTGTTCGTCGCCAACTGGCCGGCGGCGCGCGCACACGCCTGGCGCACGCTGCTCCGCGCGCGCGCGATCGAGAACCTGAGCTACTGCGCCGGCCTCAACCGCGTCGGCACCGACGGCAACGATCTCTACTACAGCGGCGACAGCGCCGTACTCGATTTCCTCGGTCTGCCGCTCATCGAGCTCGGCGCGCAGGAGCAGGTCGTCACCGTGGCGCTCGACGCGGCCGCGCTCGCCGCGCACCGTCAGCGCTTTCCGGCGTGGATGGACGCCGACGACTTCCGCTTGTTGACGTGACCGGCCGCTTCAGGCCACGCGGGTCCTGGCCGCACGCGCCGCGGCATCGCGCTTGATCGCGGCGAGCTCGTGCACCAGCACGAAGCGGCGCGCCTCGCGCAGTGTGGCGCGGCTCGCGAGCACCGCCTGGGTGTGCGGGCACAGCACCTCGTAGCGCACCGAGCGCGGCAGGCCGTGGTCGTCGAATTCGTCCAGGCGCTCGATCGCATAACCGAGCATCCGCGTTTCCAGCGTCCGCATACTGCGCATGGGTCACCTCCGCGATCCGATGAAGTGCGCGCAGGATACGCGGCGCGGATGAGCATCCGGTTAATCGCTCGTTGCCGCGAAGTTAACCGTCGCGTCCGGTTTTCGCCCGGGAACTTTTCAGGAACTCGAGGATCTCCTCGCGCTGGTACATCGGCAGCGAGCAACGGTTCTCGGTGCACACGAACGCGGCGGCGCGGCGGGTCGGCGGATAGCTGACGTCGGGATTCGGCAGCGGCCCCTCGCTGCGATCCCACCAGTCGATGCGTTTGTACCATTGTGGCAAACGCTGCAAAGTGGAAAACAGCCTGGCGGCGTCGGGATCGCTCTTGCCGCCGCTGACCGTCAGGTGCAGCGGATCGCTGTGGATTTCGTCGTCGTCGAGCAGGATGCCGGGCTCGGTGATCTCGGCCAGCGCGACCTTCGGCGCGGCGAGATAGCGCAGCGCCGCCTCGGCGAGCGCACGGTGCTCGGCCTTGCCGTCGTAGCGCGCGAGCAGATTGGCGAAGCGCGCGAGCGAGATGTTCTCGTCGGTCTGTGGCTGCGCCGCGATCGGACCGGTGCTCTTCGCGCTGACGAAGCCGGCCGCCGAGCGGGCGAAATTCGCGCCGATGAAATCGGCGGCGGCACTCGCGCGCGCGAGCCAGGCGCGATCGGCCGTCGCCCGGTACAGCGCCAGGAAGGCGCGTCCCATCGCCAACGTGTCGCCGAGATACGGCCCGGCCGCATCGGTCTCGTCGTGGCGGAAGCCGCCGCCCGGCAGCGCGCGATGGGCGAGGATCCACTCCGCCGCCTGCTGCGCCTGCGCCAGCGCAGCGGCGTCGCCGCCGAGCTCGCTCCAGGTCGCCAGCGCTTCGATGATTTGGCCGTTCTGCAGGGCGTAGACGTGGTGGTCGACGCGCGGCACGCCCTGGGCGCGCCGCTTGGCATCGTCCAGCGCGAAGTACGCGGTGGCATGCTCGCCGGGCCGCAGATCCGCGTCCTGGCTGACGTAGTAGACGCCCTCCGGACTGCGCAGGAACGCGTCGAGATAGCGGCGAATCTCGCTCACCGCCTGGGCATCCTGCGGGCGTTGGAACGCGGCCGCGGCCAGCGCGTAGATGCGCAGGTACTGCGCCTGCACGGTCGCCAGCTTCTCGTAGTGCGGGTGCTGCCAGTCGCCGTAGGTCGAGTATTGGTAGACCCCGCCCCAGACCGGATCGAACAGCGCGCGGGCGGCGTCGAGCGTGTGCCGCGCCATCGCCGCTTCGGTCTCGTCGCCGGCGAGCGCCTGGGCGATGGCGTATTCGACGCTGTCGCGGTCGAGGTACTTCTGGCCGGTGGTCAGGCCGCCGAGCTTGGCGTCGTAGGTGTCGCGGTGGCGCTTGCGCAATTCGGCGCGGGTCTCGGCCGCGAGCGCGCTCGCCGCGGCGGGCGACGGGGCGACGTCGGCCTCGTCCGCGGCCTCGGGCGAGGGGTCGGCGACGATCGCCTTGAGCAGCCGCAGGAATCGTTGCGGCTCGACATAGCCCTGGCGCTTGACGATCTCGCTGCCGTCGGCGGCGAACACCACCGTCGCCGGCCAGCCATAGTCGCGGTAGCGGTTGGCGAGATCCGGCCGCAGATCCTGATCGATGCGCAACGGTACGTAGTGCGCGGCGATCTCGGCGCGGACTTCGGCGTCGCCGTAGGTGCGCTCGTCCATGACGTGGCACCAGTGGCACCACACCGCTTCGAGGTAGAGGATGACGAAGCGATGCTCGGCGCGCGCCTGCGCGAACGCCTCGCTGTCGGAGCGCAGCCAGTGGATGCCGTCGGCCTTGGTCGATTCCGTTGCCGCGGCGACGGTGCCGGCCAGCAGCAAGGCGGCGCCGAGCGCCTGCCGGACGAAAGCGTGCATGGGCATGTTCTCCTTGGAGTGCAATCCGCGTTTGGTGGATAGAACCCGTCTCAAAATCTGCTGCGCTCGACGGCTCACGCGCCGGCGGTGCTCGGACTCCGGGTCCTGCGCTACGGCGGCGCGCAATCCGCCCTCGCTCGCGACGATTTTGAGATAGGCTCCAGTCAGCATACGCGTGTTATGTGATGGCGGCGTGCAGACGACGGCGTTTCGGTACCTGCCGCCTTGTTAGAATGCCAACCCGCCACCCGGAGCCGTGAAAGGCTGCTACGATGGGCGGACGGATTCCTGGATATTGATGGGGAGCAGACAATGAAGAAATTGGTAGCGGGTATCACCCTGGCGCTGGTCGGCGCGTGGTCGGCCGGCAGCGCGTACGCGGCCGGCGACGGCCGTCCGACGATCGGCGTGGCCGAATTCCGCAACGAATCGGGCGCCGCCTGGTGGCGCGGCGGTGTGGGTTGGGAACTGTCCAGCATGCTGTCGAACGAACTGGCTTCGAGCGGCAACTTCCATGTGGTGGAGCGGCAGAAGCTGCAGAACGTGCTGGAGGAACAGAATCTCGCCGCCTCGGGTCGCATGGCTCCGGGTCAGGGCCCGAAGATCGGCAAGCTGACCGGTGCGCAGTATCTGGTCGCCGGCACGGTCAGCGCCTACGAGGAGAACACCTCGAGCACCGGCGGCGGTTTCAGTTTCAAGGGCATCGGCCTCGGCGGCAAGCAGAGTGAGGCGTACATGGCGATCGACCTGCGCGTGATCGACACGACCACCGGCGACGTGGCGTTCTCGCGCACCGTGGAAGGCCGCAGCAAGAGCAGCGGCGTGTCCGTGGGCGTGTTCCGCGGTGGCTTCGGTGGCACGCTGGCGCACGAGGAGAATACGCCGGCCGGCAAGGCGATCCGCGCCGCGCTGGTCGAGGCCAGCGAATACCTCGAGTGCGTGATGGTCAAGAAGGACGGTTGCATCCAGGAGTACAACGCCAAGGAACAGAAGCGTCGCGCCAGCGACAAGAAGGCGTTGAAGCTGGATTGACCGGGCGGCCGCGCCTTGCGTCAGCGACGCAGGATGCGGCTTCGTCGAACGGCAAGGCGGCCCCGCATCGGGGCCGCTTTTTTTTGGCCCGATGCGTCGGTTCAGCGCCGCCGCGGCTTGCCGCGTCGACGGCCGTCCTGCGGCGGCAGGCGATTGCCGATGTCGTCGCGCGGAAAACTTTCGCCGGAACCCCGTTGCGGATGCGCACCGCGCGGTGCGTATCCGCCGGTGACCGGTGGCCGCCAGCTTGCCTCGCCGGATTTGCCGCGCCGCCGCCGCGGACGAGCGGCGGCTTCGCCCGCGCCGCTCCAGGGCGTCGCGGCGTAGGCGCCGGACTGCCCGGACCCACGGCCATGTCGCGTGGCTTGCTGTTGCGGCGGATTCTTGCCGCGCTTTTTCTTGCCGCGCCGGGTTCGCTTCTCGCCGGGACGGAGGAACGGCGTATCCTCGCGGATGCGATCGAACGCGCGCAGTTCGCGGCCTTCGTCGTGATAGCCGCCGGTCCAGGCTTGCTGGGTGCGCGGGGCGGGACGGAATTCGTTGGCCGGTCGCACCGCGCGGCGCTGACCGATGACCGGCTGCAGCGTCAGCGTCGGCTCGGCGTCCGCGGCGCCGACCAGCCGGCGCAAAGCCTTGATTTGGTCCGGTTCCAGCTCTTGGCTGTGGCCCTTGAGCAGCCCGCGCGGCAACTCGACGTTGCCGTAGCGGATGCGCTTCAAGCGGCTCACCATCAGTCCCTGCGATTCCCACATGCGCCGGACTTCGCGGTTGCGCCCCTCGCGGATCACGACGCGGAACCAGGAATGGCTTTCGCCGCGGCTGATGACCGCGAGTTCCTCGAAGCGGGCCGGGCCGTCCTCCAGTTCCACCCCGGCCTGGAGCCGCTCCAACGTCTCGTCCGGCACCTCGCCGTGGACGCGACAGATGTATTCGCGTTCGACTTCGGTGCTGGGGTGCATGAGCCGGTGGGCGAGGGCGCCGTCGGTGGTGAGCAGCAGCAAGCCGGTGGTATTGATGTCGAGGCGGCCGACCGCGATCCAGCGCGCACCCTTGAGGCGCGGCAGCATCTCGAACACGGTCGGTCGGCCCTCGGGGTCGTCGCGCGTCGTGACCACGCCCTCGGGTTTGTGGAACACCAGCACCTGCGCGTGTTCGGCGGTGTCCGTCACCGCCACGAACAGCTTGCCGTCGAGCTCGACCCGATCGCCGGGGCGGACTCCGGAACCGAGTTCGGCGACCGCGCCGTTCACCTTGACCTCGCCGGCGGCGATGCGCTCCTCGAGCAGGCGCCGCGATCCCAATCCGGCGTTCGCCAGCACCTTGTGCAGACGTTCCTCGATCGCCGAGCCTTCGCTCGGGGAACGCCGCAGGGTGAGCAGCGTGCGCGTCGGTGCGTTCATGCGGAAGGCTCCGTGGCGGCGAGCGTCGCGTCGTCGTCGGCGGTCGGCGGCGGCGCGCCGGCCTCGTCGGCCGGCGCCACCGGCGCCAGCGTCAGTTGCGGATCGAGTTCCTCGATCTCGCGGATCTCGGCGAGCGGCGGCAATTCGTCCAGCGATTTGAGATTGAAGTAGTCGAGGAACGCGCGCGTGGTGCCGAACAGCGCCGGTTTGCCCGGCACGTCGCGGTAGCCGACCACACGCACCCATTCGCGCTCCTCGAGCGTCTTGATGATGTTGCTCGACACCGCCACGCCGCGGATCTGCTCGATTTCGCCGCGGGTGATGGGCTGGCGGTAGGCGATCAGCGCGAGCGTCTCGAGCAGCGCGCGCGAATAGCGGGTTTGGCGTTCGGTCCACAGGCGCGAGACCCACGGATGGACGTCCTGCCGCACCTGGTAGCGGAAACCGGAGGCGACCTCCCTGAGCTCCACGCCGCGACCGTCGCAGTCGCGCGCGAGCTCCTCCAGCGCGCGGGCGAGTTCCTCGTGGCTGGGAGTTTCGTGTTCACCGAACAGGGCGGAGAGCTGGGCGAGCGAAAGTGGTTGCGCGGCAGCCAGCAGGGCGGCCTCGACGATGCGTTTGAGTTGTTGTGGTTCCATCATGAACATGATCCGGGTTGGAGCCTGCGGCCGCGGCGCGTGGGTGAACGCCGCGAGTGCGTCGCCGGCGGTCACGCCAGCGCCAGGGATTTCAGATAAATCGCCGCGAGCGGCTCGCTTTGCATGATCTCGATCAGGTGTTCCTTGGCGAGTTCGAGGATGGCGAGGAAGGTGACGATGATGCCGAGCCGACCTTCTTCGAGGTTGAACAGCCGCTCGAACGGGTGGAATTCGCCGTCCTGCAGCGCCTTGAGCACGTCGCTCATGCGGTTGCGCACGGACAGCGCCTCGCGCTGGATTGCGTGCCGGCCGGTGAGTTCGGCGCGCTTGAGCACGTCCTTGAGCGCCAGCAGCAATTCGCGCAACTGCACCGGCGGCGGCAGGCGGATCACGCTCTTGTCCGGCACGAAGGCGCCGGCCACGGCGAAGTCGCGTTCCAGGCGCGGCAAGGCGTCGATGTCCTCGGCCGCCTTCTTGAAGCGCTCGTATTCCTGCAGCCGTCGCACCAGTTCGGCGCGCGGGTCCTCCTCCTCGCCCTCGGCCTGCGGCGGTCGCGGCAGCAGCAGGCGCGATTTGATCTCGGCCAGGATCGCGGCCATGACCAGATATTCGGCGGCGAGCTCCAGGCGCAGTTCGCGCATCAGGTCGATGTAATCGACGTACTGGCGCGTGATCTCGGCGATCGGGATGTCGAGGATGTCGAGATTCTGGCGCCGGATCAGATACAGCAGGAGGTCGAGCGGCCCTTCGAACGCCTCGAGGATCACCTCGAGCGCGTCCGGCGGGATGTACAGATCCTGCGGCATCTCCAGCACCGGCTGGCCGCGCACGATCGCCAGCGGCATTTCCTGCTGCTGCGGAACGGGCGGGAAGATCCCCGCCGTTTCGGCGTCGGCGGTGGCGGCCTGCGGATTCATGCCGGCTCGGTCGTCATGGATGGCGGCTGCTGGCGCAGTGCTGTTGTTGCATTGTGGAAATGTTCGCAGATTCGTTGCGTCGCCGATCGGCGTGCAGGCGTGCCCTTGCGTTGCGAACGGCTGTCCCGTTCGACCGCGGAATTCCGCTTGCGCCGCGCTCTGCGGGAAGGCAATTCGCCGCGGACTGCACGCACCGGCCACCGCCGGGCGTGGGCATCGTCCTGTCGAAAAATAATGAGCCGCGCGGGCGGTCGTGCGTTGCACCGGTGCTTGCCGGCGCGTGGGCGGGCCCGCGCCCCGACACAAGCCTACGGGGATTGCGCGCATAAGTCCAGCGTCGGCGATCGGATCGGCGCCAGGTATCCCATGCCGCCGGCTTGAAAGATGGCGGCCAAGACCCATTGACCGCATCAGGCGCGGTTGTTAGCGTCAGACGCCATGGTTCAACGGCCCGACAGCGGCGTTCACCTGCACCCGAAGCTCGATGCGCGGGCGCGGCAGTTGCTGCGCGCCCTGATCGCGCAGTACATCGCCGAGGGCCATCCGATCGGCTCACGCACGCTGGCCAAGCACGCCGGCCTCGACGTCAGTGCCGCCACCATCCGCAACGTGATGGCGGATCTCGAGGAGATCGGTCTCGTCGCCGCGCCGCACACCTCGGCCGGCCGGGTGCCGACCGCGCAAGGCTACCGCGTGTTCGTCGACAGTCTGCTCGAAGTCACGCCGCTCGAACCTGCGCAGGTCGAGAAGCTCCGCGGCGAGCTGCCGGAGGGCGCCACCACCCAGGACCTGCTCAACGGCGTGTCCTCGCTGTTGTCGGAGGTGACCCACTTCGTCGGTCTGGTCACGGTGCCGCGGCGCGAGGAGTTTCCGCTGCGCCACATCGACTTCGTCCCGCTCGGCGGCAACCGCGTGCTGGTCATCCTGGTGTTCTCGGACAACGAGGTGCAGAACCGCGTCGTCACCACCCAGCGGCCCTACGACGCCGGCGAACTCGAGCAGATCGCCAACTTTCTCAACACGCACTACGCCGGCCTGCGCTTCGGCGAGATCCGCGAGCGCCTGCGGCGCGAGATGCGCGAAACCCGGCACAGCCTCAACCAGTTGATGGCCGCCGCGATCGAGGTCACCGAACGCGCCGTGCCGGTGCACCCCGACGCCGACATGCTGGTGGCGGGGCAGACCAATCTGATGAGTTCGCAGGACCTGAGCGACATGGAGCGCCTGCGCGAGCTGTTCGAGGCGTTCCAGCGCAAGCGGGATCTGCTCATGCTGCTCGAGGGCTGCGCGCGCGCCGAGGGTGTGCGGCTGTTCATCGGCGAGGAGTCGGGATTCACCGCGCTGGACGGCTGCAGTCTGATTACGGCACCCTATGGCGTCGAGGGGCGCGTGTTGGGTGTGCTCGGCGTGATCGGCCCGACGCGCATGGCCTATCAGCGCGTGATTCCGGTGGTGCAGGCGACGGCGCAGATCCTGTCGAACGCCTTGAATCGGGCGCAGCAGGCCCAATAAGAAAACCGGAAGACGTAACACGTGAGACGTGACCCGG
The DNA here is from genome assembly GCA_021325475.1 of Rhodanobacteraceae bacterium. Lineage (GTDB taxonomy): Bacteria > Pseudomonadota > Gammaproteobacteria > Xanthomonadales > Rhodanobacteraceae > Rudaea. Next base: position 25,188 of record JAJPHA010000026.1, on the reverse strand, counting down.
CGGGCGCGTGCCGCCGGGTCGCGTTTGACGTCTTGCGTCTCACTTTTCGGGATCGAGCCATGGAAGAAACCAAAGCCACGCCGCAGAACGGCGCCAGCGAACCGGCCGCCGCCGATGCGGTGCAGAACGACGCCGACGAGCTCGGCCGCAAGCTGGTCGAATACGAGAACAAGCTTGGCGAGATGCGCGATCTGCTGCTGCGCGAGCGCGCCGAGATCGAGAACCAGCGCAAGCGCCTGGCGCGGGACGTCGAGCAGGCGCGCCGGTTCGCCAACGAACGCCTGCTCGCGGAACTGTTGCCGGTGCTCGACAACCTCGAACGCGGCCTGGCCGCGGAGAACGCCGACGTCGCCGCGCTGCGCGGCGGCATGGAGCTGACCTTGAAGGCGCTGCTCAAGGTCGCCGAGGCCAATGGGCTGAAGGCACTCGACCCGCTGGGCGAGACATTCAATCCCGAACTGCATCAGGCGATGAGCATGGTGGATGCCGCCGGCGCCGCGCCGAACAGCGTGGTGGCGGTGATGCAGAAGGGATATCTCTTGAACGAGCGGCTGCTGCGACCGGCGCTGGTCGCGGTGGCGAAAGTCCCCGGCGCTTGAATTGACGACCCCCGGCCCCAGTTTCGGGGCATGCGCGGCGCGACAGCCGCAACACGAATTTCGGAGAGGCGGACATGGGCAAGATCATCGGTATTGACCTCGGCACGACGAACTCGTGCGTGGCGGTGATGGAAGGTTCCTCGGTGCGGGTCATCGAGAACTCCGAAGGCGACCGCACCACGCCGTCGATCGTGGCGTTCAAGGACAACGAAGTGGTGGTCGGCGCGCCGGCCAAGCGGCAGGCCGTGACCAATCCCAAGAACACGTTCTATGCGGTGAAGCGCCTGATCGGGCGCAAGTTCAGCGACGCCGAGGTGAAGAAGGACATCGGCCTCGTCCCGTACAAGATCATCCAGCACGACAACGGCGACGCCTGGGTCGAGACCGGCGACGGCAAGAAGATGGCGCCGCCGGAAATCTCGGCGAAGGTGCTGATGAAGATGAAGAAGACCGCCGAGGACTACCTCGGCGAACCGGTCACCGAGGCCGTCATCACCGTGCCCGCCTACTTCAACGACTCGCAGCGGCAGGCGACCAAGGACGCCGGGCGCATCGCCGGTCTCGAGGTCAAGCGCATCATCAACGAGCCGACCGCGGCCGCGCTCGCCTACGGCATCGACAAGAAGGGCGGCGACCGCAAGATCGCGGTGTACGATCTCGGCGGCGGCACGTTCGACATCTCCATCATCGAGATCGCGTCGGTCGACGGCGAGAAGCAGTTCGAGGTGCTGGCCACCAACGGCGACACTTTCCTCGGCGGCGAGGACTTCGACAAGCGCCTGATCGACTATCTGGTCGACGAATTCAAGAAGGACACCGGCGTCGATCTGAAGAACGACTCGCTGGCGTTGCAGCGGCTCAAGGACGCCGCCGAACGCGCCAAGATCGAGCTGTCCAGCGCGCAGCAGACCGAGGTCAATCTGCCGTACATCACCGCGGACGCCTCCGGTCCGAAGCACCTCAACATCAAGCTGACCCGCGCCAAGCTCGAAGCGCTGGTCGACGATCTGATCAAGAAGACCATCGAGCCGTGTCGGGTCGCGCTCAACGATGCCGGATTGAAGGTGTCCGACATCGACGAGGTGATCCTGGTCGGCGGCCAGACGCGCATGCCGAAGGTGCAGGAGACGGTCAAGGATTTCTTCGGCAAGGAGCCGCGCAAGGACGTCAACCCCGACGAGGCGGTGGCGATCGGCGCGGCGATCCAGGCCGGCGTGCTCGCCGGACACGTCAAGGACGTGCTGCTGCTCGACGTCACCCCGCTGTCGCTCGGCATCGAGACGCTGGGCGGCGTGTTCACCAAGATCATCGAGAAGAACACGACCATCCCGACCAAGGCCTCGCAGGTGTTCTCCACCGCCGAGGACAACCAGAGCGCGGTGACCGTGCACGTGCTGCAGGGCGAGCGCGAGCAGGCGCGCTACAACAAGTCGCTGGCCAAGTTCGATCTCGCCGGCATCGAGCCCGCGCCGCGCGGCATGCCGCAGATCGAGGTCACCTTCGACATCGACGCGAACGGCATCCTGCACGTGTCGGCCAAGGACAAGAAGACCGGCAAGGAGCAGCGCATCGAGATCAAGGCCGGCTCCGGCCTGAGCGAGGACGAAATCCAGCGCATGGTCCGCGATGCCGAGGCGCACAAGGAGGAGGACCGCAAGTTCCACGAGCTGGTGGGCGCGCGCAACAAGGCCGATCAGCTCGTGCACGCCACCCGCGCCGCGCTCAAGGAGCACGGCGGCAAGGTGCCCGGCGGCCAGATCGGCGCGATCGAGGCGGCACTGGCGGACCTCGAGAAGGTGATGAAGGGCGACGACAAGGACGCGATCGAATCGAAGATCACGGCGCTCGAACAGGCGGCGCAATCGCTGTACGCGGCGGCCGCGGGCGCGCACGGCGGCGACGGCGGCGCGCAGGCCGGTGCGTCCGCGCGCAAGGAAGAAGATGTCGTCGACGCCGAATTCACCGAGGTCAAGGACAAGAAGTGACGGCAGGCCGCCGCCGCGCGCGGTGGCGGCTCGCGCGTGCGCGGCATGGGCAGCCGGTGCGGCGCGCGGTGGGAGCGCATGAGGTCCGAATGAACGAGGGGAGGCTCGACGGATTCATCGCGGTGGCGCGCGTTGCGGCGCGACGCGTTCGCATCGCGCGTGCGCTCGCTCCGGCGCAAGCTGGGCGTAGCGAGGGGCGGCCGTGAGCAAGCGCGACTACTACGACGTGCTGGGCGTCTCGCGCGGCGCCTCGGCCGAGGAGCTCAAGAAGGCGTTCCGCCGCCTGGCGATGAAATACCACCCGGATCGCAATCCCGGTGACCAGAGCTGCGAGGCGCATTTCAAGGAGGCCAAGGAAGCCTACGACGTGCTCGGCGATCCGCAGAAGCGGGCGCTGTACGACCGGCACGGCCACGCCGCGTTCGAACATGGGGTGGGCGCGGGCGCCGGGGGCTTTCATGCGGATGTCGGCGACATCTTCGGCGACATCTTCTCCGACATTTTCGGTATGGGCGGCGGCCGCGCCCGCGCGCGCGGCGGCGCGGACCTGCGTTACCTGCTCGAGATCGACCTCGAGGAGGCGGTGTTCGGCGTCGAGAAGCGCATCGAGATCCCGACGCTCGCGCGCTGCGAGGCGTGCGACGGTTCCGGCTCCGCCGACGGCAAGCAGGAAACCTGTCGCACCTGCCACGGCCATGGCCGGGTGCGCATGCAGAACGGCATCTTCTCGATCCAACAGACCTGCCCGCATTGCGGCGGCGTCGGCCGCATCGTCGCGCATCCCTGCAAGACCTGTCGCGGCGAGGGTCGGGTCCAGCGCACCAAGACGCTGGCGGTGAAGGTCCCGGCCGGCGTCGATACCGGCGACCGCATCCGCCTGAGCGGCGAGGGCCAGGCCGGCCCGCCCGGCGCGCCGCCCGGCGATCTCTACGTCGAGATCCACGTGCGCGAGCACGAGCTGTTCCAGCGCGAGGGCGACGATCTGTATTGCGAGGTGCCGATCCGTTTCTCGCAGGCCGCGCTCGGCGCGGACCTCGTCGTGCCCACGCTCGACGGCGATGCGGTGATCCGGATCCCGCCGGAAACGCAGACCGGCAAGGCGTTCCGCTTGCGCGGCAAGGGCGTGCGCAACGTGCGCAACGGCCGCGTCGGCGACCTGATCTGCCGGGTGGTGGTGGAGACGCCGGTCAAGCTCAGCAAGCGCCAGCGCGAACTGCTCGAGGAATTCGAGGCGAGCTTCGGCGACGATGCGCGCGCGCACACGCCGCGCGCGAGCTCCTGGTTCGACGGCGTCAAGCGCTTCTGGGAGCGGGTGACCTCCGGAGCGCGGGCGGAAGGCTGAGCGGGCTCCGTTCGCGGCGGCCGGTGCCGCACGAACGATGGATTTTTCCCGCTCGCCGGGGCGAACGCCACCAGGCCGCTTTGTTACCATCGGCGCATGAGCGAACTCGTCAACGTCGTCGTCTACGGTTCCGCCGGGCGCATGGGCCAGGCGGTGGTGCGCGCGGTGCTCGAGTCGAAACAGGCGCGCCTGGCCTGCGCCCTGGTGCGGCCCGGCTCGGGTCTGGCGGACGAGCCACTCGAGCGCGTGTTCGGCGCGCTGCCGCGCAATGTGGATTTTTCCACTTCGCTCGATCCCGACACCCCCTGCGACGTGCTGGTGGACTTCAGCGGACCGGTGGCGTTCGACGCCGCGCTGGCGCTGGCGCTGGAGCGGCGCGTCGCCTTCGTCAGCGGCACCACCGGCCTGCGCGACGAGCAGCGCGCCGCGATGGAGCGCGCCGCGCAGACGATTCCGGTGCTGTGGGCGGCGAATTTCAGCCTCGGCGTGGCGATGCTCATGCGCACTGCACGACGGGTCGCCGAACTGCTGCCGGACTGGGATTGCGAAATCATCGAGATGCACCATTCGCGCAAGCAGGACGCGCCCTCCGGCACCGCGCTCGCGCTCGGCCAGGTGGTCGCCGAGGGCCACGGCAGCGCGTTTGCCGAGCGTGCCGTGTTCGCCCGACACGGCCAGGTCGGGCCGCGCAAGGAGGGCGAGATCGGCTTCGCCGTGCTGCGCGGCGGCGATGTCGTCGGCGAACACACCCTGGTCTTCAGCACCGCCGGCGAACGCCTCGAGCTCACCCATCGCGCGACCAGCCGCGACATCTTCGCCCGCGGCGCGCTCGCCGCCGCGATCTGGCTCGCCCGCCGCGCGCCGGGTTCGTACACCTTCGATCAGGTGCTCGCGCCGCCGGGCTGACGCGCGCCGGAGTCAGCGCGGCCGCAGGCGGAAGCGCTCGCGGTAGTCGGCCGGCGTCAGCGAGGTTTCGCGCTTGAACAGCTTGCGGAAACTCGGCACATCGCTGTAACCGCAGCGCGCGACCACTTCGTCGAAGCTCAACTGCGTGGTTTCGAGCAGGGCCTTGGCGCGTTCCACGCGCAGGCGCTGGATGTAGCCGAGTGGATGGGTGCCGAAGTGCGCGCGGAAGTGCCGCAGCAGGCTGCGTTCGCTCGTGCCGCAGTGCGCGGCGAGGCGGGAGACGCGGATCGGTTGGTGCAGCTCGCGTTCCAGGAAGCGCGCGATCTTCTCGGCCAGCGAATGCCGTGGTTTTTCGAGCAGCGCGCGGCTGACGTACGGCGCCTGACTCTGGCGCTCGGCGTCGAGCAGCATCATCCGCGCGGTCTGCTGGGCGATCTCCTCGCCCGCGACCTCGGCGATGCAGCGCAGCACCAGCGAGAACACCGCGGTCGACGCGCCGGTGGTGACGAGGTCGCCGTCATCGACCAGCATCGCCTGCTCCTCGAGCCGGACCGCCGGAAAGTGCCGGCGGAACGCCCCGGCGAGCCACCAGCTCGTGGTCGCGCGGCGCCCGTCGAGCAGGCCGCTCATGGCCAGGATCAGGGTGCCGCTGCAGGTCGCGGCCAGGCGCGTGCCCTGGGCGTGCAGCGTGCGCAGCAGTTCGAGTTCGGGCGCGAGCTCGGCGCGGCGTTCGAGCACGTCGCGCGGCCGGCGATGATCCACGCCGGGCACCAGCACCAGGTCGAAGCGCGGCCGGCGCGGCAGCGGTCGGACGACGAGCTCGATGCCGGTCTCGCTGCGCACCATCGGTGCGGCGCGCGCGCTGAATAGCACGCTCGCGAAGCGCGGCGGCGCGGCTGGGCTGCGGAGTTCGAGCAGCCGCTGCGCCACGTGCAGCGCGTCGGCGGGACCCGACAGACTGGACAGCATGCAGCCGTCGAGCGCGAGCAATCCCAGGCGGAACGGGCGGTCAGTCATCGATCATCACCGAACCGACGTGCCGGCTGATCCACTCGAACACGATCGGCGGCACCGGCAGGCCCGTGCGCGTGTCGTCCGCGCCGCAGGCGGTGAGGCGCAGCGGTGCCGGGAATCCCTGGGGCAGACGGATCGCGGACGGTGCGAGCAATAGTGGAATCCCCTGCTCGTCGCGCGTCACCACCCACACGCCACGCGGAACGTGCAGCTGTGAAACACAGACCGGGCTGCGTTCGATCACTTCCACCTCGCCGCCATCGAGCGGCAACAACTGCCAGCGGTGGCTGTGCTGGTGCAGGGCCGCGGTGTACTGGCCGGGATCGAAGTAGGGCGGCTCGGCGCCGGCCCAGGCGGGATCGCTCACCACGACGGCGGTCGCGATCAATGCAGAGAACCAACGGTTGGTCATGACGGCTTCCTCGCGGGCGGCAGGTGAAGCCCGATGGTGCACAGTCTCCACCGCTTGAGTGTAGGCGTGGCAGTGGCGGAAATGAAATCTTTGTGGCGAAATCGGACAAATCCGCGCGCTTGCTTATCCGGTTAAGTGACAATTAAGGCCGTCTGAAAAACTGAGAACCGCCAGCCGCACTATCCTGCCCCTCAACCAGCAGAGAGGGGCGGCAGTCATGGCGGGGAACCATCCAAAGTATGGTCTGTTTGACGCGCTGGCAGTGATGAACCAATTCCGTGCTGTGGAGGAAGCGGAGCCAGAGTTCTACAAGAGGAATTTTCACGCCGTGCGGTTCGGGACCGCTGGCGTGACATGGTGGGTGAGCCACAGCGAGGAGGTACGCCTTGTCTTCTCGCTTGCCGCAGAAATGGACTTGGACGATGCGGCAGAGGCGATTCGCGGCGTGTTGAGCGAACACCCACTAACCGGTGAGGCGTATGAACGGGCACTTGCGCAGTTAGGCGAGTGCTTGCCAGCGCTATACCGGGCGGCACAACAGCCAGACTTGCCGGACTGGCTGGGCAAGGCGAAAGCGGTACTCGATTGGTTTGCCGGCTAGTCGATGGTGTGCCGGGCGCGGATATGGCCCGTACCCGGCACGGGTGTTACATACGACTCAGTAGATCAAGAATGGCTGCCACTAGCCACCACGGAATTTCCACCTACAGCTTGCGGAATTTCGTCTACTGAAGCTTGAGCTTAAGGGGCTTGAACATCGTACATTCCTTACGTCGTATACCGCCGAGCTTGGCGGCAAGGTAAGGATAGCAACACTAGAGCGCTACTTCGGTAGCGCCCTAGCTGTTGTACAGGAGTGATAGGCTAAGGGAATGCCAAAAGATGACACGACGCCAGCTGAGCGCTTAGCACGCATGCGCAAGATGTTCGACGAGGACCGCGCAATTCTCGCCGAGGATTACGAGGCTTTTACGCGGCAACCATTGAGTAAGGGTGCTGCCACTGCCCCGAGTAAAGCTGCTCATAAGTCGGCGAAGGCGAGCGAGCCGCCAGCCCCAAGATCGAAGCGAAAGAGTTCATCGGATAAAAGCGGCGGTTGAAGCGGAAAACGTATTCGTTAAGGTACGCTTGCAAGTGTTTCGGCTCGATGCGGCCGTGATGCGTACCGAGCAGCCACGTTTTGAGGTTCGAGAATACGAGGTGGATCATCGGCAGGTGCGCTTCGGCCTTGTCGGGGTTTCCGCCGAGCACGAGGGGGTCGTGACGGTAGCCGACATGGGCGAGCGTGCGGTAGCCGGACGCACCATCCGTGCGAACGTGCGTGCCGGGAGTGACACACTCCATGACAAACGAGTTGAGGCTAGCGGCGTCTTTGGTATCGAGCGCGCGCAAGCGTAGCCGTCCAGCGTAGACAAGTTTCTTGGCGGGGATGCCGCCCTTGTGAGCGTCCTTCCACTTGGCAGCGCGTTCGTCTGCATCGCGACGTTCGCAGACTTCGATAGCGCCGACGATGGTAGTCAGCTTGTCCCGCGTCTTGCCGCCGAGGAAGCATTCATCGACTTCCACGACGTGTTCGCCGCCGATGGTATCGCGGTCGGGGCGGACCATACCGGCGCGCAGCTTGTGCAGCATGGTAAAGGCCGTTTCGTAGCGTCCGATGCCGAGCTGGCGCTGAAACTGAAGCGCGGAAATACCCGGGGTTTGCGTAGTCAGCAGATACGCGCCACAAAACCACACAGACAACGGCGTGTGGCTAGATTGCATGACGGTGCCAGCGGTAAGCGACGTGTTTTTCTTGCAGCTACGGCAGCGCAGGACAACGGACGAGCGGGTCTTGAAGCGGTACGGCTCCCCGACTATTCCGCAGTGTTCGCAAACAAACCCATTCGGCCAGCGCGTTTGCTCAAGGTACTTCGCGCACGCCGCATCGTCTGGAAAGAGCTTTTGAAACTCAGGCAGGCTTGAAGGGAAGCGAGGTTCGGACATGGAAAGGATTGTTGCTGTGCTAAGTGGTTTGACGGTCGGGCAAGCCGAGGTTCGCTACTTTTTTGCGATCTGAGCAAGTTTTTGTTCGATGCGGTCTAACCGAGGCCCAAGCTCTACTAACAGCTTTCCCAGCGGAAGCGCTGTCTCGACTGCCAGTGTTCGCAACTGATCCGGTGACAAAGAAAGGTCAGACTTCAAAACGTTGTGGAAATGGAAAAGCCCCTCGCTTGCGTCCAAGAAAAGCTGTTTGAAATTGGCCTTTGACATGGCGGCGCCCTTCCATGACACATCCATTCTGCCCAAGGCCAGCGCGTTGTCAACAAACCGGATAAGAAGACCGCGCGCAACGCCGACGGCTATACTGAAAAATCGCCTGCGTCGTACCGAACCCGGCCATGCCCACGTCCCAACGTTCGTCGCCAGGCTCCGCCGGCGCGGCCGGCTCGTCGGAGCGGGCGGCGGCGCACAACGTCTTCTTCGGCCTGTTTCCCGACGCCGCCACCCGTGCGGCGATCGCCGCCGTCGCCGCGCGGATCGAACGCGAGCTCGCGCCGCGCGGCCGCTGGATCAAACCGTGGCGCTATCACCTGACCTTGCAGTTCCTCGGCAGCTTCCAGCCGCTGCCTGTGGGGTTGATCGAATGCGCGCGGACGGCCGCCGCTCGCGTGCGTGTGGCGCCATTCACGCTGGTGCTCGACCGTATCGGCAGTTTTCGCCGCAGGAATGCCGTGTGGTGGCTCGGTTGCAGCGAACCGCCGGCGGAGCTCGATGCGCTGTGGCAGAGCCTTGATGCGGAATTGCGACGCGCCGGGATTCCGTCGCGGGACGCCGCGCTCGTGCCGCACGTGACGCTGTTGCGCGACGCCGCGCACGCGCTCGCGCCGCTGCCCGTGCCCGGTGTGCGCTGGCGCGTCTCCGAGTTTCGCCTGATCGACAGCCGGCTGGGTGCCGAGGCCGAGTATCTGGCGGTCGGCCAGTGGCCTTTGCGGGAAACGGCATGATAGGTTTCACGGCGCGATGAACGACTTCGGCCGCTCGCGCCTGCTTTGCGCTGACGATCCGCCGCCGTTTGCGGTGCGGCGACCGCAGGGCCGTGCGCCGTTCGTGCTGATTTGCGATCACGCGGGGCGACGCCTGCCGCGTGCGCTCGGCGATCTCGGTCTGCCCGCCGCGGAATTCGAGCGGCACATCGCCTGGGACATCGGCGCCGCCGGGGTTGCCGCGCGGCTTGCCGACCGGCTGGACGCGGTGCTCATAAGCCAGACCTATTCGCGTCTGGTCATCGACTGCAATCGGCCGCTCGATGCGCCGGGTTCGATCGTAACGCGCAGCGATGGCACCGAGATTCCGGGCAATCGCGATCTCGATGCGGCCGCGCGGGCGCTGCGTGCGCGCGAGATTTTCGCGCCGTATCACGCGCGCATTGCCGCGGAGCTGGATGCGCGCGCGGCGCAGGGGCGGTCGGCGATTCTGGTGTCCGTGCACAGCTTCACGCCGGTATTCGAGAACGTGGCACGGCCTTGGCACATCGGCATGCTGTACGGCAACGACGCGCGCATCGCGCGCATCCTGCTCGAGCGGATTCGTGCGGAAGGGATCTGGACGGTCGGCGACAACGAGCCCTACCAGGTCACCGCGACCACCGACTACGCCATCCCGGTGCACGGCGAGCGCCGCGGCATCCCCTCGATCGGTCTCGAGATTCGACAGGATCTGATCGCCACCGAGTCGGGCCAGGCCGAATGGGCCGAGCGCATCGCCGGCTGGCTCGCGCCGGTGCCCGACTGGCTGCGTTGAATCAGCCCATGCAGTGGGCGTTGAGCTTGTTGCCGTCGGGATCGCGAAAGTAACCGGCATAGAAGCCGTCGCCGCGCGGTCCCGGTGTGCCTTCGTCGCTGCCGCCGAGTTCCAGCGCCTTGCGGTGGACGGCATCGACCAGTTCGCGACTGGGCACGGCGAGCGCGACCATCACGCCATTGCCGACCGTGGCCGGCTTGCCGTCGAACGGCTTCATGACGCCCAGCATCGGCTGGTTGCCGCCCGCGCTCCAGGCGACGCCGCGATCGAACTCCATCACGCGCTTGGCGCCGATGGTGGCGAGCAGCGCATCGTAGAAGGCCGCCGCGCGCGGCAGATTATTGGTACCGAGAGTGACGTATCCGATCATGGCAATGTCCTCGAAGGGTGACGAAACGGGTCACCGCCGTCCTGCCGTTGTGGCCGATTCTGCCACGCGACCGGTCGCAGCGGTAATTTCCAACGTCTTCAGGAGTTTGGCATCCGAATTGCTTTGCTTTCCACGAATGGTCGTCCAACAGGGGGACGCTGCCCGCCATGATGTTGACGCTGACGCAAACGGCCCTGCCGACGCATGCCGATGCGGGAGCGACCGGCGCGGTGGAGCGCTGCTACCGGTTGCGTCTGGCGGGACAACTGCTCGGCGCGATCAGCGTCGCCGCGGTGCTGTATGACCTCTCGGCGCGGCCGTTCGTGTGGCTGCTGCTCCTCGCCTGCCTGCTCGCCTGGCCGGTGCTCGCCCGCGAGCTGGCCTTGCGCGGGCGCGACGCGCAGGCGAGCGAGATCCGCAGCCTGCTGGTGGATTCGGCGCTCGGCGGGATGTGGATCGCGCTGATGCGCTTCGATCTCCTGCCGAGCCTGCTGCTGACGGTGATGCTGACCTGCGACAAGACCATCGCCGGCGGTTGGACGCTGGCGCTGCGCGGCCTCGTCGTGCAACTGGCGGCGTGTGTGCTGACGCTGGCGGTGCACGGTCTCGCGTTCGCCCCGGCAACCAGCATGCCGGAGATCATCGCCAGCATGCCGCTGCTGACCCTGTATCCGCTCGCGCTGGCCTTCACCCTGCATGCCCAGGCGCGTCGTCTCGGCGAATCGCCGCGGCTGGCGCCGCCGCCGAACGCATCCGCCGAGCAGGACGTGACCGGGGCGGAAGTGCCTGCGGCCTAAGCACGGGGCGGGACGGCCACGCGCAAGCGCCGGCCGGCTGCACCGCATCCGCGCGCGTGGCAGCGCCCGAGCCGCAGCAGCGGCGGTCGTCCCGTTTGGCCTATCATTCGGCGTTCCTGCCCAAGCCCGGGAACGCCGCGTGAGCAGTACGCTCGTCATCGTCGCCATCACTTGTCTGGTTTCCCTGCTGGCGTTCGGCCAGCCGGATCTGTTGCGCCGGTTGATTCTGTGGCCGCCGGCGATCTCGCGCGACCATCAGTACTATCGTCTGCTCAGCTACGGCCTGATTCACGCCGACGGCCAGCATCTGCTGTTCAACATGCTGACCCTGTACTTCTTCGGCACGGTGATGGAAGGTCTGTACCAGCGCTACCTCGGGCCGTTCGGTTTCTACGGGTTCTATTGCGGCGGCCTGGTGGTGTCGATCCTGCCGACGTATTTGCGCAACCGGGCCAACCCGGCGTACCGCAGCCTCGGCGCGTCGGGCGCGGTATCAGCGGTGCTGTTCGCTTTCATTCTGCTGCGGCCGTGGTCGACGATCCTCGTGTTCTTTTTCCCGTTGCCGGCCGTGATTTACGCGGCGCTCTACGTGGCCTACACCTTCTACATGGAGCGGCGCGGCAGGGACAACGTCAACCACAGCGCGCACCTGTGGGGCGCGGCGTATGGCGTCGCGTTCACGGTGCTGATGGAGCCGCGTGTGCTCGGCGCCTTCGTGCAGGCGCTGACGCACCCCGGCCTGCGCTGACGACAGGTGCCGGATTTGCTCAGCTTCGATTCAAGCAGCCGGGCCTAGGCTTTGGTGGTTGGATGCGGGAGCACGGCGATGAAACGGCGTATCGGCGGCTTGTTGCTCGGCGGCGCACTGCTCGCGCTCGGCGGTTGCGTGTACGACTACCAGCGGCCGGGCGTGGTCTACGACGACGGCACCACCGTCTACGATGACGGCTATGCCTACGCGCCGGGGTATTACTACTACGCCCCGGCCTACGATCCCTGGTGCTGCTGGGGCTGGCCGTGGATCAGCCTGGGCTTCTACGGCACCTATTACCACGGCCATCACGGCGGCTACTGGCATCACGACGGCGGTTGGCACCGTCCGCCGGCGGTCGGCGTGCGTAGCGGATCGAGCGTGCACCCTGCGGGCACGCATCGCTAGAACCCATCGCAAAATCCGCTGCGCTCGACCGCTCACGCGCCGGCGCATCCGTGGTGAAGGTCTGCCATTGTACCCATCGCCCGCCGCATCGCCCAGACTGGGCGAGCCAGACGCCGATGCTATGATCGGCGCATGGTCATCGCCGTCGAACCCCGCCGCGCCGCATTGCCCGGGCGCTTCGCTTACCTGATGGGGCTGTACGCCGAGAATTACCATCGGCTGGCGCGGTTGTTCGCGCCGCATACGCTGGCGCCCGGTTCGTATCTGTCCTGCATCGACGACGGCCTCGATCTGCGCTTGGAAGTGATCGAGCATCATCGCTACACCGTCGAGCTGCACCTCACCTATTGCATTCCCGATCCGCACACCGGCAATCCGGCGCCGTCGGCGTGGTTGCGCATGTACCGCGATGCGCGCGTCGCCGAGGTCACCCATTGCCACACCGGCGAACGCCTGCGTCGCGAGCTGGGGCCCTTTCCGCCGGCGCGGACGGTGTTTCAGCAGCGCATGCGCATGGCGAGTTTCCTCAACCGCTGGCTGGAATACCTGGCCGAGCAGGGCCATTCGCTCGGTACGCTGAGCGCGGTGCCCCCCGCGACCCTGTCGAGCTGCGCCTGAGCGCGGTCATCCCGGCGTCATGCCGGCGCAGTCGCGCCGTCACCTCCCCGCACCAGAATCGCGCCGCAGGTTTTCCATGGGCGGCACGCATGGATCGTTTCCTCGACTGGCTGGACGGCACGGCGTTGCTGTCGCTGCGGCACGCGATTCCCTGGGCGGCGATCACCGGAGTGCTGGCGCTCACGTGCGCCATCGGCATCGTCCGCGTGGCGCGGCGCTATGGCGATTTCACGCCGCGCGGCGCGGCGGCGCCGAAATAGACGCGATCCGCGCGGACGCAATCCGCACCGCTGCGGTATAGTCCGCGCCCATGAACGCGGCGACCGGATTGACCGCGCGCCCCGCCTGGCGCGCGCTGCAACAGCATTTCACGACCCTGCGCGCTACGCATCTGCGCGATCTGTTCGCGGCGGACCCGCGGCGCGGCGAGCGCTTCACCGCCGAGGGCGCCGGCTGGTATCTCGACTACTCGAAAAACCGCATCGACCAGGAGACGCGGCGTCTGCTCGTGGCGTTGGCGCGCGAGTGCGGGGTGGAGGAGCGCCGCGAAGCGATGTGGCGCGGCGAGCGCATCAACGTCACCGAGCACCGCCCCGTGCTGCACGTCGCCTTGCGTGCGCCGCGCGCGGCGAAGATCGTGGTCGATGGCACCGACGTCGTCGCCGAAGTGCACGCCGTGCTCGAGCGCATGGGCGCGTTCGCCGAGCGCGTGCGCGGCGGCGCCTGGACCGGGCACACCGGCCGGCGCATCCGCAATGTCGTCAACATCGGCATCGGCGGTTCCGATCTCGGCCCGCAGATGGCATACGAAGCCTTGCGCCGCTACAGCGCGCGCGAACTTCGCTTCCGCTTCGTCTCCAACGTGGATGGCACCGATTTTTGCGAGGCGGTGCAGGATCTCGATCCGGCGGAAACGCTGTTCGTGGTCTGCTCGAAGACGTTCACCACGCTGGAGACGCTCGCCAACGCGCGCGCGGCGCGCACCTGGTTGCTCGCCGCGCTCGGCGACACCGATGCCGTGCGTCGGCACTTCGTCGCCGTATCCACCAACGCGAGCGAAGTGGCGAAGTTCGGCATCGACCCGGACAACATGTTCGGGTTCTGGGACTGGGTCGGCGGCCGCTATTCGCTGGATTCGGCGATCGGGCTGTCGACCATGCTCGCGGTCGGGCCGGAGCCGTTCCGCGAGTTTCTCGCCGGCTTCCACGCGATGGACGAGCATTTCCGCAGCGCGCCGTTCGAGCGCAATCTGCCGGTGCTGCTGGCGCTGCTCACGGTCTGGTACGTGAACTTTTTCGATGCGACCAGCATCGCGATCCTGCCGTACGATCAGTATCTGCAGCGCTTTCCGGCGTATCTGCAGCAATTGACCATGGAGAGCAACGGCAAGCAGGTGACGCGCGACGGCGCGCGGGTCGGGTACGCGACCGGCCCGGTATACTTCGGCGAACCCGGCACCAATGGCCAGCACTCGTTCTACCAGTTGCTGCACCAGGGCACGTCGCTCGTGCCCTGCGATTTCATCGGTTTCTGCCGCAGCCTCAATCCGCTCGGCGATCAGCACGATCTGCTGATGGCGAACCTGTTCGCGCAGAGCGAGGCGCTGGCCTTCGGCAAGACCGAATCGGAGGTGCGCGCGGAAGGCGTGCCGGAACGGCTCGTGCCACATCGTTGCTTCGACGGCAACCGTCCGAGCAATGTGCTGCTCGCCGACGCCCTCACGCCGCAGACGCTCGGCGCGCTGGTCGCGCTGTACGAGCACAGCGTATTCGTGCAGGGCTGCATCTGGGACGTGAACTCGTTCGATCAGTGGGGTGTTGAGCTCGGCAAACAATTGGCCGCACGCATCGCGCCGGAGCTCACGACCACGGCACCCCTGGCGCACGACAGTTCCACCAATGCGCTGATCGCGCGCTATCGCCGGCGTCGTCTGCCGGCAGGAACACTCGCCACGCAATGACGTAACGAGGAGGCATCCATGAAGCTCGAAAAAGTGCTGTACACCGCCCACGCCAGAGCCACCGGCGGACGCGACGGTCGGGCGCGCTCGTCCGACGGGCGCATCGACGTGGTGCTCAAGCCGCCGAAGGAGATGGGCGGCACCGGCGAGGGCGTCAATCCCGAGCAGTTGTTCGCTTGCGGCTACGCGGCGTGTTTCATCGGCGCGATCAAGTTCGTCGCCGGCCAGGAGAAGATCGCCGTACCGCCGGACATCTCGATCGACAGCGCCGTCGGCATCGGCCCGATCGCGCACGGCTTCGGCCTGCAGGTGGAACTGAAGGTCTCGATTCCGGGCCTGGATCGGGCCAAGGCGCAGGCATTGGTCGAGAAGGCGCACCGGGTCTGCCCGTATTCCAACGCGACCCGCGGCAACGTTGAGGTGACCTTGACCGTCGTCTAAACTAGCGCGGTGACAGTCTGAACAGCACGGGCCCGCCCCATGCAGGCGGGCCCGATCTTTGACCAGCGATCCGGGGAGAAACATGCGCAATCGTTCGAACGCGCGCGGGCGCCGCGCGCGAGGGGTTTTTTTGTCGTCGCCGCGCCTGCGGCCGCTCGCGGCGGCCTTGGGTGTCGGATTTTGCGGCTGGCTGCCGGCGGCCACCATCGTGGTGAACGATCCTGCCGGCACGAGCGTGGCGGGTCATTGCGCCCTCGTCGATGCGGTCGCCTCGATCCAGCAGGGCAGTCCGGTCGGCGGCAGCAATTGCAGCAACAGCGGCGGCGCGTTCGGCAGCAACGATACGGTGCGCATTCCGGCGAACTATGCGATCACGTTCGCCAATCCGGCGCCGTCGACGATGAGCGCGCTGGCGCTGACGAAGCCCATGACCATCGCCGGCGCCGTCGACGCCGCGGGCAAGCCGCTGGTGACGCTGCAACGAAGCACGGTTTCGGGCACGCCGGATTTCCGCCTGATCGAGACCACCGCCGACCTGACCTTGCAAGGCGTGACACTGAAGAACGGCAACTCCACGGCCTATGGCGGCGCGGTCGAGGCGACGTACGCCTTGGTGACACTGGCCAATTCGGTGGTGACCGGCAACAGCGCCCTCGGCGGCGGCGGCATCCACGCGCAAGGCGGCGCCGTGACGCTGGTCGATTCCGTGGTCAGCAACAATCAGGCGACGAGCGCGAACTTTACCGGCGGTGGCGGCATCTTCGTCTACGGCAGTTCGGGTTCGGTCACCGCGAAGGGTTCGACCATCAGCGGCAATTCCACCAATTACAGCGGCGGCGGCATCTCGGCCTACAAGGTGAGTCTCACGAACACCACGATCAGCGGCAACAGCGCCGCCTCCGGTGGTGGTGGCGTGTACACGCAGGTTTTCTCCGCCACGTTCACGACCATCACCGCCAACAGCGGTGGCGGCGTGCTGCTCGGGACGGTGCCGGCGAGCCCGGCGCATACGATGACGGCGACCTTGGTGCAGGGCAATACCGGCGCCAACGACATGGACAGCGGCAAGTCGCTCACCGTCTCGGGCGATCACAATCTGGTCGGCACCTCCGGCATGGTGGTCTTGCCGAACGACACGCGGAGCTGTGCACCGAATCTCGCCGCGCTCGCCGACAACGGTGGTCCGACGCCAACCCACGCCGTGCCGTCGGGATCCTGCGCACTCGACGCCGGCCCGACGTTCCCGCCGGGGACGATCCCCTCGGATCAACGCGGCGCGGCGTTCGCGCGACGCGTCGGCGCGGCCACGGACATCGGCGCCTTCGAGGCGCAGAGCGGCGATCGCATCTTCTACGACGGTTTCGGCCGGTAGCCTGCCTCCGCGCCGCGCGGTATGCTGATCGCCCGGCTCCGCGGAGTGCGGCCATGGAGTACCGGTACGATTATCTGATCGTCGGCGCGGGCATGACCGCCGACGCCGCGGTCAAGGCCATCCACGAGCGCGCGCCGCAGGCGCGCATCGGCATCGTCGGTGACGACAAGCATGCGCCGTACGAACGGCCACCGCTGTCGAAAACCCTGTGGAAGGGCGACAAGTCGGTCGAGGCGATCGATCTCGGCACGAAAGCGGTGGCGAAGCTGCATCTCGGTCGGCGGATCGTCACCCTCGATCGCACGGCGCGCCGCGCGCGCGACGACCGCGGCGACACCTATGGCTATCGCTGCCTGCTGCTCGCCACCGGCGCCGCGCCGCGACGCCTGCCGTTCGCGGGCAAGCGCGCGATCGACTTCCGCACCCTCGACGATTACCTCGCCCTGCGCCGCTTGGCCGTGGCCGGTGCGCACATCGCCGTGGTCGGCGGCGGCTTCATCGGCAGCGAGCTCGCCGCGGCGTTGGCCGGGCAAGGCTGCCGGGTCACGCTGCTGTTTCCCGGTGCCGCGATCGGCGCCGGCCGTTATCCCGCCGCACTCGCCGAATTCCTCAACGGCTACTATCGCGAGCGCGGTGTCGACGCCCGTCCGGGCGCGCGCGTCGGCGGCGGCCGCGCCGGCGAGAGCGGCGCCGAACTCGCGCTCGCCGACGGCACCAGGCTCGCCGTCGATGCCGTCGTGGCCGGACTCGGCGTGACCCCGAACACGCAGCTCGCGCAGCAGGCGGGATTGGCGTTCGACGACGGCATCGTCGTGGACGACCGTCTGCGCACGACCGATCCCGACATCTTCGCCGCCGGCGACGTCGCCCGTTTCCCCTGCGCCGCGCTCGGCGCGCATGTGCGCGTGGAGCACGAGAACGCCGCGATCAGCATGGGCCACCATGCCGGGCGCATGATGACGGGCGAGGACGAGCCCTACACCACGCTGCCGTTCTTCTATTCCGATATGTTCGACCTCGGCTACGAGGCGGTCGGCACGCTCGACGATCGTCTCGACATCGTCGAACAGTGGACGCAGCCGTACCACGAGGGCGTGGTGTACTACCTCGACGGCGGCCGCGTGCGCGGCGTGCTGCTATGGAACGTCTGGGGCCAGGTCGAGGCCGCGCGCGAACTCATCGTCGAACCCGGACCGCACGATGCCGACAGCTTGCGCGGCCGGTTGCCGAAGCTCGCCTAGCGGCGCGGGGACGCGGCCGGCGTTCCGCTACACCGCCTCGAAGATCCCCGCCGCGCCCATGCCGGTGCCGATGCACATCGTCACCATGCCGTACTTCTGCTTGCGCCGGCGCAGGCCATGGACCAGCGTGGCGATGCGCACCGCGCCGGTCGCGCCGAGCGGATGACCGAGCGCGATCGCGCCGCCGAGCGGATTGACCCTGGCCGGGTCGAGGCCGAGATCCTGGATCACCGCCAGCGCCTGCGCCGCGAAGGCTTCGTTGAGTTCGATCCAGTCGAGCGCGTCCGGTGTGACGCCGGTGCGCCGGCAGACCTTCGGAATCGCTTCCTTGGGACCGATGCCCATGATCTCCGGCGGCACGCCGGCGACATCGAAGCCGACGAACCGCGCGAGCGGGGTGAGGCCGTATTGCTTGATCGCCTTCTCACTGGCCAGCACCACCGCCGCGGCGCCGTCCGACATCTGCGAGGAATTGCCGGCGGTCACCGTGCCGTTGGCGCGGAATACCGGTTTCAGCCGGGCCAGCGCGTCCGCCGTGGTGCCGGGGCGCGGACCCTCGTCGTTGCGGATCACGCGCGTATCGTCGACGATGCCGCGTTGGCCGAGATCGGGGTAATGGTCGGCCAGCGTGTACGGCGCGATCTCGTCGGCGAACTCGCCGTTCTGGATCGCGGCCAGCGCCTTGGCGTGGCTGGCGACGGCGAATTCGTCCTGCTGCTCGCGCGTCACCTTCCAGCGCTCGGCGACCTTCTCGGCGGTGATGCCCATGCCGTAGGCGATGCCAATGTGCTCGTCGCGGAAGATGGCCGGGTTGAACACCGGATGGAAGCCCATCATCGGCACCATGCTCATGCTTTCGGTGCCGCCGCCGATCATCAAATCCGCTTCACCGAGGCGGATGCGGTCGGCGGCCATCGCCACTGCCTGCAACCCCGAGGAGCAGAAGCGATTGATCGTCACCGCGGGCACGCCGTGCGGCAGGCCGGCGAGCAGCACGGCGATGCGCGCGACGTTCATGCCCTGCTCGGCCTCGGGCATGGCGCAGCCGATGATGACGTCCTCGATGTGCGCTTTGTCCACTTGTGGAATTCGGGACAATGCAGCATCGATGGCGAAGGCGAGCAGATCGTCCGGACGGGTGTTGCGGAACACGCCGCGCGGGGCCTTGCCGACCGGCGTGCGCACGGCGGCGACGATGTAGGCGTCTTGGATTTGGCGGTTCATGGAGGAGTCCTTCGGAGATAAGGGCTGAGGGGTGAGGGCCGAGGGCTGAGGGTGCGGCTTTTCGGCTCTTGGCTCTTGGCCCTCGGCCCTGGTTTTCAGTTCCGCAACGGCTTGCCCGTCGCCAGCGTATGCGCGATGCGCTCCTGCGTCTTCGGCATTTGCGCGAGCGCGACGAAGTGCCGGCGTTCGAGGTCGAGCAGCCATGGTTCGTCGACCAGCGAGCCGCGCTCGATCGCACCGCCGCACAGCACCTCGGCGATGCGACCGGCGACTTCCATGTCGTGCGGCGAAATGAAGCGGCCTTCGAGCATATTGACCAGGCTGGCCTTGAACGTCGCCGCGCCGACGTCGCCGGCGACCGGGATCTGCCGGTTCGGCAACGGCGGCCGCCAGCCCGATTCGGCGAGCGCGTTCGCTTCGTTCTTGGCCACGTACAGCAACTCGTCGGCATGGAACACGACGACGTCGCTCGGGCGGAGCAGGCCGAGTTCCCTGGCTTCGAGCGCGCTGCCCGAGACCTTGGCCATTGCCACCGTTTCGAAATACGCCCGCAAGGCACCGAACACGTCGCCGCCGACGGCTTGTTGCGCGGCGCGGATGGCGATTTCCTTCAACCCGCCGCCGGCCGGCAGCAGGCCGACACCGGCTTCGACCAGACCGATGTAGCTCTCCAGCGCCGCCACCGTGCGCGCGCAGTGCATCTGCAACTCGCAGCCGCCGCCGAGCGCCATGCCGCGCACCGCGGCGACCACCGGCACGAGCGCGAACTTGAGGCGCTGGCTGGTCTCCTGGAAGCGCGCGACGAATGCCTCGAATTCGGCGATCCGGCCCGCCTTGAGCAGGGCGACCGCCTCGCTCAGGTTGGCGCCGGCGCTGAACGGCTCGCTGTCCTGCCAGATCACCAGCGCCTTGTGGTCGCGCTCGGCGGTGTCGATCGCGCGCTGCACCGCATCGATCACGCCGGCGCTCAAGGTGTGCATCTTGGTCTTGAACGAGAGAATGGCGATGTCGTCGCCGCCCAGATTCCACAGCCGCGCCTCGTCGGTTTCGAAGATCGTCGTGCCGCGATCGAGGCTCGTGCCGAGCACGGTTTCCGGAAACAACTGGCGGCGATGGACCGGCGCCGTGGAGCGGGGCACCTGGCGGCCGGTCGCGGCCGAATAGGAACCGTCCGCGTCGTGCACGCCGCGGCGCGCGGGGTCGCTCGCCCAGGCGGGCAGGGGTTGGCTGCTCATCGCCTTGCCGGCGGCGATGTCCTCGGCGATCGAGCGCGCCACGTCGGCCCAGCCGGCCGCCTGCCAAGTCTCGAACGGGCCGAGCTTCCAGCCGTAGCCCCAGCGCATGGCGAAATCGACGTCGCGCGCCGAGTCGGCGATGTCGGCAAGACACCAGGCGGCATAGTGGAACAGGTCGCGATGGATCGCCCACAGGAACTGCGCCTGCGGGTCCTTGCTCGCGCGCAACCTGGCGAACTGCTCGGCCGGGTTCTTGAGCTTGAGGATCGCGGCCACCTCGTCGCTGACCTTGCCGGTCTGCGGCACGTAGTCGGCCTTGGCCGGGTCGAGCACCAGGATCTCCTTGCCGACCTTGCGAAAGAAGCCGGCGCCGCTCTTCTGGCCGAGCGCGCCTTTGGCGATCAGTGCCTCGATCACCGCCGGCGACTTGAAGTAACGATGCCACGGATCGTTCGGCAACTGCTCCTGCATGGTCTTGATGACGTGGCCCATGGTGTCCAGGCCGACCACGTCGGCGGTGCGGTAGGTCGCGCTCTTCGGATGGCCGATCGCCGGGCCGGTGAGCGCATCGACGACGTCGTAGGGCAGCCCGTACTGCTCGGTGTGATGCATCGTCGCCAGCATCGAGAACACGCCGATGCGATTGCCGATGAAGTTCGGCGTGTCCTTGGCGAAGACCACGCCCTTGCCGAGGGTGGTGGTGAGAAACGCCTCGAGGCCGTCCAGCACGGCGCGGTCGGTCTTGGCGCAGGGGATGAGCTCGACCAAGTGCATGTAACGCGGCGGATTGAAGAAATGCACGCCGCAGAACCGGTGATGAAGACTTTCGTCAAGAACATCCGCCAAGGCATTGATACTCAAGCCAGAAGTATTGCTGGCGAGCACGGCGGTCTTGGCCAGGTACGGGGCGATCCGCGCATACAGATCGCGCTTCCAGTCCAGTCGTTCGGCGATCGCCTCGATGATCAGGTCGCAGCCGCGCAGCAGCTCGAGGTGCTGGTCGTAGTTGGCCGGCACGATGGCACCGGCGCGCGACTTGTCCGCCAGCGGCGCCGGCGAGAGCTTCTTCAGATTGTCGATGGCCTTGAGCACGATGCCGTTCGGATCGCCGTCCTTGGCGGGCAGGTCGAACAGCACGGTCTCGACATTGGCGTTGGTCAGGTGCGCGGCGATCTGCGCGCCCATCACGCCCGCGCCGAGGACGGCGGCCTTGCGGATGCGTAGCGACGGGGTAGTCATGAGGATACTCGCGGGTGGTCGATATTCGGGAGATTCGGGCGTCACGGCGCGCGCAATCCGGCGGCGGCGAACTTGATCAGATGCTGGACGGCCAGTTCCTGGTGCTGCTGCGGTGTGGTGCCGCGGCGCTTGATCAGGCCGAAATCGGCCATCGCATAGGTGAGCGCGCCGCTGACGATGTCGAGCCGCCAGTACAGTTCCTGCTTGTCCAGATGCGGCAGCAACCGGGCGAACGCCGCGGCGAACTGCTTGAGCGTCGGGCTGTAGTTGTCGTGCAGGAACTTGCGCAATTGCGTGTTGTGCTCGGCATACGCCCGCGCCAGCACGCGGACGAAGCCGGCGCCGCCGTGCTCGTCCTGGGCCATGGCCAGGGCCGGGCGGATGAAGGCCGCGAGCACGTCTTCCAGGCGCACCTCCGGCGCCGCGAGGGCGGCGGAAAGCGCCTGCAGGCGCTCGCTGTTGAGCACGTCGAGGCGGCGCCGGAACACCTCGTTGATGAGGTTTTCCTTGGAGCCGAAGTGGTAGTTGACCGCCGCCAGATTCACCTTGGCCGCGGCCGTGACCTGGCGCAGCGAGGCGCCGGCGAAGCCATGGCGCGCGAACAGCGCTTCGGCCGAATCGAGGATCCGTTGTTTGGTCGAGAAATGGGGCGAGTTCACGCGTCGGTCCGCCGGCGCCGGGCGATCGTTCCACCCGGCGCGCGCTCAAACGGGCGTTTGAAGGATAGGGCGGAGGCGGCGCACCGGTCAACGCGCGCAGCCTGCCACCACCGGGCGGACCGGCGGATCGCCGCCCCCGGCGGAACTAGAATTGTCCGCCATTTTGTGAGCTAACCCCGTGGAATGCCGCGAATTTGGTGCTACGATTCGCATTCCGGGGATTTTCCTCACTACTGCACCGAAGCGGAGACGACTGCATGGCGCTGGAGCGCACCTTGTCCATCATCAAACCCGATGCCGTGGCGAAGAACGTCATCGGTGAAATCTACACGCGATTCGAAAAGGCCGGCTTGAAGATCGTCGCCGCCAAGATGAAGCAGTTGTCGCGCGCGGAAGCCGAAGGGTTCTATGCGGTGCATCGCGAGCGGCCGTTCTTCCAGCCGCTGGTCGAGTTCATGATCTCCGGGCCGGTGATGATCCAGGTGCTCGAGGGCGAAGGCGCGATCCAGAAGAACCGCGATCTGATGGGCGCCACCGATCCGAAGAAGGCCGCGCCCGGCACGATCCGCGCCGATTTCGCGCAGTCGATCGACGCCAACGCCGTGCACGGCTCCGACGCGCCGGAAACGGCAAAAGTGGAAATTGCGTACTTTTTCTCGGGCACGGAGCTGTGCCCGCGCTGAGGTCCCGGAGCCGTGACGACGAAACTCAATCTGCTCGACTACGATCGGCACGGCTTGCGCGACCTGTTCGCCGAGCTCGGCGAGAAGCCGTATCGCGCCGAGCAGGTGATGAAGTGGATCTATCACCGCCACGTCACCGAGTTCGCGCAGATGACCGATGTCGGCAAGGCCTTGCGCGAAAAGCTCGAGGCCGTCGCCGAGATCGTGCCGCCGAAGATCCTGTTCGAGAAGCAGGCCGCCGACGCCACCCACAAGTGGCTGCTCGGCATGGACGGCGGCAACGCGGTCGAGACGGTGTTCATCCCGGAATCGAACCGCGGCACGCTGTGCGTGTCCTCGCAAATCGGCTGCGGGCTCAACTGCCGGTTCTGCTCGACCGGCACGCAGGGCTTCAACCGCAATCTGGCCACCGCCGAGATCGTCGGTCAGGTGTTCGTCGCGGCGCGCCATCTCGGCAACGTGCCGCATCGGCAGCGCAAGCTCACCAATGTGGTGATGATGGGCATGGGCGAGCCGCTGCTCAATTTCGACAACGTCGTGCGGGCGATGAGCGTGATGCGCGACGACCTCGGCTTCGGGCTCGCCAACAAGCGCGTGACGCTGTCGACGGCGGGACTGGTGCCGATGATCGATCGCCTCGGCGAAGTCGCCGACGTCTCGCTCGCGGTGTCGCTGCACGCGCCCAACGACGAGCTGCGCACGCAACTGGTGCCGCTCAACAAGAAATATCCGATCGACGAACTGATCGCGGCATGCCAGCGCTACGCCGCGCGCCGGCCGCGCACCTCGATCACGTTCGAGTACACGATGCTGCGCGGCGTGAACGATCGGCCCGAGCACGCGCGGCAACTGATCAAGCTGATGCGCCGATTGCCGAGCAAGGTCAATCTGATTCCGTTCAACACCTTCGCCGGCACCGTGTTCGAGCGTTCCGACGAGGCGACGATCCGCGCCTTCCAGAAGATCCTGCTCGATGCCGGCGTGCTCACCACGGTGCGGCGCACGCGCGGCGACGACATCGACGCGGCCTGCGGCCAGTTGAAGGGGCAGGTGCTTGATCGTACCCGGCGCCAGGCCGAATTCCGCCGCCGGCTGGAGGAGGGCGCGCGCCATGTGGCGTGAGCTGCGGCGAACGCTCGCGGTGGGCTGCGCCGGCGCGTTGCTCGCGGCCTGCATGGCCGCCGGCGGCAGCCGCGGCGTGGCCGAGTCGAAGCAGGACAAGCGCGAAGAGGCCGCGCGCGTGCGCGTCGAGCTCGGCCAGCGCTACATGCAGCGCGGCAAGCTCGATCTGGCGCTGGAAAATCTGCAGAAGGCCTTGCAGTACGACCCGAACTACGTCGATGCGCACACCGTGATCGCCGTGCTCTACGAGCGCATCGGCAACGTCGGCGCCGCCGAGCAGCACTACGCGCGCGCGGTCGAACTGGCGCCGAAGTCGGGCGATGCCAACAACAATTACGGTCAGTTCCTGTGCGCCGCCGGCAAGTACGCGCAGGCGCAGCAGTACTTCGCGCGGGCGATGGAGGATCCGTTCTACAAGACGCCCGATGCCTTGTATACCAATGCCGGGGTGTGCCTGTTGAAACAGGGCGACGGCCATCTCGACGAGGCCGAGGCCGACTTCCGCCGCGCGCTCGAGACCAATCCGAACAACCCGGTCGCGCTCTACCAATTGGCCGAAGTGCTGTATCGCAAGAACGAGTTCTTCCGCGCGCGCGCCTTCATCCAGCGCTTCGAGGCGATCGGCAAGCCGGATCCGGCGGCGTTGCTGCTGGCGCGCAACATCGAGGTGAAGCTCGGTCACGCCGACACCGCGCGCGATTACGCCAAACGCCTGCGCGACGCCTTCCCGGACTCCGAGCAGGCGCGCTCGCTCGATGCCGCGACGCCGGAGGCGCACTGAGATGAACGCCGTGTCGCCGGATGAGCGTCCGCAGACCGCCATCGCGCCTGGCGCCGAAGCCGACGCGCCGCCGTGCGTCGAGCCACAACAACTTTCGTTCTTTGATGCCGTAGTTCCCGCCACCATGATTACAACGAATCCCCCCTGCGCCGGCGACGAGGAGATCGCGCCGACGGTGACGCAAGCGACCGACGCGGTCGCGCCCGTGGTCGCCACGGAACCGGCATCGATGCCCGCCGCCGTCGC